>NZ_NYVD01000147.1 GCF_002684405.1 Parvibaculum sp. | reverse complement strand
CGCCTGCCATAACTTCAAGGAAGGCGCCGGCGCCAAGATCGGTCCGGACCTCTATCACGTGGTGGGCCGCAAGGTCGCGACCTTCCCGGGGTTCAGCTACTCGGATGCGCTGAAGAAGATCGGCGGCACATGGACCTTCGAGGACCTGAACCACTTCCTGACAAGCCCGAAGGACTATGCGCCGGGCACGGCGATGGGCTTTGCCGGTATCAAGAAAGACGAGAAGCGCGCCGACGTGATCGCCTATCTGAACACGCTGGGCTCCAACCTGCCGCTTCCGGAAGTGAAGCAGGAAGCCCCGGCCGAAGAGGGTGGCGACGCAGCCGCCCCGGCTGAAGAAGGCGGCGACGCCGCTGCCCCGGCGGATGCCGGCGGAGAGACGAAGGCGGAATAACCGCCCTCTCTTACGAAAGCTTAATGCGGAGCGCGCCCGGAAATTTCCGGGCGCGTTTTGTTTTGGCGTTCATATGGCTAAAAATGGTCTTATTCCCAATACGGAATGGAAATGACCGGTACGGTATCGGGACGCCGCGCCGGCCATGACATGACCGCAAGAAGGAGGAGGACCCAAGTGCGATATGCGACCGCCATGCTGGCCGCGCTGACGATCGGCGCCTTTCTGACCGCGCCCTTTCACCAGGCCCAGGCAGACGACACGCCCCGCCATGGATCCTCGCTTTTCGGCGAGCTGAAATACGGCCCCGACTTCACCCATTTCGACTATGTGAACCCTGGCGCCCCGACGGGCGGCGAGGTCGCCATGGGGACGACGGGCGGCTTCGACAGCCTCAACACCTTCATCGTCAAAGGCAACCCGGCCGCCGGCCTGTCGCTCATCTACGACACACTGATGGCGCCCAGCTATGACGAACCAAGCGCCGAATACGGGCTTGTCGCAAAAACGGTGTCGCATCCGGACGATTTTTCGTCGGTCACCTATACGCTGCGCAAGGAAGCCCGCTTCCATGACGGCACGCCCATCACCCCGGAAGATGTGATCTGGAGCTTCAACGAGCTGAAGAAGATCAATCCTTTCTACAATGCCTATTACCGCAATGTGGAGAAGGCGGAGAAACTGCCGGGCGACAAGGTGAGGTTCAGTTTCTCTGAAAAAGGCAATCGCGAGCTGCCGCAGATCGTCGGCCAGTTGCCGGTTCTGCCGCGGCACTACTGGACGGGCAAGAACGCGGACGGCAAGGCGCGCGACATCACCAAGACGACCCTGGAGCCGCCGCTGGGAAGCGGGCCCTACAGGGTCGCCAAGGTGGAGACGCCCAGGCGCATCACCTATGAGCGTGTGAAGGACTATTGGGCGAAAGACCTGCCGGTGAATGTGGGGCAGAACAATTTCGACCGCGTGCGCTTCGAGTATTTCAAGGATCCCACCGTCGCACTGGAAGCCTTCAAGACGGGCCGTGTGGATTTTCGCATCGAAACGAGCGCGAAGAACTGGGCGACCGCCTACGACTTTCCTGCCGTGAAGGACGGGCGCGTCAAACTCGAGAAAATCGACACGGACAACAATCAGGGCATGCAGGGGTTCGCTTTCAACCTGCGCCGCGACAAGTTCAGCGATCCGCGTGTGCGCGAGGCCTTCGACTATGCGTTCGATTTCGAATGGGCCAACAAGGCGCTCTTCTATGGCCAGTACACGCGCACGAACAGCTATTTCGCCAATTCGGAACTCGCCTCTTCGGGCATCCCGAAGGGTGAGGAACTGGCACTTCTGGAACCCTTCAGGGACAAACTGCCCAAGGCTCTTTTTACCGAGCCCTATAAAACGCCGAAAACCGATGGCAGCGGGAACAATCGCGCCAACCTTCGCAAGGCCGACGACCTGCTGAACGCGGCGGGCTGGATCATCAAGGACGGCAAGCGCGTCAACAAGGAGACCGGCGAACAGCTGAGCGTCGAATTTTTGCTCTCCTCGCCCATGTTCGAGCGCATCGTCCTGCCCTACCGACAATCGCTGGAAAGGCTCGGTATCGACGCGACCGTTCGCACCGTCGATACGTCTCAATATGAAAACCGCGTGGACAATTTCGATTTCGACATCATCGTCCAGTCTTTCCCGCAATCCATGTCGCCGGGAAACGAACAGCGCGATTTCTGGAGCTGCCAGGCAGCCAAGACGCCGGGCAGCCGCAATGTGATCGGCATCTGCGATCCGGTGGTCGACGCGCTGATCGACAAGATCATCTATGCGGAGAGCCGGGCGGATCTCGTCGCGGCGACCCATGCGCTCGATCGCGTGCTGCTTTGGCGGCATTATGTCGTGCCGCAGTGGTATGCGGGCTATTTCCGTGTCGCCTATTGGTCGCGCATCGCCCATCCCGAAACCATGCCCGGCTATGCGATCGGCTTTCCGAACATCTGGTGGCACACCGGGGATGCCGCCCAATGAGCGGCAAGCTCTCGCTGGCGCGCCGCGATTTCCTGATCCTTGCCGGCGCGGCCACGACCGCGGGAGTTGGAGGAATTGCCTTCCCCTCCTTGCCGGCCATGGCCGCGGGCAGCAGGCCGGTCAAGGTGGCGGGCGCGGGACCGCGGCACGGCATGTCGTTTTTCGGCGGGCTCAATTATGCGCCCGGTTTTGCCCATTTCGATTATGTGGACCCGAATGCGCCGAAGGGCGGCATGCTTTCGCAGGTCGGCCCCACGGCGGCCTATAATGCGGGCTTCACGACATTCGATACGCTCAATGGCTATATCCTCAAAGGCAATGCGGCCCAAAGGCTCGATCTCGTCTTCGACACGCTGATGGTGCGCGCCTATGACGAACCAAGCGCCGTCTATGGGCTCGTCGCGGAAAGCGCGGAACTTTCTCCCGACGGCAATGTGCTGACATTCCGCCTGCGGAAAGAAGCGCGTTTTCACGACGGCACGCCGCTGACCGCCGAGGACGCCGCCTTCTCACTCATGCTGCTCAAGCAGCAGGGGCATCCGCTCATTTCACAGAACCTGCGCGAGATGAAAGACGCGGCGGCGGACGGGCCGCATGTGCTGAAGGTTAGCTTCACCGGCAAACAGACGCGCGACCTGCCGCTTTTCATCGCGGGCGAGCTGCCGATCTTCTCGAAGGCCTATTACACCGCCAACACATTCGACGAGACCACGCTCGAGCCGCCGCTGGGCAGCGGCCCCTACCGCATCGGCGATTTCAAGCTCGGCCGGTTCCTCACCTATGAGCGGGTGGCCGACTATTGGGCCCGCGACCTCAATGTGAATGTCGGCCAATGGAATTTCGACCGGCTGCGCTTCGAGTATTTCCGGGACCGGACGGCGGAGTTCGAGGCTTTCAAGACCGGCGCCTATACGCTGCGCGAGGAGTTCACCTCGCGCGTCTGGGCGACTGAGTATAATTTTCCCGCCGTGCAGGATGGCCGCGTCAAACGGCTCGAACTGCCGGTCGGCACGCCGTCGGGCGCGCAAGGCTGGTTCATCAATACACGACGGCGAAAGTTTGCCGATCCGCGCGTGCGGCAGGCGCTCGGGCTCGCCTTCGATTTCGAATGGGCCAACAAGAACCTCTTCTACGGCCTCTACCGGCGCACGGAGAGCTATTTCGAAAACTCGTCCATGAAAGCGCAAGGATTGCCCTCCGATGCCGAGCGCACGCTGCTGACGCCATGGAAAGACGAACTGCCGCCGACCGTGTTCGGCGAGCCGGTCTCACCGCCCTCCTCCGACGGATCCGGTCAGGACCGCGCGATGCTGCGCAAGGCCGCGCAGCTATTCGTCGAGGCGGGATGGACCATCGAGAACGGCAAGCGCGTCAATGCCGATGGCGAGGCGCTGACGGTCGAATTCCTGCAGGACGACCCGATGTGGGAGCGCATCTGCGCAGGCGTCATCAAGAATTTGCGTATTCTGGGCGTCGATGCGCGCTTCCGGCTGGTCGATTCCGCGCAATATCAGGACCGCATGAAGAATTACGATTTCGACCTCATCGTGCAGCGCTACTCGATGAGCCTGACGCCGGGCATCGAAATCAGAAGCTATTGGTCCTCCGCCTTCGCCGACATTCCCGGCGGACGCAACCTGCCGGGGATCGCCGATCCGGCGATCGATGCACTGGTCGAGAAGATCATCGCCGCGGCCACGCCGGAAGAACAGGTGAGCGCGGCACGGGCCCTCGACCGCGTGCTCCGGGCCGGGCATTATTGGATTCCGCAATGGTACAAGGCGTCCCATCAACTCGCGTTCTGGGATATGTATGACCGCCCCGCGAAGAAACCGGCATATGAACGGGGCGTGCTGCGAAGCTGGTGGATAGTCCGGGACAAGGCCGACGCCTCCGGCACGAACGAGTAGAGAGACCGTATGGCCGCTTATATTCTCCGCCGGTTGCTACTGATGATCCCGACCATTCTCGGGATCATGTTCATCAGTTTCGTTGTCGTTCAGTTCGCACCGGGCGGACCGATCGAACGCATCATCGCGGAAATTCAGGGCACGGCGGTGTCTGCCACGGCGCGCATCGGCGGCGGTGGCGGCGATTTCTCGCAATCGGCCAATCTATCGGGCGGCGACACCTCGATGGGCGGCAAATATCGCGGCGCACAGGGGCTCGATCCGGAATTCATCAAACAGCTCGAAAAGCAGTTCGGCTTCGACAAGCCCTGGTATGAGCGCTTCGGCAAGATGATCTGGGACTATTCGCGCTTTCATTTCGGCACGAGCTATTTCCGCGATGTCAGTGTGCTGGAGCTCGTCAAGGAGAAGCTGCCGGTTTCGATTTCGCTGGGGCTCTGGACGACGCTCATCACCTATCTCGTCTCCATTCCGCTGGGTATCCGCAAGGCGGTACAGGACGGCAGCCGTTTCGATGTATGGACCAGCGCCGTCATCATCATCGGCTATGCGATCCCCGGCTTTCTCTTCGCTGTGTTCCTGATCGTGCTGTTCGCAGGGGGGAGTTTCTTCAACATCTTCCCCTTGCGCGGCCTCGTGTCCGACAATTGGAGCGATCTCGGCCTCTTCGCAAAAATCTTCGATTATCTCTGGCACATCATCCTGCCGGTGACCGCGCTCACCATCGGGTCTTTTGCAACGACGACGCTTCTCACCAAGAATTCCTTCCTGGACGAAATCAAGAAGCAATATGTCATGACGGCGCGCGCCAAGGGCCTTTCCGAGAGGCAGGTGATCTACGGCCACGTCTTCCGCAACGCCATGCTGATCGTGATCGCGGGCTTTCCGGGCGCGTTCATCGGCGCCTTCTTTACCGGCTCGCTTCTTATCGAGACGATTTTCTCGCTGGACGGGCTGGGGCTTCTTTCCTTCGAGTCCATCGTCAATCGCGATTACCCCGTGGTGTTTGCGACGGTCTACATATTCGGGCTTATCAGCCTCGTCATCACGCTGATTTCGGACCTCACCTATACATGGGTCGATCCGCGTATCGACTTCGAAACGAGGGAGGTCTGATCCATGGCTCTCTCGCTTCCCGGCGTTACCCTGCCTGAAATCCGGATAAGCCCCGTCAACAAGCGGCGCTGGCGCAACTTCAAGGCGAACAAGCGCGGCTATTGGAGCCTGTGGTTATTCCTCATCCTCTTCGTCGTCACGCTGTTCGCCGAATTCATCGCCAACGACAAGCCGCTCTTCGTGCTCTATCAGGGCGAGCCCTATTTTCCGGTTTTCGTTTCCTATCCTGAAACCGATTTCGGCGGCTTCTTCCAGACAGAGGCGGATTATCGCGATCCCGTGGTGAAGGACCTCATCGAGAAGGAGGGACACGGGCTCATCATCTGGCCGCTTATCGAATACGACTATCGCACGATCAACCTCAACCTGCCCGTGCCCGCGCCCGCACCGCCATCGGCGGAAAACTGGCTTGGTACGGACGATCAGGGGCGCGACGTACTCGCACGGCTCATTTACGGCTTCCGCATTTCCGTGCTGTTCGGACTGACGCTTACCATCCTGTCGTCGATCATTGGCGTGGCGGCGGGTGCCGTGCAGGGCTATTTCGGCGGCTGGACGGATCTGCTCTTCCAGCGCTTCATCGAGATATGGACCAGCGTGCCGCAGCTCTATCTACTCATCATCATCGCGGCGATCATCGAACCGAATTTCTGGATCCTGCTTGGCATATTGCTGCTCTTTTCATGGGTGGCACTTGTCGGCGTGGTACGGGCGGAGTTCCTCCGCGGGCGCAACTTCGAATATGTGAACGCGGCGCGCGCGCTGGGGCTCACCAATGCGAAAATCATGTTCAAGCATTTGCTGCCCAATGCAATGGTGGCGACGCTGACCTTCATGCCTTTCATTCTGAATTCGTCCATCACCACACTCACCTCTCTGGACTTTCTGGGCTTCGGCCTGCCGCCGGGCTCGCCATCGCTGGGCGAGTTGCTAGCGCAGGGCAAGGCGAATATCCAGGCGCCCTGGCTGGGGCTGACCGGCTTCTTTTCCATCGCTGTCATGCTGAGCCTTCTGATCTTTATCGGCGAGGCGGTGCGCGATGCGTTCGACCCGCGCAAGGTGATGCAATGAGCGCCCCGCTTGTCGACGTGAAAAACCTCTCCGTCGCCTTCCGATCCGAAGGCGAAGAGATACTGGCCGTGGACCGCATCTCCTTCGATGTCCGGTCCGGCGAAACGGTGGCGCTGGTGGGCGAATCCGGGTCGGGCAAATCCGTGTCCGCGCTTTCCATCCTGCAATTGCTGCCCTATCCGCAGGCAAGCCATCCCAGCGGCGAGATCATGTTCGAAGGACGCAATCTCGTCGGCGCCAGCGAAAAGACGATGCGCGAGATACGCGGCAACAAGATCGGCGTCGTCTTTCAGGAACCCATGACATCGCTCAACCCGCTGCATACGATCGAGCGGCAAGTGGGCGAAGTGCTGCAACTCCACAAGGGCCTGCGCGGCGAAAAGCTGCGCGCCCGCGTGCTGGAACTTCTCGACAAGGTGGGCATTCCCGATGCAACGGAACGCCTTGGCGCCTACCCGCATCAGCTTTCGGGCGGGCAGCGCCAGCGCGTGATGATTGCCATGGCGCTTGCCAATGAGCCCAATTTGCTCATCGCCGACGAGCCGACCACTGCGCTCGACGTGACGGTGCAGGCGCAAATCCTCGCCCTTTTGAAGAAGCTCAAGGACGAGATGGGCATGGCGCTCTTGCTCATCACGCATGACCTCGGCGTGGTGCGGAAGATGTCGGACCGCGTCTTTGTCATGACCAAGGGCGAGATCGTGGAGCGCGGCGACACCGAAACCGTTTTCGACAATCCGCAGCATGCCTATACGAAACGCCTGCTCGCCTCCGAACCGAAAGGCCGCGCGCTTGGAGGCGCCAAGGATGCGCCGGTCATCATGGAGACCGACGACCTCAAGGTCTGGTTCCCGATCAAACGCGGCTTCCTGCGCAAGACGGTCGGCTATGTGAAGGCGGTGGACGGCATATCGCTGACGGTCAGGCGGGGCCGCACGCTGGGAGTGGTGGGCGAATCCGGCTCCGGCAAGACAACGCTCGGCCTTGCGCTGTTGCGGCTCCTGTCGAGCGAAGGTCCCGTGCGTTTCGAAGGGCGCGATATTCAGGGCCTCAAGCAGAACGAGCTGCGCCCGCTGCGCCGCCGGATGCAGATCGTTTTTCAGGATCCTTATGGCTCTCTGTCGCCGCGCATGTCGATCAGTCAGATCGTGGAGGAAGGCCTCATCGTGCAGGGGCTGGGCCTCACACCGGACGAACGCCGCGAAAGGGTAAGCAGTGCGCTGCAGGAAGTGGGTATCGACCCGGCAGTGCAGGACCGCTACCCGCATGAGTTTTCCGGTGGGCAGCGCCAGCGCATCGCGATCGCGCGCGCCATGGCGCTGGAACCGCATTTCGTGATGCTGGACGAACCGACCTCCGCGCTCGACATGTCGGTGCAGGCGCAGATCGTCGACCTGCTGCGCGACCTGCAAAAGCGGATGAATCTCGGCTATCTCTTCATCAGCCACGACCTGAAGGTGGTCCGTGCGCTTTCCGACGACATCATCGTCATGCGCAACGGCAAGGTGGTGGAAGCGGGGACGGCGGACGAGATATTCGACCATCCGAAAACGGATTACACAAAGGCGCTGATGGCGGCGGCTTTCGACCTTGTCGCCACGCCGGAAGGGGACGCGGCGGGCTGACCGTCAGCTCCGCAGGGACGACAGCCGCTTGATGCTGGTGACGTGGCCATGCTCGCCGCGCGCGATGCGCGACATGGCGATGTCGAGACGCTCTTCGGCTACGCGCATGTGATGGGCATTGGCATGGATCAGCCATTGGTCGTCGCGCATGATGCCGACATGACCCTTCCAGAAGACGAGGTCGCCCCGTTTCAGCATGGTGAAGTCGATGGGCTCGGGCAGCGCTTCGCCCAGCGTCGCTTCCTGCATGTCGGTATCGCGCAAGGATGAGATGCCTGCGCGCTCCAGCGACATCTGCACCAGCCCCGAACAATCCAGCCCCAGGCTGTCACGGCCGCCCCAAAGATAGGGAACGCCCAGAAATTCCTGCGCGACGGAAACGAAGTCGCGCGCATGCGCACCGACAGGCGAAAGATGCTGGGTGAAGATCCAGCCGCCTCGGTCGATCCGGCTATAGTCGCCCTTCGCCGCGATCACGGTCACAAGCCCGTTCATGGAAACGGGCGTTGCAGGCCGCGTCTTCAAATCCGGCTCGGGATAGATGAAGGTGCGCAGCGCGGCCACGCTATGCGTAGGCTTTGACGGTTTGGGCGCGAGCCCCTCGCGCGCGACATAGCCGACATAATCGTCCTGCGCCGACTGACCCCAGGCCCAGCCCGATTTGTTTTCATAGACGCGGAAGACTTCGCCGAAGAGAAGCTGCGTATCCATGGGCGCGTCCGGCCGGGGTTCGCGCAGCAAGGAAAGTTGGCCGGCTACGACCTGCATGTCCTGGCCTTCCTCGAAGCGGTCCGCTTTCACTTCGCCACGAAGATGGGCCGCGGCCAGGTCTTCCCGGTACGGATTGAGCCGCCGGTCCAGCGCACGCGACCGGCTCATTCTCCCGTTTGACCCTTCGCGTTCATCGCCGCCGCGATGATGGCCTCGCCAAACTCATCCATGAAAATAGACCCCTTCGCCGTACGCTGTACAAAGACATTCCGCCGGTCCGCCTCGTCTCGTACGCGCTTGAGCATTCCTTCGCTCCCCAGCGTGTCCAGGGCGCGCGTGATGGCGGGCTTGGACACGCCCAGCGCCACGGCAAGACCCCGTACCGTATGCGGCGGCGGATCCAGATAGACGATGAGCATAATGGCAAGCTGGCGCGATGTGAGATCCGGTCTTTCGCTCCGGATACCATCTACCAATACGCGCCGCCACAGTCCCAGCGCCTCCGGCGCCTCCATCCTGCCCAACATCGTCTTCCCCCCATCCGGGCTTTAGGGCCCGGCATCGGGGATAGTCTATCGGCGCGTCACGCTGCCGCAAGGCAAACATGGCTCAGCCATATTGCCGTCTGATGAGCTGGAAGAGCGCCCGGATGGCCTGTGCTTCACCGCCCACAGGCCTGCCGGGTTTGGGTTTCGGCACCCAGCCATAGATGTCGAAATGCGCGTGGACCCGGGCTTTTTCGACGAAACGCGCCAGGAAAAGGGCCGCCGTCACCGAACCTGCGAAAGGCCCGTCAGAGATGTGGCTGACATCGGCGATCTTGCTGTCGAGCCAATTGTCGTAAGGCTTCCAGAGCGGCATCCGCCAGATCGGATCGGCAACCGCCTGCGCGACGGCGGCCAGATCGCGGGCGAAATCATCGTCATGCGTGTAGAAGGGCGGCAGTTCCGGACCCAGCGCCACGCGCGCCGCGCCGGTGAGCGTGGCCATATCGATCAGCAGGTCGGGACTTTCGCTGTCGGCCTCGGTCAGCGCATCGGCGAGAATGAGCCGGCCTTCCGCATCCGTATTGCCGATCTCGACCGTCAGCCCCTTGCGGCTTTGCAGCACGTCGCCAGGCCGGAAGGCGTTGCCGGAGACGCTGTTCTCCACCGCCGGGATCAGGAGGCGCAAGCGGATATCGAGGCCGTCTTCCATGAGAAGCTGGGCCAGCGCGAGCGTCGCCGCCGCGCCGCCCATGTCCTTCTTCATCAGGCCCATGGCGGAGGAAGGCTTGAGATCGAGACCGCCGGTATCGAAGCACACGCCCTTGCCGACCAGCGTCACGCGCGGCGCGTCTTCCCGACCCCAACGCATATCGATCAGGCGCGGCGCCACGGCGGCTGCGCGGCCCACCGCATGGATCATCGGATAGTTCTGCGCGAGCAGCTCGTCGCCGACGATGGTGCTCATCGTCGCCCCATGCGTATCCGCCACGCTCTGCGCGGCGGCGGCAAGATCGGCGGGGCTCATATCGCTGGCCGGCGTGTTGATGAGATCGCGCGCCAGGAACATGGCGCGGGCGAGCCTCCCCGCTTCCTCGCCGTCCACACCCTGAGGCAGGACGAGGCGCGGCCAGTCGCGCGGTTTCCCGCTATAGCGGGTGAACCGATAGGTGCCGAGCGCATACCCCAATACGGCAAGTGTCGGATCGCCGTCGAACCCGCCCGCAAGCCTGTACTCGCCCGATGGAAGGGCGGACGCCAAGGCGCCAGTGATCAAAGGGTCCGATCCGTCGCCCGTGCCCAGCAACACACCCGACACGGCGCCGGAGGCATCGGGCAGGAGAAGCACCTTGCCCGCCTCGCCCTTGAAGCCGCTCGTCTCCACCCATGCAGCGCCCGCTCCCGCATGGGTGCTGCGCCAGCCTTCCAGATCCTCCGCGCGCACGAGCCATATCGGCGTCGCCGCCTTGTCTTTGTCAGCCAGAAAGAAATCGAGCACGAGGGGCCTCTTGGATAGGAGGAGAAACGGAGCGAGACAGACCACAGCTATTGCATGCGTTTTGCCGTCCAAAAGACTATATAGGCCCTTTCCCGCCCGCAAACAGGACCATAGACCGGTGAAAGAGATGACGGCCTTCGATTTCGAACTGGTGATCGGCGACAAGAACTGGTCGAGCTGGAGCCTGCGCCCCTGGCTTGCCATGCGGCAGGCGGGCCTGCCCTTTTACGAGCGCTCCATCCGGCTCCGACAGCCCGATACCAAGGCGCAAATTCTGCCTCATTCCCCCGCGGGAACGGTGCCCGCGCTGAAATGGAACGGGCTCGTCATTCCGGAATCGCTCGCCATTCTCGAAACCATCGCAGACCTCTTCCCGATGAAGAAGCTTTGGCCAGAGGATGCGGGCGCCCGGGCCATGGCGCGCGCGGCGGCGGCGGAGATGCATGCCGGCTTCACCGGGCTCCGCCGCGAGATGCCGATGGATATTCTCAATCGCTATCCGGGTCGCGGCCATACGGAAGAAGCGCTCGGCGATGCCCGCCGGATCGTCACGATCTGGCGCGAGGCGCGTCTGCGGTTCGGCCAGCTCTCCGACGGCGACGAGGGGTTTCTGTTCGGCCGCTTCGGGGTGGCCGATGCCATGTATGCGCCCGTGGTGACGCGCTTCGTCACCTATGGCGTCGACCCGGCTGATCTTGGCGACGAAGACGGTGCGGCGCGCGCTTACATGGATGCCGTGTTGCGCCTGCCCGCCATGCAGGAGTGGACGGCAGAAGCGCAAGACGAGATGAAAGAGCGCGGCCTCCTCTGAGGCGGGCATTGTCCAAGGCTTGTCACGGGCGTTCGAGCGGAACCTGCGTCGAGGGCGGTTCCGATATGATGCCCTTCTTGTAGAAGAAGGCCGCCGCGCCGCGATGCAGCGGAATAGGCAATCCCTCCACCGCCATCTTCATTTCCTCCTCCCCTTCGCCAGGCAGCAGACCGTCCAAGCCAGGCGGCGACAGCAGCATGTGATTGCCCGGATAAAAGAGGGCGCTTGTAACCTCTTCCACAAGGGCGGGAGAGGTATCGACGTCGCAAATGAAAACCAGCGGCGTGGACAGCGTCTCGATGGCCGGGGTCAGACGAAAGGTTCCCGCCGGCAATGTCACCGGCACAAGGAAAGGAGCCGTCTTGCGCAGCACCTCCAGTTGAGGTCCATCGATCGGTACGATGTCCACGGCGCCGCGGTCTGTCAGGCTGCGCAGAAACGGCGCGCGCGGTTCGCCGATCATGAAAAAGGCGTCGAGCTGGCCGAACAAGGCGAGGTCGGCGGCGCGCTCGGGCAGCTCGTCGCTCAGGACCGCATTGCGCGGCCCGATGCCGAATGCCGCCAACACCCGCAATGCCGTCTCCCGCAAGGGAGAGCCTTTAGGCCCGACGGCGATGCGCATTTTCCGCAGATCTTCAAAGCGTGAGATATGAGCTCCCCGGCTTGCCACGACAAAGACGTTTTCCCGATAAACGGAGGCGACTGCGCGCAGGCCGTTATAGGGTTTCTCGCCCTTGAAAGGCTGCTTCCCGCGATAGGCGAGGTCGAGCATGATGGCGGGGACAAGAGCGGATTCGAACTGACCCGCTTCAACCGCGCGGATATTGGCGGCGGCACCGGCTGAGGATTTCACCACTGCCACCAGCCCCTTCACACCGCAAGGGCCGGCGCTATCGCAAGGCGGCGTGCCCGGCGGACGGCTGATCGCCCCAGCGAGCCGCTCGCCCACGGCAAAATAGGGGCTGTCCACACTGCCTGTGCCGATCTGGAAGAAGGTGACGATACCCGGCCCGTCCTCAAAGCTGTCCGGCGCGCGCCACCAGGAGGCCACGCCGAGCGCGACGAGCGCCAGCAGGCCGATAACGGCCAACACCGGCCCGGCCAAGCGGCGCTCGCTCAAGCCGCGCCAGATTTCCTCCAATACGTCCCGCATTCCCTATGCCTCTTTCGGCCGCGCGGCCCTCATTCTAGTCGGCGCCCCCCTCCCTAAATGAGGCGTTCGCCTCAATTCTTATAATTAATCCTTTCTTGACGGGTGTAGCCGACTATCAGGGTTGCAGAGCCGGGCGGGCGCTGCCGCGCCTTTTGGCTTGCCACCATCATTGCGGGATATGAAGCGATGACCAAGCCGCTTATCCAGGATTTCCAGAGTATTCCGGCAGGTCGGAAACATTACCGTTCGGGACGCCGTGTGCCTTATCTGGCGATGGCGACCGTCTGCTCGGTCCTCGCCCTTGGCGGCTGCGCCTCGACGGGAAGCGGCACCGCCACGCCGGATGTGACGGCGGCCAAGGCAGGCGCCGAGAGCCAGGCCCCGGCCCAAACCAGACAAAGCGACGACGAGCTGCGCGAAGCCGCGCTCAAGGCGCTGAAAACCAATGATTACGTGACGGCGGCAACCTGCTGGAGTTTCCTGCATGACCGCCATGAGGACAATGCGGAGATCGCCGTCCAGTATTCGAGCGCGCTGCGCCATATCGGATCCTACGATCAGGCCGCGACGGTGATGCAGCGCATCCAGCTCCTCCACAAGAACAATCCGGCCGTACTCGGCGAATATGGCAAGGTGCTGGTCGCCAGCGGCCGCGTCGATCAGGGCGTCTCCATGCTGAAGGCGGCCTTCGGACAATCTCCCAAGGACTGGAGACTGCCCTCCGCCATCGGCGTCGCCTACGATCAGATGGGCCGCTATGGCGAAGCGCGCGGCGAATATGAAAAGGCCCTGGCGCTGGCGCCGGGCGAACCGTCCGTGCTCACCAATATGGGGCTTTCCTATGCGCTGGAAGGCGATCTGGACAAGGCGGAGGAAGTCCTGCGCAAGGCGGTGGCCAATCCCAATGCCGGTGCTTCCGCCCGGCAGAACCTTGCCGTGGTTCTGGGGCTCCAGGGCCATTTCGAGGAAGCGCGCCGCCTCGCCCGCGCAGACCTGCCGCCCAATATTGCGGAGAACAACATCTCCTATCTGAAATCCATGCTGAGCCAGCCGGCACTCTGGGAAAAGATGAAGACGCTGGATGGTAATGGCGGCAACCCTCAAGCAGGCGCCGGTTCTCCCTCTTCCTGAGCAAGATGGCCTTCAGGGCCGACAAAAAGGGCGCTTCGGTTAATCCGAAGCGCCCTTTTTCGTTTGCCGCCTTATCCCTCCCCTCGCGAGAGGAGGGGGGCCTATTTGATATCCATGACCTGAATGATGGCCGGGCCCAGAATGACGACGAAGAGCACCGGAAGAAAGAACAGGATCATCGGCACAGTCAGCTTGGGCGGCAGGCCGGCAGCCTTCTTTTCGGCTTCGGACATACGCATGTCGCGATTTTCCTGCGCCATCACGCGAAGCGCCGTTCCCAGCGGGGTGCCATAGCGTTCAGCCTGCACCAGGCTTGTCACCACGGCTTTCACGCCCGGCAACCCGGTACGCGATGCCAGATTCTCATAGGCCTGACGGCGGTCCTGCAGATAGGAAAGCTCGGCCGTCGTCAGTGTCAGTTCCTCGGCGAGTTCCACCGATTGCAAACCGATTTCGCTTGCGACCTTCTGGAACGCCGCTTCGATCGACATGCCGGATTCCACGCAGATCAGCAAAAGATCGAGCGCATCAGGGAAGGCCTTGCGGATCGAGTCCTGCCGTCGCGCAATGACGTTTTCCACGAAAAGATTGGGCAGGTAGAAGCCGATAAAGGCCGCTGCGGCGGCGGCCGCCAGACGCGACACCGGGTTCAGGCCGAAATCATCGACAACGCCCAGATAGAAGAGCGTGACGAGAAAAAGGATGAGCGGCATCACGAAGCGGAAGAAAGCAAAGGTATAGAGCGGTGCCGTGCCGCGAAAGCCTGCGCGCCGCAACTTGTCCTTGAGGGCCTGGTTTTCCAGCAGGTTGCCGCTTTGGCCGAACTGGTCGACGACCTGCTTGATCAGCCCCTTTGGGGTGCGGCGCAACCTTGTTCGTTCATTGGCGAGCTGTTCGCGCGCACGCGCGCGCATCGCTTCGCGCTCGCTTGCCACCGCCTTCATGCGCGTACCGAGCTTGTCCTGATCGAGAAGAGGCGAGGCCAGCGTCACGATGGTCGCAAAGGCGGCCATCGCGGTCAGCAGCATGACCACGTTCTCGACGGTTAACAGGGCTTCGAAGGTCTGCAACATGATGCGTCCTAGAACTTGAAGTCGATCATCTTCCGCATCACCAGCACGCCGCACAGCATCCAGCAAGCGCCGCCTATAATGAGGATATTACCCAGCGTGGTGGAGAAGAGGAGATCCATGTAACCCGGCGAGGTCAGGGTGATAAGCCCCATGACCCCGGGCGGCAGCGAACCGATGATGGCGGCGGAAGCTTTCGCCTCCTGCGACATCGCCTTGATCTTGCCGCGCATCTTTTTGCGATCGCGCAGAACACGGGAAAGATTTCCCAGCGCCTCGGACAGGTTACCACCCGTCTTCTGCTGGATGTTCAGAACGATCATGAAGAAGTTTACTTCGGCCAGCGGCATGCGCTCATACATGCGCATGAGCCCCTGTTCCATCGAAACGCCGACGCGCTGCCCTTCCACGAGGTCGCGGAACTCCTGCCCCACGGGATCGGGCGCTTCGTTGGCGATGATCTTCAGACAGTCATTGATCGGCAGGCCCGCCTTCACGCCGCGCACGATGACATCGATGGAGTTGGCAAACTCCTCAGCGAATGCCTTCTGACGCCGGTTGATGAGAAATTTTAGGATCCAGCGCGGCACACCAAATGCGACGGCAAATCCGCCCAACATGCCGACAATGCTCGAGAAGCCCGTCAGAAGCAGAAGACCCGCCAT
>NZ_NYVD01000146.1 GCF_002684405.1 Parvibaculum sp. | reverse complement strand
GGCGTTTTTCCATTTCCGCTCTGTTCATAGCAAAAATGTACCTTCAGGGACAATTACTGTCCATCGGCGGGACTAGTCTGCGCGCCGGCAAAAACAGCGGTCCTGAAATCCGGGAAATGAATCATGAATGACACTGTCGCGGCATCGCCTCTCGATGCCGATATGGCGCAGGAAATTGCGGTCGATGCGTATATCTATGCCTTTCCGCTGGTCGTGGCGGAAATTTCCAGGCGCGTACTCACCAATGTGCGGCCCGACCGGGGAGGGAACAGCCTGCAGGTGAGCGCGCCGATGAACCGCTTCGCGCATATGAGGCAGTTTCCCGACGACAGCTTTTCGGCGGTCGTCAGGCCCAATGCGGATACGCTCTATTCGGCCCTCTGGTTCGATGTGAGCGAAGAACCGCTGGTGATTTCCGTGCCGGACTCAGGCGGGCGTTATTACCTGCTGCCGATGATGGATATGTGGACGCATGTCTTTGCCGCGCCCGGCTCGCGCACCACGGGCACGCATGCGCAGACATTCGCGATTGTCGGCCCGGACTGGCAAGGCGACCTGCCGTCGGGTGTGAAAGCCTATCGCGCGCCGACGCCTGTCGGCTGGATGATCGGACGCACACAGACGAATGGCGTAGAGGATTACGAAGCGGTCCGCGCCTTCCAGGCGGGGATCGAGGCCGTACCCCTCTCGGCCTGGGGCGGCGCTGCTTATGAGCCGCCCGCGCCTGCTTTCGACCCGGAACTTGATATGACCGCCCCCAGCGATCAGGTCTTTGCGATGGATGCGGCGACATTCTTCGGCCTGTTCGCAAAGCTCTTGCGCCGCAATCCACCCCATGTGGACGATCACCCGATGCTCGACAGGCTGGCGCGCATCGGCCTCGTGCCGGGGCAGGGGCTCGACATGGAAAGTCTTTCGCCGGAGGTGCGGGCGGCCATCGAGGCGGCGCCGGCGCTGGGCCGGGAAAAAATAGGCGTCGCGATGTTCCGCACAGGGAATCTCGTCAATGGCTGGCGCCTGATCGCCCATCCGATGGGAACCTATGGAACGGACTATATGCGGCGCGCGGTGATCGCCTATTTCGGCCTCGGCGCGGTGCCGGTCGAAGACGCGGTCTATCCCAGTGCCTGGACGCAGGAGGACGGCAATCCCTTCGACAGCGCGACGAAATATGTCATGCATTTCGAGCCGGAGCAGATACCGCCTGCGCGGGCCTTCTGGTCGCTCACGATGTATAATGAAAAACAGCTCTTCGCGGCCAATCCGATCGACCGCTTTGCCATCGGCGACCGGGACAAGCTGCATTTCAATGCGGATGGGTCGCTCGATCTCTATATCCAGCGCGACCAGCCGTCGGAGCCCGAGCGGCAGGCGAACTGGCTGCCCGCGCCGGCCTCCGGCAGTTTTTCGATGAACCTCAGGGTCTATTGGCCGAAGCCGGACGTGCTGGACGGCATCTGGGCGCCGCCGCCCGTCACGCGCCTGGATTGACCGCGGCGTCCCCTTCGACCCGAAACCGCCGTTCATCGAGATAGCAATAGTCCCGGCGGGACAAGCCGACCCGGTTGAGGTCGATCTCGACGGAGCCGATGCCTTCTTCGGTGCCCATTTCCAGAAGCGTGCCGCCGTCGGGCCCGGCGACCATGCTGCCGCCGGCAAAACTCATGCCCTTGCCGTCGCCGACACGATTGGCGACGGCGAGGAAGAGCTGGTTTTCCTGTGCGCGGACGGCGACGGCGCGGCGGTGAACCTCGCCATAAGGGTCCATATTGCCGTTGCTGAGGGCAATGACATCCGCGCCGCGCGCGGCGGCGAGGCGGGCTGGCTCGGGGAATTCGACATCGTAGCAGATGAGCGCGCCAAGCCTGTAGCCGCCCGCATCCGCATCCGCAACCGTCACTTCCGAGCCGGGCCGGAAGATGGCGAGATCGTCGCGCCAGAGATGCGTCTTGCGATAGGCCATGAGAA
The DNA here is from genome assembly GCF_002684405.1 of Parvibaculum sp. Lineage (GTDB taxonomy): Bacteria > Pseudomonadota > Alphaproteobacteria > Parvibaculales > Parvibaculaceae > Parvibaculum. Next base: position 4,607 of record NZ_NYVD01000146.1, on the reverse strand, counting down.
GACCGCCGGGGCCGATGACGGCGGCGGTGTTGAACAGATCGTCGCCGCTCAGTTCCGGAAGGCCGATGGCGATGACGCAGGAATGGCGCGAGGCGAGTGCGCCCAGTCTTTCGACGGTCGGACCGGTCAGCGGTTCGGCAACCGCCGCCACGCTTGCGCGGTCGGCAAATCCACTTGTCGCGGTTTCCGGCAGGACGATGAGGTCATGCGCCGGTCCGGCCTCTTCGATGATCGCTTCGATACGTTGCAGATTGTCGGGCGCGCGCCCGTCATCGATCCGCATCTGCCCAAGCGCTATCTTCAGTTTACTCATCGAACTCGACTCTGACCTATGGACCGGCCTTCTCCCCGATCAATATACACGAAACGGAAGAGGTCGCTGTCGGCGGGCCCTCAGTTCGTGCCGTCCGAACAGGGCGGCCTGTCGAGGAAGGTGCGGCTTATCAGTTTCACCGCATCCGCGTCCATGAGCTCCGGGTGCCATTCCGCCGTGCGGACGATGCGCGAGGCAAGCTGGTCGTAGCTTCTCGGTCCATCGAGGTTAAGACAGGCATAGGGATCCTTGGCGGAATTGCCGAATATCTTCTTCGCCGCTTCATCCGTATGAAGATAATGGATCACGGTGAAATAGTTGACGATGTACTGGCGGCAGCTTCGTGCAGGGATCGGCGCATGTCCGACCGGATTGAGGTGCCAGGCCGACAGAACCTTGCAGGCGTCGTAAAGCTCGCGGCCCGTGGAGATGCGCGGGCGCGCTTCCCCCGTCTGGACGAACGCCGTCAGGGCCAGGGTAAGCCCGAAGACAAGACCGAAGCCCATAAGGGCCATGCGCGAGCGGGCGGTTCTCGTCATTTGCGATCACGAATTCCCGCCGGAACCGAACCAGCGGTCCCAAAGCTCTTCGCTGCACTCCCGGCCCGACATCTGGCTGGTGATGAGCCGCATGGGACGTTCCACGCTTTCGGGCACGTCGTCCGGATCGCCGCCCAGCGTTTTCGCCATCGGCTTGTAGGCATCCGCGGCCATTTCCCGAGCCAGCATCCGGCACGGGTCCGCGGTGCCGTAATAGAGCAATGGCGCCAGAATGGCGGCGACGATCAGGATGACGATGAGACCGAGAACGGCACGCATATTTTACTCCCCCTCCAGGTCCTGTTCCCGTGCGGGGGACCTGCTCACGATGTTCAATCAGTAGCCGAACGGGCTGGTGGTGGACCGCCCGGCGTTCGGGTCGTTGGCATCCCGCGCGCCGCTGTCGACGCGGCAGGAATTGAAGCCCGCTTTCCAGCCCGCCCGATAGGCGTTGCTGCTTTTGTAGAGCGCTTCATTCCGGTTTGCCGCATCTTTCTTGCCGGATGTGGCCGCCCAGCAGCCCGCGGAATGGCCCTGCCTGTATTCAGGGGTGTCGGCGTAAGACTGTGTGCCCATATCCGCGCAACCGGCCAGAATCGGCAGAATTCCACCAATCAGCGTGAGTGCGAGTGCATATCGGGGCATGCCGCAGCCTCCTTTTCCGGACCATGTCTTGCCATCGAAGATAGGGAGGCGGCGGATAAGGCGCAAATGCGACCATCATGCTTTACGAGGTTTTAACAGGCCGGGTGCTTCACTGAGGTCGGGATTTATCAAGGAGCGCCGCGCGACGTCGCGCCCGCATCGTAAATGGCTCTGGGCATTACGCAGAATAGGACCGTCGACGCGCCTGCCGATACCGGCCGGGACGGAGAGACCGTGTTGCGGCGGATCGCGGATCTGGCGCTGCTGCCGAGTAATCTCGTGCCGCCGCAGGAGCGCAGCCTGCTCGACGGCGTGCTGGCGCAGCTGGTGAGCCGCCTCGATGAGGGGATGCGCCTGCGGCTGGCCGAACGGCTGGGGCAGCAGAGCGATTGCCCGCGCGAACTGGCCATGGCGCTGGCGCGCGACGATGTGAAGATTGCCGAGCAAATCCTGCTGGAAGGCATGCCGCTTGCGGACGGCGATCTGGTGCGGATCGTGTCGGAGAGCGATGAGCCGCATCGTTTCATCATTGCAGGCAGGCGCGGGCTTTCGAGCGCCGTTGCCGACGAGATCATCGAGCATGGGGAGACGGCCACGATCTGCCGCCTGCTCAACAACCGGTCCGTGCGCCTTTCCCTGCGCGCCATCGAAATCCTCGTGGCCCGAAGCGCCAGCGACCCGGAATTCCGCGAACCGCTGCTGGCGCGGTCCGAACTCTCCGCGCGTCTGGCGCAGCTTATGTTCTGGTGGTGCGAAGGGGGGCAGCGGCTGGAAATCATGCAGCGCTTCACCGTCGACCGCTCTCGTATTCACGACCTCCTCGATCCCATTCTCGGGGATGGAGAGGGTTTGCGCGGCATGGACGATGCGATGCGCGTGGCGCTTTCGCTATTGGGGCGGCCGCGCGAAATCGACCGTGAAAAGCTGATGTCGCTGGTTGCCGGTGTCGGCAAGGGCGAACTGCACAGGTTTTCCGAAGACCTGGCGGCGATCTCCGCGGTCAGGCCGGAAACCATGTACCGTATACTGAACGATCATGGCGGCGAACCGCTCGCGGTGTTTGCCAAGGCGATGTCGCTTTCCCGAAAGGAGTTCGGGGAACTGATCGTCGTTACGGTGGACGCCCGTCAGGAAGGCCTGCCGACCAAGCAGGACCTCGACCGGATCGGCGGTCTGTTCGACAGTCTTACCGCCGACAAGGCCGATGTCGCGTTGCGCTATTGGGATGTCGCTATGGGGACCGAAGCCGGACGGGCGGAAGGCGAGGGAGCCTAGTCCGCCGCCGAGGCGCGGGTCAGCTCGGCGATGATCTCCGGCCCCGTCTCGCGTGCCTCGTCGCCGCCGGTTTCGTCCAGCACGACTGCCATCTTGCGCCGGAAACCCGGACCGCTCACCAGCTCTTCAAGCGAAAGCCGTGCGCGCTGCGCGGTGTCGATAATGTCCTGCTCGGCCCGGTCGATCAGGTCGAGCACCATGCGCGTGCTTTCCAGCATGTCGTCGATCCAGCCTGCAAGCTCGGGATCCTGCATCTTGAGCGAAACGGCATCCGACACGAGCTGCGTCACGGCGCGGCGCACCGCCGCCGTGTCGAAATCGCCGCCCACCAGCGTCAGCAATGTGCGGACCTGCGCATTGACGCTGTTGATGAGCGCGGCGCGCTGCCGGGCCCGCTTGCGCCCGGTATCGGTGACGGGCGCGAGATCGTCGAGCGAGACGCGCAACACATCGGCAATCGCCGCCATGGTGCGGAAGCTGCCATCCTTCTTGCCGGTCTCGATTTCCGAAAGATAGGGCGCGCCGACACCGGCGCTGCGTGCGAGGTCGATCGCCTTCATCCTGCGATGTTCGCGCCAGACGCGGACGGGGTTTTCGCCATTGGCGATGCGGCGCGCCACCGGCGCGGGGACGGGCGTGAGCGCATGTTCGAGCGTCGCAGCGGCGCTGTCGCGCTCGGCGGCCTTTTTCAGCGCGTCGTAGCGCGCCACGGGCAGCACGACGAATGCAGGCTCGCCATTTGCGCCTGCAATGCGTTGAACGCCGTCATCATCGTGTTTCTGGGTCATCCCGCCGGCCGGAGATAGGGCTCCATCCCGCCGGGCTCACGGCGCGGCGGAAGTGAAGCGCAACGATTCGCTCCTGTGTGAATCAAAGCACAAGGGCTTAGTCATGTCTAACCACGTCCATTTCGGATGAAAGCCGTGTTGGACAGGCGGTTACGCGCCATGCGGCAGTCCGGGCGGCAATCCGGACGGAGGGTCAGCTCCGCCAGCGCAGCGTGGCGGCTTTGACCGGATTGGCGAAGGGACGGCGCTCGTTTTGCGCGGTTTCCCACTCGTTTTTGAGCTGGTTGTACCACTTGGCCTGCACATCGGCGTCATTGATGAGCATGAGCCGCGGATCGAAGCGCAGGCCTTCCTGCTGCAGGTTCACCATGTCGCGGTCCTGCTTGAGGAAGGCGCGGACGAAACCGCGCGCGACGGGCCGCAGGAGCGAAAGGAGGGGCATGGTCCAGTAGAAGCTCTGCGTGATCTCCGTATGCGCCTCGTCGACCGGCGTCACGCTGGTCAGGCCGATGACGCGATGCTTGCCGACCTTGATGTGCTCGATACGGATGCCCGGCAGGCGGAAGCTGATCTCGGTGGTCGGCGCGCCGCCCAGAAGCTTGTAGGCGAAGGAATTGCTGGAGGGCCGGTGCTCCACCATCTTGAAGCCAAAATCGGCGGGCGCAAACTCTTTCGCCTTTTCATGGATGGAGCGCGCGCTGCGCCAGTACCAGGACTGATGCACGAAGGGGCCGTGCGCGGGATCCATCAGGCCGATCACGGCGTGATCGATATGGCAGTTGAAGACCATCGTTTCGCGAAGCCGCGGGGTCGCTGCATCGCCGATATCGGGCATGACGGGCGGGTCGATCTCCGGTACGCGGTCCGGCTCGTCGGGCGAGGCCATGAAGACCCAGATATTGCCCTGCACCTCGCGCGTCGGATAGGCGCGCACGCGGATCTTGTCGACCTCGACATTCTGCTCGGGCACCAGCGAGGGAATTTCCGCGCAATGGCCGTCGGTGCGGAACTTCCAGCCATGATAGGGGCACTCGACCGTGGCGCCGG
>NZ_NYVD01000145.1 GCF_002684405.1 Parvibaculum sp. | reverse complement strand
TTTCCGGCTATGCCTCCATACCGGCGACGATCGAGCCGGTGGACACCGCATCGGCGGAGGTGCATGTGACGTTACTCACGCGGCGTCAGCTCGAGATCATGAATGCGACGGAGGACCTCGGCGTCGAGTACGATCTGCACCGTATCGATTCATCGCTTCTCTATCTGGAAGACCTCCATGCCTCTTCCGGTCTTGAAGTGGATGCCTATATCTCGTGTCATGGGGCGATGAGGATGGACGGAAAGCCGGTGGCGCTTGCCGCCGTGCCCCAGTCCGGTCATGGGTTTCAGGCGCTGGCCCAGCCCGACATGCAGAAGCGTCTCCACGATCTGACCGCGCCGGAGTTGCCTTTCGACGATTTCGTGGCGGGCAATATCAAGGGCGAGGCAGGCCGTGCGCGAACGCTCGAGGCGATTGCGCGGCATTGCCGGAGCGAGTGATCAACGGGAAAGCGAGGCGAAAGATGGACAAGCAGACGCAAACGGAACTCGAAGCGGCGGCCTTTCGCAGGCTCCTCCAGCATTTGCGCGACCGCCATGATGTGCAGAATATCGATCTGATGATCCAGGCGGGCTTCTGCCGGAACTGTCTTGCCAACTGGTACAAGGACGCGGCGGCGGAAAAGGGTCTCGATCTCTCCAAGGATGATGCCCGCGAGATTGTTTATGGTGAACCTTTCGCCGACTGGAAGGCGAAATACCAGAAGGAAGCGACGCCGGAACAGCAGGCGGCTTTCGAGGCGGCCTCCAAGGCTCATGGCTGATCGGGCGTGGATAAAGGAGTGTGCGCATCGCGGCGCATCCGATATCCACAGTTTTTTGAAATGCATTTCTTGCCGGATGGCAGCGCAGTCCTATATCGTCCCGCCCCTTGATCCTTGAAATCGCAAGAAGGCGGGACGGCGCACATGGCTGACGGCAACACACCTGTGGAGACCAATGTGAATACGGGCGTGAATACGGGTGGCGTGGCGCAGGACCAGCTGCGTTCGATCGTGGAGCGCATCGAGCGGCTGGAAGAAGAAAAGGCCGCCATCGTCAACGATATCAAGGAAGTCTATGCCGAAGCCAAGGGCAATGGCTTCGACACCAAGACGCTGCGGCAGGTCGTGCGCCTGCGTAAACAGGACAAGGCCGAGCGCCAGGAGCAGGAAGCGGTTCTGGAACTCTACATGCACGCGCTCGGTATGGTGTAGAGCACGCATATATCCCGGGCAGGCGTCACCGGCGGACGCATCCTGTCCGAACCTCTCCTGATTTTTCTGCGTTCCGTTTTACTGCGCGGTCGGATCGAATTCTGTGCCGTCACCCATTTCATTCAGTGTCGGCGCGCGATGCCTTGCGAAGCTGCTCCAGGTGAATTTCGTCTGGTCGGAATCGATCGACGAGACGCCGTGTTTTCTGCGCCCTGTCAGAAAATTGTAGCTGTCTGAGGAAATGGAACCGTCCGCGCGATTCACCTCGTAGCTGTCGAAGCCGATCAAGACGAAATGCCCGTCCTGCCACCGAAAGGTGAAGCCGCGACTCCCCATGCCGGAACTCGTGCCGGAAAAAAGCCCGAGGGATACAAGCAATGTGCCGTTTTCGATCCACACGCCGCCGCCGGTCACACTGTCGATAACGTCTTCGAGCTCAGGGGAGTCGTGACGCGGTATCAGGCGGTGGTTGCTCGCGATTCTTCGATATTGACCGTCTCCGTCGGAGAAATAGATCGCGAGCATATAGGGGTTGGTGTCGAAGGATTGAGACGGTCTCAGTGCGGGGTCATTGTCGCGCAGCAGGAGAACGAAATCCTTGTGCCCGTCCCCGTTCAAGTCGCCCCACACAAGGGAGGAAGACTGCCATCCATCGGGTACGACAGCTTGCGCCCTGTCTACCATGGGAGGGAGGGTCGGATAGGCCACCGGACGGATATTTGCGGAGACGGCGGGAGCGGCAGTGCCGCACAGGACCGACAGGAACGCCCCGAAAGCAACAGAACGGGATCCAGGTGTTCGCATCGCACACTTCCTTGCTGAAAGGCGTTGTCGCATCGATTGCAGTTTCCGGGATCGGGCGTGCGTCCACAATGATGCCACAAGCATAGGAATACTATCCGCCGACGCAAATGAGGAGCTCGCCATGAAAAGAAAACATCGCCCAGGCAACAAGTTTCAGGTGCTCACCGTGACGGCGCTTATGGCCGGATCATTTGGAATGTCCGCTCAAGCGGATGCGGCCACGAATGTGGCGCCCGAAACGCCGCCGATCCATATCCAGCAGGAGGCCTGGGGGATGAGAGATGGCGCACCGGCAGTCCGGCAAGATTACGAAGAAGCTGCGGCGGTGTGCCGTAAAGCAGGAGCGGCCCTCGACTTCACGCCGCTGAGTTCCGATACGATCGCCAGGTTGGGGCATACCTATTACGACATCTGGTATGAGGGCTCCAACATGTCGATCCATTCGGTCAGCTGGGGGTTCAAGATGGGGCCATCGGGCACAAAACAGTGCCACTTCACAGCGGTCCGCAGTGAACGCGAGGCCATCGCCAATGCGCATGGGGCGTATTCGATCAATCTGGACGATGGCACAGTCGTAAGAGATCCGGCGTATCGGGTTGTCCGAAACGCCGCCCCTGCGGGGAACCAGGCACAAGAGACGAAAGCCCAAAACGAAGAAGCCGCGGTGATGGCCGAACTCAGAAAGCAAGGCTATGGCGGCATAGCCGACCAGGCGCAGACAACGACATCCCAGACGACAATCGCCGGCCAACCGTGCCTGATGACAAAACGCGTGGATGGGGGAAGCGCGTGCTTCTGGTCCGGCGGTGCAAAATGGGGCTTCAAGGACGAAGGGTCTATCGACGACATCGGATACATCTCCGGCTATGACCCGGATCTGACTCATGTCGACGAGGTGCAGCTTCCCGGCGCCGAGATCCCGCTATCGTCCAGACCCTCAGATGGTGTCGGCACGCAACTTGTCACCAACCAGATGACGGTAGGCCAGAACCCCGACGCCGATCCGTTCAAGGTCCCGGACGGCCTGCAGTCGAACACGTCAATACGTTAGGCTTGCCATTATATGAATGGTATCGAGAGCTATCCGGGCTCAGTGCGATCTGAACCGGTCTGCGCCGGACAATCCTTTGATTATTCATTCGTCTACGGATGAGTTCGGCCGATCGAAGGTCTCGGGCGCGATGTGTTGCGGCGGTCCGGGCGGGGGCGTCGTTTCCCTTTTATCTTTCGTCCAAACTTGGCAAGCTACGGGGTGCCGGTGCCTTCGTCTTGAACGCGGCCCGGCAGGCGTTCGGGGGTGGATGTGGCCGATAAAGAGGCCGGCAATCGCGAAAGCGGGGCCGGGGAGCCGAATATAGTGGACGGAGTGGAAGCTGCCGCCGCGGATATGAGTTTCTCCGCGGTGGTCGATGCCGTCTACACCTATGCCTCCGACCCCTATCACTGGGAGGAGATGACGCGCTTCCTCAAGCAGATCGAGCTGGGCGAGGAGCAGCCGGATATGGCCGCTTCGGTGGAAAATATCCGGTCGCATCTGGAACGCGCGCAGGAGATCGCAGGTCGGCTCCATGGCGAACAGGCGGAGGAGGATATCTCCCGGTCCTATGCCTATCTCGTTTTCGGGCGAAACAGGCGGGTGCTTGCCCGCTCGCGTGGCGCGGAGGTTTTTCTGGCGCCCTATGCGGCGCAGGGTATGTCGCCGGGCGCGCGGCTTTCCTTTTCGATGCCGGAGAACGAGGCAAGGCTGGGCGAGGTGATCGGGCAGCTCCAATCCACGGCGGATGGATTGCCCCTGCTGTTCCGTCTTTATGACGAGGCGGGAGACGAGTCGGTTGTCGGCTATGCGGTGCCGGAAGCCAACCTTCCGCGCGGTCTGCGCGATGCGATTTCGCTGCCGATGGAAGAGCGTGACGGGGCGATAGCCATCATCGCGCCGGAACCGGACCCGCCCGCGCGGCGCAACCATGTCTTTCGCCGGGCGCTGGGCCTCAGCCGCGCTGAAGCAAGGCTGGCCTCGCATCTCCAGGAAGGGCTGTCGCTGAAGGAGGCGTCCGAGGATCTCGGCGTCACCGTCAATACCGCCCGCAACCAGCTCAAAAGCATCTTCGAAAAACTCGGCATCAACCGGCAGAGCGACCTCGTCCGGCATCTGACGCAGTTGAGCCAGCTATCTGCCTATATCCGTTTCGGAACCGAGGAAGAGGCGAAAATCGCAGGTTTCGGGACGGCCATTCACGATGTGCCGCACCGTTTCGTCGAGCTGAATGACGGGCGGCGCATTGCCTATCGCGTTTATGGCCGTCTCAACGGAACGCCCGTGGTGCTGATGCAAAGCTCGCTCAGAAGCAGCCTGGTCTGGCACAGGGAGGCGCAATCGGCCGCGGAACTCGGCGTCAGGCTGATCGTTATCGAGCGGCCGGGGACCGGTTATTCGACCGCCGATCCCGAGATGACATTCGAAAGCGCGGCGCGCGATGTCGAGGAATGGGCGGACAAGATCGGGCTTGAAAAATTTTCCCTGCTGACGCGGTCGTCCTCCGCGCCTTTCGGGCTCGCGGTTGCCGCGCGCATGGGATCGCGCATCGTGAAATACATGATGGTGGCGCCGCGTTTCGGGGCGCCGGAAGGCGAGCCGGGGCGGCGCGGCATGCTCGGCTATTTCTTCAGCAATCTGCGCCGCTATCCCTGGTTGCTCGATTCAACGCTTTTCATTCTGCGGGCCAAGATGTCCCGGCGTTTCATGCGGCCGCTGGTTTTCAGCTTTTTCGAGCAGTCGCCGCGAGACATCGCCTATCTGGAGGACGAGCCGGATCTGGTGGAAGACATGATCGACGCCGTGATGGAATCGGTGGCGCTGACCTATAGCGGGCTGCTGAGGGAATCGGCGCTTTTTCTGGAGGGCGTGAACATCGATCTGACGGGGCTCTCCGCGCCGCTTCACATCTGGCATGGGGAAGAAGACCGGATCGTGCCGCTGGCGGAACTTCGGCGCCGGATCGACGAGATGAAGCTCGAGCTTGCCGAATTCCGCACCATAGCGGGTGAGGGGCATGCCGTGGTCTCGCGTCTCCACCGGGAGGTTCTGGAAGCGCTTGTCGGAGACGGTGCCGGTTAGGCAACGCCCTCCGGCCGCCGGGCGGCTCCGGCGATTTATGGTCCATTTGCACTATTAAGCCGTGTGCCTCGGCCACTTACCAATTGTCGCATGCCGGCGGACGGACATGGGGTGCCGTCCGGGCAATGGAGACAATGGGTCATGAAAAAGATCGCGATTGCAGGTTTTGCAGCGGGGCTGGCGGTGACGCTGGCCGGGTGCCAGACAACGGGTATCGGCGGGGCGAACACGGCGGCCTCCTATATGGGCGCGGCCAATGCGGCCAGCGGGGCCTATATGGGCGGCGGCGGTGCGCCGGCTGGTTCCACCATGGCGGCCTCGCAGGTGGATGACGGCAAGAAGAGCTGCGAGCAGCTCCGGGCTGAAATCGAAGAAACGCAGGCTATCGAACAGGCGGCGAGCTCGGATGCGTCGAGCGCCGCGATGACGTCGACCGTGTCGAATGTGGCGACGTCTTTCGTCGGCTATTTCGGGGGTGTGGGCGCCATGCAGGCCACGAACGCGGCCGGGCAGCTCACCGGGCAGCAAAAGGCTCAGGCCGAGCAGCGTGCCCGCGACGCAGGCGTTCGCCGCCAGGTGCTGACAGGGATCTATCAGGGAAAGAACTGCTGAAGCTGGGGATGGCGTCGACGGTATCCGCGGGCTGCCGTCCGGCGTGACACCCGAACGCCCACCCCTGGCGGCATGCGGATGGGAGGGGAAGCGCTTGCGCTTCCCCTCTTTCCATATCAGCGTTCGCGGACTTCGAGGCCGAGATCGCGGACCTTGCGGTACAGCGTGGAGCGGCCGATGCCCAGACGGCGGGCGACTTCGGTCATGTGGCCGCGATATTTCTCGATGGCGAGGCGGATCATTTCCGCCTCGATATCCTCAAGCTTGCGCACATTGCCCGCATCGTCGGTGACGGAAATGCCGTCTGCGAAGTTGGAGCGGGCAAAATCGGCCAGCGTGTGCTGCTGCGGCGCGGGCTGCGGGCGATAGGCCGGCTGCTCGGCGGCAACAGGCGCCGCCGCCGGTGCCTCGTTGTAATAGTCCGGTTGCGGGGCAGGGGCCGGAGAGGCGGACGCTTCGGCATAGCCGCCGATCATGCTGGCGATCTGCGGGAAATCGTCCACGTTCAGGCTTTCGCCGTCGGCCAGCACGATCGCACGGAAGACCGTGTTTTCGATCTGCCGCACGTTTCCCGGCCAGTCGAAGGCGCGCAGCATGGCCAGCGCCTGATCGGAGATGCCGATCACCTGCTTGTTTTCCTCCGCGGCGAGGCGTCGAACGAAATGCGCGACGAGTTCGGGAATGTCTTCCTTGCGTTCGCGCAGCGGCGGCACATGGATGGGGAAGACGTTCAGCCGGTAATAGAGGTCTTCGCGGAAGCGGCCTTCCTTGACCATTTCGAGCAGGTCGCGGTTCGTCGCCGAGATAAGGCGGATATCGACCTTGACCGGCTTCTTGGAGCCGACCGGATCGACTTCGCCCTGTTGCAGCGCGCGCAGGAGCTTCACCTGCATGTCGAGCGGCAGTTCGCCGATTTCATCGAGGAACAGCGTGCCGCCATTGGCTTCCTGGAATTTGCCGGCATGCTTGTCGGCAGCGCCCGTGAAGGCGCCTTTTTCATGGCCGAAGAGAATGCTCTCGACGAGATTTTCCGGGATGGCGCCGCAGTTCACGGTCACGAAGGGTTTGCCGGCCCGATCGCTCTCGCCCTGAATGGCCGAGGCGATCAGCTCCTTGCCGACGCCGGATTCGCCTTCGATGAGGATCGGAATGTTGGACTGCGCTGCGCGTTTGCCGAGGCGGATGACGTTTTCCATCGCCTTGCTGGAGGCGATGAGGTCTTCGAAGGTGAGTTTGCCCTGCTGCTTCTTCTGCAAACGGGAGATTTCACCCGTCAGCGCGTTGACCTTGAGCGCATTGCGGATCGACACATGCAGGCGTTCGGGGCTGACGGGCTTCACCACGAAATCCGTCGCGCCCGCGCGCATGACATTCACCACCGTCTCGATGCCGCCATGGGCGGTCAGCACGATGACCGGCAGGTTGGGCTTTTGCGGGGTGACGCGCTCCAGTACTTCAAGGCCGCCCACGCCCGGCATGACCAGGTCGAGTACCATGAGCGATATTTCCGAGCCCGACGGTCCCTGAAGATAGTCGAGGGCAGCCTCGCCGCTCTCCACGGGCACCGCGCGATAGCCGTCGCGCTTCACCACTTCTTCCAGGATGCGGCGCTGAGCGGGATCGTCGTCCACGATCAGAATCGATTGTGTCATTCTCGTCCTCGATTATGGGCAGTCCCGCTACTTGGTTCGGGAGATGGCCTTGGCTCAGGCTCTATACTGGGGTGCATTGGTAAAAGGCCGCTTAATCCCGGGACACGAAGTGCCAAAAAGGGGCGATTCTGTAAAAGGACAGTATTACTGACCTAATATGACGCTAATTTGGGCGGATATTATGGAATTTGAGCATTCGTTAGTGCCGCACTGTGGCCGCCACGGCACGACTGACGCAGAAATGTCATATCGACTGCGATAGCTGTTGAAGGGATTGGGGATTCCTGCAACCAATTGACCGAGCGCTTTCCAGAATGGGCCGGTCCTAGGACGGCCTATGCGGGGGCATGTGCGAAATAGTGACGGAGATGGGGATGAAAATCTTTTCCCGGCTGACGGCGTTGGCCTCCCTCCTTGTGTTGGCAGGCTGCGGCACGTGGACGGCCGAATCCTACCTGCATGAGGACATTCAGGGAGATACGTTCAACGCGTGCCTCGCGCGCGAATATCAGGATCGCGCCACGTCCGAGGCTTATGTGGATTGCAACTGGGTGGACACTGCCCAGATCGTGAAGAAGGGTCGTGCCGCTGCGGCCGGCCAGAATGTGATGCCGTACGATCCGGCCACCATGGGCGTTCTGCCGGGCGATCTCCCGGAACTTCAGGATGCTCGTCAGAAGCTGCTCGCAGCTCTCGACGATGGCGGACGCACGAGCGAACGTGCCTGCGCCTGCGCCAAGGCGCAGCGTTATTATGATGGCTGGGTGGAACAGGCGAGCGACAACAAGCTCGGCGAAAACGGTTCCTGGCTCGGTGGCGAAGGTGGTCCGGTGCAGCCGGGTCGCGTGGAAGCCGAGAAGGCCGCTTTCTGGGAAGCTCTGACCGACTGCCAGAAGAAGGCTGCCGGCCCCTGGACCATCTATTTCGGTTTCGACAAGTACAACCTGACGCCGGAAGCCCAGGCCGTGATCGACCAGATCGTGTCCGAGACTTCCACGCCGCTGGCTGTGGTTGGTCACACCGATACGTCCGGTTCCAACGCCTACAACCAGGCTCTCGGCCAGCGTCGTGCCGACTCGGTTGCCGGTGCTCTTTCCGCTCAGGGCAAGGAACTGTGCGAGAAGGCTTCGAAGGGCGAAACGGACCTCGCCGTGCAGACCGGCGACGGTGTGCGTGAGCCGCTCAACCGCCGCGCGGTTGTGACGACCTGCCAGTAAAACGGTAGCGTCATCGAAAAGATCGGGCCCCGGCAGCGATGCCGGGGCCCTTTTTTATGCGGGTCCGCTCCGTTGCGCCGGTACCCTGCAGGGCGGCGTCATTAAATTACCGCGCTTTCGTTGAAGGCTTGTGCCGGGCGCTCAATATAGGATTGAGTGTCCTTGTCGCCCCTTCCGCCGCTTGCGCTTTTTTGTCCAGTTACCCGGAGCCGCCCCACCATGAGTAATCTTTCCCCCCAGGAAGCCGCCGGTCTGCCCAATGCGGCCAATGACGACCTGTCGCTCGGCAAATTGCCGGTCTGGGACCTTGCCGATCTTTATGCCGGGCCGGACGCGCCGGAGGTGTCGCGCGATTTCAGGCGGGCGGAGGAGGCGGCCCAAACCTTCGCCGCCAATTTCCGCGGGCGGGTGGAGGAGATCGCGTCTTCTCCGCGCGGCGGGGACGTGCTGGCGTCGATGATCGAGACCTATGAGACGATCGAGGATCTGCTCGGGCGGCTCATCTCCTATGCGGGGCTTCTCTATGCGGGCAACAGCGTCGATCCTGCGCGGGCGAAGTTCTACGGCGATACGCAGGAGCGCGTGACCGCGATTTCCACGGAGCTTCTTTTCTTCACGCTGGAACTCAACCGGATCGAGGATGACGTGATGGAGCGCGCGCTGGAGAGCCCGGCGCTGGCGCATTACGAACCCTGGCTGCGCGATCTCAGGGCAATGCGGCCCTATCAGCTTTCCGACGAGGTCGAGACCCTGCTGCACGAGAAAAGCGTCTCGGGGCATGCCGCATGGAGCCGCCTTTTCGACGAGACGATGGCGCGACTCACTTTCGAAATCGATGGCGAGAAGCTTCAGCTGGAAGGCGCGTTGCACCGGCTTTCCGACAAGGACCCCGCCACGCGCGAAAAGGCCGCTCATACGCTTTCCGCCGTGTTCGCAGAGAATGCGGGCCTTTTTACGCTCGTTACCAATACGCTGGCCAAGGACAAGGAAATTGAGGACCGCAAACGCGGTTTCACCGATATTGCCCAGTCCCGCCACATCGCCAACCGCGTGGAGCCGGAAGTGGTCGAGGCGCTGGTGGGCGCCGTGGCGGCCGCCTATCCGCGCCTGTCGCATCGCTATTATGCGATGAAGGCAAAATGGCTCGGCGTCGACCGTCTGGAATATTGGGACCGCAATGCGCCGCTGCCGGAAACGGATGACGAGGTCATCTCATGGGACCGGGCGCGCGACACCGTGCTGGAGGCCTATGGCGGGTTCACGCCGGAGATGGCGCGAATCGCCACGCCGTTTTTCGAAAAGGGCTGGATCGATGCGCCGCTCAGGCCCGGCAAGGCGTCCGGCGCCTTCGCGCATCCCACCGTGCCGAGTGCGCATCCTTATGTGTTGCTCAACTATCAGGGCAAGACGCGCGATGTGATGACGCTTGCCCATGAACTCGGTCACGGCGTGCATCAGGTGCTGGCGGCAAAGCAGGGCGCGCTGATGGCCGATACGCCGCTGACGCTTGCCGAAACCGCCAGCGTCTTCGGCGAGATGCTGACCTTCCGCAAGCTGCTGGCGGGGGCGAGCGATCCGGCGCGGCGCAAGGCGATGCTGGCGGGCAAGGTCGAGGACATGCTCAACACCGTGGTCCGTCAGATCGCTTTCTACAGTTTCGAGCGGCGCATCCATGAAGCGCGGCGCGAGGGCGAACTGACCTCCGAAGACATCGGCCGCATCTGGATGGATGTGCAGGGTGAAAGTCTCGGTCCGGCGGTCCATCTCGGCGAGGGCTATGAGCATTACTGGTGCTATATCTCGCACTTCATCCATTCGCCTTTTTACGTCTACGCCTATGCGTTCGGCGATTGCCTGGTGAATTCGCTTTATGCGGTTTATGAGGGCGCGCCGGAGGGCTTTGCGGAGCGCTATATGCAGATGCTGGCGGCGGGCGGAACGCTGCGCCACAAGGAACTTCTGGCGCCTTTCGGTCTCGATGCGAGCGACCCTGCCTTCTGGCAGCAGGGGCTTTCGGTGATCGAACGCTTCATCGACGAGCTGGAGACGCTTTGATGGCGGATCGGCCTTCCGGCGACGGAGACCGCCCGGCACGGGATGCGGAAGGCAATCGCCTCGGGCGGCGGCTGCAGCGTTATGCGCAGGTCGGCGGCGGCATGAGCGGCGTTGCCGCGCGGCTCGTCGGCAACCGGCTTTTCGGTGACAGGCTCAACGAGAGTACGGCGCGCGAGCTGCGCGAGGCGCTGGGCGGCATGAAGGGGCCGATCATGAAGATCGCCCAGCTTCTGTCCTCCATTCCCGAAGCCGTGCCGAAAGAATTTGCCGAGGAACTGTCGCAACTCCAGTCCTCCGCACCGCCCATGGGCTGGCCCTTCGTGAAGCGCCGCATGCGTGCCGAACTCGGCGCCGACTGGCAATCGCATTTCAAGTCTTTCGAGCGCGATGCGGCGTTTGCGGCGTCGCTGGGCCAGGTGCATCGTGCGGTGGCGCCGGACGGACGCGAAGTCGTTTCCAAACTGCAATATCCGGACATGCAGTCCGCGGTGGAGGCCGATCTCAGCCAGTTGCGTGTGCTGTTGCAGATCTTTCGCCGCGTGGACAGTGCGATCGACACACGGGAAATCTATCAGGAACTCTCCGAAAGGCTGCGCGAGGAACTCGATTATGAGCGCGAGGCGGCGCATATGCGGCTTTACGATCTCATTTTCGAGGCCGATCCGCGCATCATCGTGCCGGCACCCGTGCCGGAACTGAGCACGAAGCGGCTGCTGACCATGACGCGGCTCGATGGCGAGCCGATCCTGTCCTTCCGCGATCATCCGCTGGAAGACCGCAACGAGATTGCGCGCTCCATGTTCGCGGCCTGGTGGCATCCCTTCGCGCGCTATGGCGTCATCCATGGCGATCCGCATCTGGGCAATTACACGGTGCGGACGCAGGACGACGTGCCGACCCAGAGCAGCACCAACAAGAGCAACACCAACAAGAGCGGCGCCAGCGAGAGCGGTTGGGCGATCAACCTGCTCGACTATGGATGCATCCGCATCTTCCCGCCGGCCTTCGTCGCGGGCGTGATCGAGCTCTACCATGCCATCGCGGCGGATGATCGCGACCGGGCCGCGGCGGCCTATGAGCGCTGGGGCTTTACCGGGCTCAACAATGAGATGATCGACACGCTCAATATCTGGGCGAAATTCATCTACGGGCCGCTGCTGGACGACCGGGTCCGCTCGATTGCCGACGGGGTGAGCCCGGCCGAATATGGCCGCAAGGAAGCCTATCGCGTGCATCAGGCGCTGAAGGAACTCGGGCCCGTGACGCCGCCGCGCGAATTTGTCTTCATGGACCGGGCGGCAATCGGGCTCGGGGCGGTGTTCCTGCATCTCGATGCGGAGCTGAATTTCCACGAAATGTTCATGGAGGCGATCGAGGGCTTCGACGTGGCGGCGCTTGCGACGCGCCAGCGCGAGGCGCTCGACGCGGCGGGTGTTCCAGCCTGACCGCCGTGAGGCTGCGTGAACGGAATTGCACAATAGGTTGAAGGGGTTTGGGCAAGAGCGGCCGGTCGATTTGCTTGCCGAGCGGAACACCTTTGCTATAGTCCGCACGCTCTGAATACCGGTACGAGCAGAAAAATAGAGGGGCGTTACGCAGATGGAAAAATTGGCTCAAGAGGGCTGGGGCGAGGAAATGGATGCGCAGGAGCATCTCGCCACTTATGAAGGCTTCATTACGTTCTCGAAGTACGGCACGGCTGCCGTGGCTCTTTTCGTAATCTTTCTGGCGATCGTTACGCTCTGATCGCCGAAGTTTGTGGGCGGGGACTTGACGTTCTCGCTCACCTGTATATTTACGAATAATTCTAATTTGCGACTGGCTGCCCGCCCGGGGAGCCGGTCCCGCTTTGCGGACCTCGAGTTTCGGTCCGCGTTCCCAGATGGCGGAATGACCCCAAGAGGCGGAAATTCATGAAGCTAGCAATTCCGAAAGAACGGTCCGATGGCGAGACCCGCGTCGCAGCGTCGCCGGAGACTGTGAAGAAGCTTGTCGGCCTCGGTGTCGATGTGGTGCTCGAAACGGGAGCCGGCGTTGCGGCGTCGCTGCCGGATGCGCTGTTCGAGGAAGCCGGTGCGAAGATCGGCTCCAGCCTCGAAGAGACGCTCAAGGATGCGGACCTCGTCTTCAAGGTTCGCGGGCCCTCCGACGAAGAGCTGGGGATGATGAAGCAGGGCGCCGTGCTGGCGGCCACGCTCAATCCCTATGACAACAAGGACCGGCTGAAGGTCTACGCCGAAAAAGGCATCACGACCTTTGCGATGGAGCTGATGCCGCGCATCACGCGCGCCCAGTCCATGGACATCCTGTCCTCGCAGTCGAACCTTGCGGGCTACAAGTCGGTCGTCAACGCGGCGGCGCATTACAGCCGCGCCTTCCCGATGATGATGACGGCGGCCGGCACGATTGCCGCGGCGCGCTGCTTCGTGATGGGTGTCGGCGTTGCGGGCCTGCAGGCGATTGCGACCGCGCGGCGTCTCGGCGCCGTCGTGAGCGCGACCGATGTGCGCTCGGCGACCAAGGAGCAGGTGGAAAGCCTGGGCGCGACTTTCGTCATGGTCGAATCGGAAGAGTCCGGCGATGCCGCCGGCGGCTATGCCAAGGAAATGAGCGAGGACTATCAGCGCCGTCAGGCCGAACTCGTCGCTTCGCACATCAAGAAGCAGGACGTGGTCATCACCACGGCGCTCATTCCGGGACGTCCGGCGCCGCGTCTCCTCACCGAAGAGATGGTGAAGACGATGAAGCCCGGCTCCATCATCGTCGATCTCGCCGCCGAACGCGGCGGCAACTGCGAACTGACCGAAGCCGGCCAGATCGTCGAGAAGCATGGCGTGACCATCATCGGCGAACTGAACCTCGCCGGTCAGCTCGCGACCGATGCGTCGGCGCTTTACGCCAAGAACCTTTTCAACTTCATCACCCCTCATATCGACAAGGAGAGCGGCACGCTCACCATCGATTGGGAAGATGAGACCGTCACCGGCACGGCGCTGACGCGCGAGGGCCGAGTGATCCATCCCTCATTCACCGAAGGAGGCAACTGATGGAAGCGGCCGTTATCGATCCTTTTGTTTTCCGTCTGGCGATCTTCGTGCTCGCGATTTTCGTCGGTTATTACGTGGTCTGGAGCGTGACCCCGGCATTGCATACGCCGCTCATGTCCGTGACCAATGCCGTCTCTTCGGTGGTGATCGTCGGTGCGTTGATCGCCGTCGGTCTCGATGCGACGCAGGCCGGCGATTCCGGTCTCGTCTCCAAGGGCTTCGGCTTCATTGCCGTCATCCTTGCCGCGGTAAACATCTTCGGTGGCTTCCTCGTCACCGCGCGGATGCTTGCCATGTACAAAAAGAAACAGCGGTAAGAGGGGCCCAAAGACATGTCAGCCAATATCGCGGCACTGCTCTATCTCGCATCGGGCGTGCTCTTCATCCTCGCGCTGCGCGGGCTCTCCTCGCCGGTAACCTCCCGGCAGGGCAACATTTACGGCATGGTGGGCATGGCGATCGCCATCGGCACCACGCTGTTCCTGCTTCAGGCGCAGAACACGCTCACCTGGCTGCTGATCGTCGTCGGTCTGGCCATTGGTGGCGGTATCGGCGCCATCATCGCGCGGCGGATCGCCATGACGGCGATGCCGCAGCTCGTGGCGGCGTTCCATTCGCTGGTCGGTCTCGCGGCGGTGTTCATCGCCTGGTCGGCCTTCCTTGCGCCCGAAGCCTATGGCATCGGCACACTGGGGGCGATCCATGCGTCCAACCTGATCGAAATGTCGATCGGCGCGGCCATCGGTGCGATCACCTTCTCCGGCTCGCTCATCGCCTTTGCCAAGCTCAACGGCAATATGTCGGGTGCGCCGATCATGCTGCCCGCGCGTCACCTCATCAATATCGTGATCGCGGCGGCCATCGTCGCGGGCGTGATCTGGATCGTGCTGGATCCGGCCAACCAGTCGGTCGAGCTTTTCCTCTTCATCACGCTGGCGGCCTTCCTGATCGGTTTCCTGCTCATCATCCCGATCGGCGGCGCGGACATGCCGGTGGTGGTGTCCATGCTCAACTCCTATTCGGGTTGGGCGGCGGCCGGTATCGGTTTCACGCTCGGCAATCTCGCGCTCATCATCACGGGCGCGCTGGTCGGCTCTTCGGGTGCGATCCTGTCCTACATCATGTGCAAGGGCATGAACCGCTCCTTCATCAGCGTTATCCTGGGCGGCTTCGGTGCCGATGCGGGCGCAGCGGCCGGCGCAGGCCAGACAGAAACGCGGCCCGTGAAGCAGGGCTCGGCGGACGATGCGGCCTTCATCATGAAGAATGCCAGTTCCGTCATCATCGTGCCGGGTTACGGCATGGCGGTGGCGCAGGCCCAGCATGTGCTGCGCGAAATGGCCGATCTGCTGAAGGAAGAAGGCGTGAAGGTTTCCTACGCCATTCATCCCGTGGCGGGCCGTATGCCCGGCCACATGAATGTGCTGCTGGCGGAAGCTAATGTGCCTTACGACGAAGTCTTCGAGCTGGAAGACATCAACAGCCAGTTCGGTCAGACCGATGTGGCTTTCGTCATCGGCGCCAACGACGTGACCAACCCCTCGGCGAAATCCGATCCGCAGAGCCCGATCTACGGCATGCCGGTTCTCGACGTCGAAAAGGCGGGCACGGTGCTTTTCGTCAAGCGCGGCATGGGCTCGGGCTATGCGGGCGTCGAAAACGAACTCTTCTTCCGCGACAACACGATGATGCTGTTCGGCGATGCGAAGAAGATGGTCGAAGGCATCATCAAGCAGCTCGACTGATCCGTCGCCTGACGGAATGCTGGACGAACAGGGCGGGCGGTGTTCACATGAGCACCGCCCGTTTTCTATGCGGTTATCCAATCTCAAGGGGGGAATGAAACATGGTCTGGATCGCGCGAATCGCCGTGGCGCTGGTGGGGCTCTTTTCGCTGGCCATGGGGCTGATGGCGCTTGCCTCGCCCGTGCAGCTCGGGACGACGCTGGGGATAGGCGCTTTGACCCCGCTGGGGCTCAATGCGCTCCGGGCGGATCTCGGCGCCTTCTTCCTTGCGAGCGCCATCGCAAGCGCGCTGGCGCTCTTTGCCGGTCGGGCAAGCTGGATGTGGGGCGTGGCGTGCCTGTACGGCCTCGCGGTTGCCGGACGCTTCCTCGGTATCCTCGTCGACGGCGCGCCGGAGGGAATCGCGCAGCCTGTCACGGTGGAGCTGGTGCTGGTCGTCTTGTCGGTATTCGGTGCACGGACGCTGGGCAGGAGCTGACGTCCTCTGAAGGAGAGAGCGCATGGACATCTATCACATCTGGTGCGGGCTGAAGCCGGACGTCCGGGACCATGAATTCGTCGATGCTTTTTCGAGTTATATGGAGCTTCTGGAGCGCGAAGGCGTGATCGCAGGCTGGCGCCTGACGCGCAAGAAGCTCGGCCTCGCGCCCGCGCATCTTGGCGAGTTCCATATCATGATCGAGGTGCAGGACCTGACCCAGCTCGATACCGCCTTCAACTGGGTGGCAAGCCGCGCCGAGCCTGTGGAGGGCGAGCATTACGGGCTGAACTCGCTGGTGGAGAATGTCAGCTTCGCCCTCTATCGCGATTTCCCCGATCCCGTGCGGGAATACGGGGAAGAAAGGTTCTGAGGCTCGTGAGCGATATCCTTATCCGCAATGCCGTTTTTCCGGCGGACGGAGAAGCGGTGACCGGCCTTATCGGCGAGTTGAACGATGCGGAATCGCAGATCGAGCCTAACCGGGCCGATGCGAGCGCGGCAGCGGCGCATTTCGGCTGGCTGCAGGACCATGTCGAGCGCCATGACGGCGAATGGCTGGTTGCCGAGCGGCAGGGCTGGATCGCGGGGGTTGGTTGCTACATCGTCGAGGAAGCGAATGGCGCCTATATTCGCCCGCCATTCCGGCGATACGCCATGATCCTCGATGTGAGTGTGACGGCGGATGCGCGCGGGCAGGGGATCGGGCGGCAGCTCATTCAGGAAATCGAGGACCGTGCAGGCGAGCGCAGGCTTGGCGAGGTTCGTCTGGGCGTGCTGGGCGGCAATGCGAATGCGATCCGCCTCTATGAAGAACTCGGCTATGGCGACTATGAGCGCGTCATGCGGAAGCTGCTTTAGAAGTTCTACTCGTCGGCGACGAAATCGAGCGCTTGATGGGCGGAACGCAGCGCATGGCGGCGCTTCAACGGCGAGTGCAGGAAGCGGTTCACAGCCGCCAGCATAAGCGGTACATGGGCGCCATCCGGGTCTTCAAGCCATTCGTCGCGCGCGGCCATGAGCGTCTTCAACAGATGCGCAGAGACGATCGGTTCGGTCTGACCGTGATCCAGCATGCCAATCAATTCGCTCTCGAAGAATGCTGCAGGGTCTTCAACGCTCCAGCCTGAAACGTCTTGCGCGCCATCGGTATAAGCGGCGTTCCTGCCGATGAAACAGGCCATTTGCAGCAAGCCTTGTGGCCATAGATCGGGCTGGGCGCCGCAAAGTTCGCGTACCGCATGAGCGAAGGTGAGCATATGGGTGAAGTCCAGCCAGCCTACATTGTCCGACACGGCATTCCTGGTCTGCTCCTGCCGGCTTGCGTCGAAATGCAGGAACTGCCACATGGCGGCTTCCAGTAGGACTGCGTGAAGACGCTGTGGCGGCAAGGCGGATGCCTTGACGGTCATGTCGAGCGCGTGCCGGATGGAGGCCGAGCGTAGCTCTTCCGGCGACGGGCATTCCTCGCCTTTTCTGTCCCATCGCATGAGAGCGTCGCCATAGAAGCGGAACTCGGGGATCAGGTCTTCCCGCGTCGCCAGAACCAGAGAGCGAATGAGCGGATAGAGGATGGCGGGCGCGGCGTTTTCGCCGAGGCGGTCGATCAGCGTTCCCGCTTTTTGCACATAGATTGCCGAATGGCCGAAATCGGCATAGTGGGCGAGCGCCGCGCGGGCGAGGGCGGGTCGGAGAATCTTGAAGTCCGCTCCTGTCTTCAACGCCGTGCGGACAAGGCTGATCGCTCTTTTCTCGTTCTCTTCCTCTATGGCGGCGGCAAGCTGGTCGGCATCGAAGGAGGCGGTGCCTTCGGGATAGGGGAATTCGTTCTCCCGCAGCGTGTCCCAACTCAGATGAGCAAGGATTTCGAGCAACGGCACGAATAGCTCGGTTTCCCCACTTGCGGAAACGGGGTGCGTTTCGCGCAGCCGAAGCCATTCCGCCGCCGCGGGATGGGCATGTGTCATGCCGAATTCGAAACGCGGCGACGCTACTTCCAGGGCGTGGCGGATGGCGTCCAGCGGATCGCCGCCCAGCTTGATGAAGCGGGCCAGCTCGCGCGCCATGCGGTCGTACTCGAAGCGATGCGATGCCGCCATGAGACGATGCAGGGCCTGCGCCCTGCCATGCTCGGCAGGTGGGTCCGAGATGTCGATCCAGATTTCCTCGCCGCGTAGTTCTGTGGGATAGACGCGAAGATCGTCACCGCCAAGCAGCGTCTTGCCCGAGGCGAGGTCGAATTTCCAGTTGTGCCAGTTGCAGGTGAGCGTGCAGCCGGAAGAGGTTTCCGACAGGCTGCCTTCCGCCAGCGGATAGCCTTCATGCGGGCAGCGATTATTGCAGGCGAAGATCCAGTCGCCCGAGAGGAAGAGTGCGATCTGGCGGCCTTCAAGCCTGACGATTTTTCGTCCCGTCCTGGCGAGATCTTTCAGACGCGCGGCCAGGACCATGTCTGGTTCAGTATCGCTCATAGCCTCCTCCCGGCTATTTCTTGAAGAACTCTGGGACGTGAAAAGGCGGGAGGCAAACGTAAATACGGGAGCTTTTTTGCAACCGGCGTGGCTTTTACGCAGGCCGCGTTGCGACTGCCAGCGCGGCGGCGATGATTTCTTCCATCAGCGGCCCGGGGGTTTCGGCATGCGGGCGGCCGGGGCCGATCATCAGGCCGCTGCCTTCCAGCATGCCGACTATGATTTCGGCGCGGTGGCGGATTTGGGTCTCCGGCAGGGCGGGGGTCAGCCGGGCGATGGCTTCCGAGAGCAGGTCGAGTTCGGTTTGGTAGAGCTCGGCCATGGCCGTTTTCGCATGGTCGTCATGCGCGGCCAGCGCCCAGAACTCCCAATAGAGAATGGAGCCTTCGGGCTTCCGGATGTCGTCCAGCACATAGCGGATAAGGGCCTCGAAGGCGGCTTCCGGGGCTGCGTCCTGTGCCGGCCATGTCTCGCTCGCCTGGCGGTGGCGTGCGCAGATATGGTCCGCAAGTGCCGCCACCAGTGCCGATTTCGACGGGAAATAATACTGGAGATTGCCGAGCGCGATGCCGCAACGCTCGGCCAGCCTGCGCATGGTCAGGCCGGAATAGCCTTCCTCGATCATCATCCGCTCCGCCTCGAGCAGCACGCTTTCCATGCGCTCGCGGCCGCGATTCCGGGCAGGCAGGGGGGCGGGAGAGGCTGGGTCGGTCATGCCGCCAGCATAGCCCGTGTTGACAATTAGGTCGATTGACTTAATTTAGGTCATATGACTTATTTTGAGGGATTGGCGTGATGTCGGGAACGAATGTCTATTCAGGTGTGTCGGACAGGATGGAAACGGCGATGTCGTTGCCGCCTGCGGCTTTTCGGGACAAGGCGGTCTTCGAAGCGGAAACGGACAGGATCTTCCGGCGCCAGTGGATGCCGGTGGCGCGGGTCGAGCAACTCGCCGAAGCGGGCGATTTTCTGACGCTCGATCTGGCGGGCGTGCCGCTCATCCTGTCGCGCGATGAGGAGGGCGCTCTCCATGCGCTGTCGCGGGTCTGCCGTCATCGCTCCATGCCCGTGGCGGAGGGCGAGGGCAATGTGAAAGCCTTCACCTGTCCCTATCATCTCTGGCGCTATGGGCTCGATGGACGGCTTCTCTCCGCCCCCGCCATGGAGCGGTCGGAGGCGTTCGATCAAGGCAAATGCGGCCTGCCGTCCTTTCCGGTCGATGTCTGGGAGGGCTTCGTCTTCGTCAATCTCGATATGGAGGCCGCGCCGCTTGCCGCCGCTCTGGAAGGGCTTATGCCGCTGGTCGCGGAGGACGGGCTTGCCGATATGCGCATCGTCAGCTCCCTGACCTTTCCCTCGCCCTGGAACTGGAAAGTGCTGGTGGAGAACTTCATCGAGTCCTACCACCATATAGGCCCGCATGCGGAAAGCCTGCAGCAGAGCAATCCCGCGTTCGGCACCTATGTGCCGGAGCTGCCGGAGGGCACGAATTTTACGGCGCTGGAAAATCCGCCGGTCGAGGGCGCGGACCCGTTCTCTGTCTATGTCGGCTTTCCCGCCTTCCTTCTGGTCGTGCTGCGCGGCGAAACGACGTCTGCCGTCTGGTATCGGCTCGATATCCGCGACGAGGCCAGTTTCGACCTCACGATCAATATTCTGATGAAGGAGCCGGAAGCCTCCGATGCCGAACTTGTTGCGGGTACCGCGGAGGTGCTGCGCCATATCCATATCGAGGACATTGCCGTTTGCGACGGGGTGCAGGCGGGGCTTTCAAGCCCGGCGGCGGCGGCCGGCCCGCTCAGCCATCTGGAGCGGGGCCTCTGGCATTTTCATCGCTACCTGAAGCGCGTGACGGGTAACGGATAAACAAAAACGCCCCCGGAAATCCGGGGGCGTTTTCGCTTGATCCTGACGGATCGAATTTCTTATTTGCGGCCGATGCCGGCTTCACGCTGGGCGCGCTTACGAGCGAGCTTACGGGCACGGCGAATGGCTTCCGCCTTTTCGCGAGCGCGCTTCTCGGAGGGCTTCTCGTAGAAGTTCCGCAGCTTCATTTCGCGGAAAACACCCTCGCGCTGAAGCTTCTTCTTCAGGGCCTTCATGGCCTGATCGACATTGTTGTCGCGGACGAGTACCTGCACGAGAAAATCCTGCTTATGGTTCAATAAGTTAGTCGCGGACCCGTTTTCAGGGCCCGCGACAGGGGGCTTAAGTATCAAAAGAATCGGGGTTTGTCCACACTGGCCCTCAAAAGCATCGACGAAAAGCGTCGAAATGCCCGACTTGCCGGAAGGGGGCGCAGCTTACATATTCGCGGCATGGCCATTCGCAAGATCGCCCGTATGGGCCATCCGGTGCTCGCCCGGAAGGCCGAAAAGGTTCCCGATCCGACCTCCGAGGAGGTACGGACGCTGGTGCGCGACATGATCGAGACCATGATCGACGCCAATGGCGCCGGTCTCGCCGCCCCGCAGGTGCATGAGCCCTGGCGGATCGTCGTCTTTCAGGCACCGCCGGAGCGCGCGCCGGAAGGCGTGGATGAAGAAGAGCAGTTCGACCATACCGCGCCCCTTACCGTGCTGGTGAACCCGGAGATCGAGATCATGAGCCCGGGCACCGAAGAGGGCTGGGAGGGGTGCCTGTCGGTTCCCGGTCTTCGCGGGCTCGTGCCGCGATCCACCCATATCGCCTATCGCGGGGTGACGCCCAGGGGCGAGACCATCGAGCGCGAGGCGCGGGGGTTTCATGCCCGTGTCGTGCAGCATGAATGCGACCATCTGGACGGTATTCTCTATCCTCAGCGGATGGACGATCTGTCGAAGCTGATTTTCGAGAGCGAGGCGAAGCACTGGCTGGACCTGGCGCAGGAACGGGAGCCGGACGAACGGGATGCCTGAAAAGATGACGTCGAAGGACAAGAACCGCGCCGCCATATTGAAAGCGGCCCTGCCGCATGTGGCGTTCGACGGATGGACGCCCGCCGTGATGCGTCAGGCGGCGCAGGAGGCGGGGATCGGTCATGAGGCGATGCGCGTTGCCTTTCCCGGCGGCGTGAACGATCTCATCGACTATTTCCTGGCCGATGGCGACCGCCGCATGGCGGAGACGCTGGCCGGCCGCGGCCTCGACAATATGAAGATCCGCGAAAAGGTGACGCTCGCAGTGCGCAGCCGGATCGAGGCCGATGCGGATCATCGCGAGGCGCTGCGCCGCGCCGTGAGCTATGCCGCGCTGCCCGTGGCCGGCGCGCTGGGGCCGCGCTCGCTCTACCGGACGGTCGATGCCATCTGGCGGGCGGTCGGCGACACCTCCGCCGATTTCAATTTCTATACCAAGCGGGCCATTCTGGCCGCCGTCTATTCGGCGGTGACGCTGCACTGGCTGGGCGATGAAACGGAAGGCTTCTCCAGCACATGGGCGTTTCTCGACCGTCGCATCGAGGATGTGATGCGGATCGAAAAGGCCAAGGCCGGCCTGCGCGGGATTGCGGAGAAGCTGCCCGATCCCGTCGGGCTGATGGGCCGCCTGCGCTATCCCGGCACGCGCGGATAAGGTGCCGGGCCCTCCCTAATAGGGGGTGCCGAAGCCGAGATCGATCCAGGTGAATTCAGTGATCGCGGTCGCAATGGCCGCGCTTTCCGGCGGGCTCTTGTAGTCGATCATCTCGCCGGGCGCGTGCATGCCGATGACCTTCGGCGTCCCGTCCGGCAGGGGTTTCAGCGGCAGATAGAGGCTCTGGATCGCGCTGTGCCGTCCCGATTTGTTCACGTTCTCGTAGCGTCCGTAAAAGCCGCAGGGGCGCGTCACCGTCTCGGCGAAGCTTCTGGCGATGGTGTCGCGGATGGACGGGTCCATCATCTCGTAGAGGTTCTTGCCGGTCGGGTCCATGCCCAGACGTTCGCAGGCGCGCGTTCCCACCAGCCGGTAGCGGATTTCGAACGGTCCTTCGAGCGTCAATTTGCTCATATCCGGCATCCAGGGAGCCAGTTTGGAAAGCTGGAGCTCGCGCCCTTCGGGAAGAATGTCTCCCCCGGCGCTTTCGCGCCAGCACTCCATCAATATCCGAAAAGACGGGGTGTCGAAGGAAGGCGTCGAGGTGCTTCCTGCTTCATAGGGAGCGTACTCCGTCATGAAAGCCTGGAAGGCGGCGTCTCTTTTGCCCGTCAAATGGGCGTATTCCATAGCCCGTTACCCCGCCATTCCCGCGAGCGTCGCGCGGGTTGCGCGTTTTAGTGGCATCCCGAACCGGGACCGAAAAACCACATTGAAAAATCGAGGTTAATTCGGCGTTACCGCGGGGCGCTCTCCGATCGGGAAAAGCCGGGTGACATGTCCCATTTTCCGGCCCGCCCGGATTTCCGCCTTTCCATAGAGGTGGATGGCGTAGCCCGGGTCGGCGGCAAGCGCCGTCCAGTCGGCGGCATCCTCTCCAATCAGATTGGTCATCACCGCGTCGCTATGGCGGGCGGCGGAGCCTAACGGCCAGCCGCAAATGGCCCGGACATGCTGTTCGAACTGTCCGACAAGGCAGGCATCCATGGTCCAGTGACCGGAATTATGGACGCGGGGGGCGATTTCATTGACGAGGAGACGGTCCTTGTCGCCCTTGCCATCGGGCGGCAGCAGGAAGAGT
Organism: Parvibaculum sp.; assembly: GCF_002684405.1. Taxonomy (GTDB): domain Bacteria; phylum Pseudomonadota; class Alphaproteobacteria; order Parvibaculales; family Parvibaculaceae; genus Parvibaculum. The sequence continues at coordinate 40,018 of NZ_NYVD01000145.1, read as the reverse complement.
TCCACGCCCATCACGCCCACATAATCCAGCTCGCGGACCAACGTCGAGGCGATTTCGATGGCCTCGGCAGCGATCCCGGGCGTCAGCGTGGCGGGGGCAAAGCTGCGGTCCAGTATGTGGTTCTTGTGGATGTTCTCCACCGGGTCGTAGGCGGCGATGGCGCCGTCCTGCCCGCGGGCGACGATGACGGAGATTTCCCGCTCGAAAGGAACGAAGCCTTCCAGAATGGCGGGGGCGTTGCCGATCTCGTCGAGGGCGGCTTGTGGCGCGGGGCCCGCCTCGATCCGGGTCTGGCCCTTGCCGTCATAGCCGAAACGGCGCGTCTTCAGGATGGAGGGCGTGCCGAGATCGGCGATGGCCTGAGCAAGGCCCGCCGCATCGTCGACGGCGCGGAAGGGGGCGGTGCGGATGCCCTGTTCGGCGATGAAGGTTTTCTCCGCCAGACGGTCCTGCGCCGTCGCCAGCGCCAGCGCGCCGGGGCGCACGGGCGCGTGTTCCGTCAGGATACGAACCGTTTCGGCCGGCACATTCTCGAATTCGTAGGTCACCACATCGACATTGTCGGCGAAGCGGGCAAGGGCTTCCGCATCGTCATAGGCGGCGACCGTCTTTTCGGCGGCCACGTCGAAGGCGGGAGAGTTCTCGTCCGGGCAATAGACATGCACGGTGAGGCCGAGTTCTGTGGCGGCGGTGGCGAGCATGCGGCCGAGCTGGCCGCCGCCCAGAATGCCGATGCAGCCGCCCGGGGCGACCGGCTCTCCTGTCGAAGCGTTGACGGTGCGGTTCATGGCTCAGGCCGGTGCGTCGCCGATGGAGGCCGATTGCTTCGCCCGGTATTCGTCGAGGCGGGCCGCCAGGGCGTCGTCGTTCAGCGCCAGCACGGCGGCGGCCAGCAAGGCGGCGTTCTTGGCGCCCGCATCGCCGATGGCGAGCGTGCCGACCGGAATGCCGCCGGGCATTTGCACGATGGACAGAAGGCTGTCCTGGCCCGACAGCGCGCGGCTTTGCACAGGCACGCCGAAAACCGGCAGCGGCGTGAGCGAGGCCGTCATGCCGGGCAGATGGGCCGCGCCGCCTGCGCCTGCTATGATGACCTTGAGACCGCGGTCGCGCGCTGTGCGCGCATAGTCGTACATGCGGTCCGGGGTGCGGTGTGCGGAGACGATCCGGGCCTCGTGAGGGATGCCGAGCGCCTCCAGAATGTCGGCGGCGTTCTTCATGGTCGGCCAGTCGGACTGGCTTCCCATGATGATGCCGACAAGGGGGCTTTCGGCCGGATCTTTGTCTGTGGAGCCCGATACAGCCATTTTCTGTCCGTTGCGCTGGCGGCGCTATTTGCCGCGCGGAAAGGCGGGGAGTATAGGCATGGAGACGTCTTTGACAAGATTCGGACCGACGTGGAGGTTTTGCCACCCGGGAATTATGGAAATGTGCAATCAGAAGTGGCATTTTCAGGGGATAGCAGGCCATCACAGGGGCTCGGAGGCACCGCGATGAAACTGGGCGGCATAGGGTCTACCCGGCCGACGACTTCACGCTCGCGAAGCGCAGCTTCCGCCGCGTCGGACAACGACGGGCGGGCGGCTGCGGTGCGCCGTGTGCAAGACAGCGTCCAGGTGCTGGGTATCCCTGAGGAAGAGCTGACCCCGAAAGTGCGAGATGCCCTGATGGGCCTCATGCAGGAGGTGGAAGAGCTTCGCCGCAACGTGTCGGAAATACAGAAGCGTCTGCGCGAAGCGGAACATCTGGCCGACCACGACCCGCTGATCCCTGTGCTGAACCGCCGGGCCTTCGTCCGGGAGATCGGCCGCGTCGTCGCCATGGGCAAACGCTATGGGGATACGGCGGGGATCGTCTATCTCGACATCGACCGTTTCAAGGAAATCAACGACCTCCATGGCCATGCGGCAGGCGATGGTGTGTTGAAATTCGTGGCCTCGCAGACGGCGGCCCATATCAGGGACACCGACATCATGGGCAGGCTGGGTGGCGACGAGATCGCCGTTCTTCTTGCGCATACGGATGAAAAGAATACGCAGGCCAAGGCGCGTGAGCTGAAGGCGCTGATCGGCGCGGAGCCTTTCAATTATGAAGGCGTCGCCATTCCGGTATCGGTATCCGTGGGCGCCACGTCCTTTGGCGGCGAGGATAATCCGGATACGGCGCTTTCGCGGGCGGATGCGCGGATGTATCTCGACAAGAAGCAGATGGACGAGGGCGGCAAAGGCCGGTGATCGTCCCGTTGCCTGAATATGTCAGGCGATGATATCGGGAAACAGAATATCGTCTATTTCCTGAATGCGGTCGCGCAGGACGAGCTTGCGCTTCTTCAGCCGCTTCACCTGAAGCTGATCGGGCATGGGCAGCGTTTCGAGCGCCAGGATCGCGTCATCGAGGTCGCGGTGTTCCAGCTTCAGTTGCGCCAGTTCGTTGCGCAGATCTTCTTCGTCCTGTTCGGTCATGCGGCGAGCCATGCGAGAGGGGCGACAAGTGCAACCCGTTTCATACCCCTACATGGTATGGGGGAACAAGCGCGCTTCGCGGAAAGGCCGGACGGGAAATGGAGCATGACGCCATGAACGAGGCAAATCGGTTCAGGACTTTCTCGTCGAGCTATTACGGCCGGCCCGGCGTGGAGCATGCCCTGCTGACGCTGCAGGACGAGCACGGGCTGGAGGTCAATCTCGTTCTGCTTTGCCTGTTCGCGGCGTCGGAGGGCTATCCGGCCTTTGGCGAGGAGGCGTTCGGAACCTTCGGGCGCATTGCCGGGCGCTGGTCGCATGAGGCGGTGGAGCCGCTGCGCCGGGCGCGGCGCGGGCTCAAGACCATGTTGCCCGACGAGGCGGCGGCCGCCCTTCGCGAAAAGGTGAAGGCGCTGGAACTCGATGCTGAATTCGCCATGCAGGACGCGCTGGAGGCGGCCCTGCGTGCGCAGGGCGCGCCCGGTTCCGACGCGGCGGGTGCGCGCGGGACGGCGCTGCACAATCTTCAGGCCTATCTGGCGGATAAGGGCATGGCGCTGGGCGCGACGCGCGAAGGGCTTTTCCATCTCCTGCTGGATGCCGCGTTCGGGGCGCGGTGAGCGGTCAGGAAGGTTTTTTACCGCGCGATGCCGGCCTGCGCCTGCCGCCCGTCAGGTCCTCGCCCCAGCGCTTCGTCTCGTCGGCTTCCAGACCGAAAAGATCCAGCACGCGCGCGGCGGACTGGGTCACGATATCGTCCACGCTTTCGGGGTTGGCGTAAAAGGCGGGCACGGGCGGGGCGATGATGGCGCCCATCTCCGACAGCTGGGTCATGCTGCGCAGATGGCCGGTATGAAGCGGCGTTTCGCGGACCATCAGGACCAGCCTCCGCCTTTCCTTCAGCACGACATCGGCCGCCCGGGTAAGGAGGCCGGAGGTTACGCCTGTCGCGATTTCGGACATCGAGCGGACCGAGCAGGGGGCGACCACCATGCCCATGGTCTTGAAGGAGCCGGAGGAAATGGCCGCGCCCACATCGTCCTGCCGATAGACGGTGTGAGCGAGTTTTTCGACGTCTTTCGGATTGAAGGACGTCTCATAGCCGATGGTCATTTCCGCGGCCCTGGACAGGACGAGATGCGGCTCGACATCGAGCGAATTCAGCATCTGCAGAAGGCGGATCCCGTAGGTCACGCCGGACGCGCCCGAGATGCCGACGATCATGCGCCGGGGCGGGTTTTGCGGCGCCGGGCTGGATGTTATGGAGCCCGTCTCTCCGGATTTCGGCTTTCTGCTCATATTTCAATTACTTACGTTGAATCAGCGGGAATAATCCACAGCTTTTTTACAGGACCGTTCGACAGCGGTCGCAAAAGGAGTCAGAATTTTTGTCCCCTCCAGCGTAACGAAAGGTAGGTCGCAATATGGCACTGGATTCTCACATTGCCGAACTTCGTGATCGACATAAGGCTCTGGAAGAGGAGATCAACAGCGAGCTGCTTCATTCCAGCAGCGACGATCTCCACATCGCGGAACTCAAGAAGAAAAAACTCAAGCTGAAAGAGGAAATCGAGCGATTAGGCACCGAAACGGCCGCCTGATCGTCGGCGCAAACGGATAGATGGGAGCGCCGGGCATTGCCCGGCGCTTTTGTATTTAGGGGCCCCGGTATATTGGCGGCCGCCGGGGGGGATCAGGCCAGAAGCGCCGATCCGCCGTCCCAGAGCAGCTTCAGCCCCACCAGAAACACCAGGATATAGGCTAGCCGGTAGAACGGCTTTTCCGGGATGACATGCAGCGCCTTGATACCCAGCAGCATGCCGATGGGTGCCAGCGGCAGCAGGATCGCGGACGTTTCCAGATTGCCGACGGAAAGCTCGCCCAGATAGGCATAGGGCGGCAGCTTGATGAGGTTCACCAGCCAGAAGAAGAAGACGCTGGTGCCGACATAGAGCTTCTTGTCGAGCTTCTGCGGCAGCATATAGACCTGAAAGGGCGGGCCGCCGGCATGGGCGATGAAACTGGTGAAGCCGCCTATGCCGCCCCAGACCGAGCCCTTCACCGCATGGGGCGGTTTGGGCGCTTGCGCGGCGCGCCGGCCGATCCAGTGGTCGAGCGCGAAGATGACCGCGATGCCGCCGACCAGCAGCAGGATGACGGCTTCCGACAGATAGCGCGCCGTGAGCGCGGCAACGAGAATGCCGAGCGCGGCGCCGGGCACGAGGATTTTCAGATTGTGCCGGTCGAAGCTGTGGCGATAGGCCCAGATGCCGATCACGTCCATCGCGCAGAGAATAGGCAGCATGATGCCCGCCGCCTGCAGCGGCGGCACGGCGAGCGACATGAGCGGTACGCCCAGAATGCCAAGGCCGCCTGCGAACCCTCCCTTGGAGAGACCGACGATCAGCATGGCGGGGATGGCGGCTGCGTAAAACCAGGGATCGGTAATCATGGCCGCTGTTCTAGCGGGATTTGGCGGCCGGTGCAGCCAATAGGCGCACTTTTGATTGCCGCCGTGCCGGTATAGGCTCCTTTCGACCGTAACGAGCGCCGTAAAGGCCCATTTTGTCGGGAGGTGTCCCAATGAGCAGCTATGCCGAAACCTATCGTAACTGGCAGGCGGATCCGGAAGGATTCTGGCGCGATGCCGCGGGCGAGATCGACTGGTTCACGCCCGTCGACAAGGTCCGCGAGATGCGCGACGGCGGGCTGGCCGACTGGTTTGCCGGGGCAAGCTGCAACACCTGCTGGAATGCGCTCGACCGTCACGTAGAGGCGGGGCATGGCGACCGTCTCGCGCTCATCTACGACTCAGCGATGATGGGCAAGGTCAAGAAATTCACCTATGCGGAGCTGACGGACAAGGTCGCGACTTTCGCGGGCGTTCTCAAGAGCAAGGGTGTCGGCAAGGGCGACCGGGTGATCGTCTATATGCCCATGGTGCCGCAGGCCGCGGTGGCGATGCTCGCCTGTGCCCGCCTCGGGGCGATCCACTCGGTCGTGTTCGGCGGCTTCGCGGCCAAGGAGCTGGCGACGCGCATCGACGATGCCAAGCCCAAGCTCATCGTGTCCGCCTCCTGCGGGCTCGAGCCGGGCCGCGTCATCGCCTACAAGCCGCTGCTCGACCGCGCCATCGAGATGGCTTCCCACAAGCCCGAGGCCTGCATCGTCTTCCAGCGCGAAATGGAAGAGGCCTCCCTGGTCGAGGGCCGCGACTTCGACTGGAAGGCGGAGATGGACGAGGCCGCCGCCGCGGGCAACAAGCCCGACTGCGTGGCGCTCGACGCGACCGATCCGCTTTATGTGCTCTATACCTCCGGCACGACCGGCAAGCCCAAGGGCGTGGTGCGCGACAATGGCGGGCACATGGTCGCGCTCAAATGGACGATGAAAAACATCTATGGCGTCGATCCGGGCGATGTGTTCTGGGCGGCGTCCGATGTCGGCTGGGTGGTCGGCCATTCCTATATCGTCTATGCGCCGCTGCTGCATGGCGCCACCACCATCCTCTTCGAGGGCAAGCCCGTGGGCACGCCGGATGCGGGCACCTTCTGGCGCGTCATTGCCGACCATGGCGTGAAGGCGCTCTTCACCGCGCCGACCGCCTTCCGCGCGATCAAGAAGGAAGACCCGAAGGGCGAGTTCATCGGCAAATACGATCTCTCCTCGCTCGATACGCTGTTCCTGGCGGGCGAGCGAGCGGACCCCGACACCATTCAGTGGGCGGAACGTATGCTCAATGTGCCGGTGATCGACCATTGGTGGCAGACGGAAACGGGCTGGCCCATCGCCGCCAATCCGGTCGGGCTCGAAAAACTGCCCGTCAAATACGGTTCGCCCAGCGTCGCCATGCCGGGCTATGAAATTCATGTGGTGGACGAGGCGAACAAGCAGGTGTCGCCCAACACGACGGGCGCCATCGTGGTGAAGCTGCCGCTGCCGCCGGGCTGCCTGCCGACCTTGTGGGAAAACGACGACGGCTTCCGCGAAGCCTATCTCGTGGATTATCCCGGCTATTACAAGACGGCGGATGCAGGCTATCTGGACGAGGACGGGTATCTCTTCGTGATGAGCCGCACCGACGACATCATCAATGTCGCAGGCCACAGGCTTTCCACCGGCGGGATGGAAGAAGTTCTGGCGGAACTGCCCGATGTCGCCGAATGCGCCGTGATCGGCATTGCCGATGCGACCAAGGGGCAGGTGCCGGTGGGATTCCTCGTGCTCAATTCGGGCGTCGACCGGCCCGCCGGGGACATCGAAAAGGAAGCCGTCGCCATCATTCGCGACCGTATCGGCGCGGTGGCGTCCTTCAAAAAGGCTATGGTGGTCCAGCGCCTGCCCAAGACGCGTTCGGGCAAGGTGCTGCGCGGCACGATGCGCAAGATCGCGGACGGTCAGGACTGGGCCATGCCCGCGACCATCGACGATCCGGCGATCCTGGACGAGATCGCCACAGTGCTTGGCGATGCCGGGTTGAAATAGACCGGCTGAGCCGGCGAAACAGCGAGGCGGGGGCGAGCCATGACGGCGACCGACATTCTTCAGGACAAGGTTGCGATCGTGACGGGCGGTGCGCGCGGGATCGGCAAGGCCATCGCGCGGACATTCGCCGATCAGGGCGCGAAGGTGATGATCGCCGACATCGACGAAGAGGAAGGCGAAGCGGCGGCTGCCGAAATCGTCGGCCGGGGCGGCGAAGCGGCTTTCGCCTATTGCGATGTGGGCGAGCGGCTGGATGTGCGCAACATGGTCTGCGCCACGACCGACACATGGGGCCGGGTCGACATCCTGGTCAGCAATGCCGGTATCGCGCTGGGCGGAGACTTCCTGACGCTGGACGAAGAGAGTTTCGACAAGGTCATCCGAACCAATCTCAAAGGCGCGTTTCTGGTCGGCCAGGCGGTTGCGCAGCAAATGGTGGCGCAGGTGGAGGAAGGCGGCGAGCCGGGCTCCATCATCAACATGTCGTCGGTGAATGCGATCGTGGCCATTCCGAGCCAGGCGGCCTATGCGGCATCCAAGGGCGGGATCAAACAACTCACCGAAACCATGGCGATCTCGCTCGCGCCCCATGGCATCCGCGTCAATGCCATCGGACCGGGCAGCATTCAGACCGACATGCTGACCGGCGTGAACGACGACAAGCGGGCCAAGGACGTCATTCTGTCGCGCACGCCGCTGGGCCGCATCGGCCAGCCGGACGAGGTGGCGTCGGTTGCCGTTTTCCTCGCATCGTCGGGTGCGAGCTATGTGACGGGGCAGACGATCTACGCCGATGGCGGGCGTCTTGCGCTGAATTACACGATGCAGGGAACGTCGAAGGCCGACGCCCTGACCGGCAAGAAAAATCCGGGTCCGGAATAGATAGGCAGCTTCTCTCTCGCTCGCGCGTCATGCCCCGCTTTATGCGGGGCATCCACGTCTTCACGCGCCGCCAAAACGTCGATGGCCCGGACAAGCCGGGCCATGATGCAATTGTCGGGTTCATTCGAGAGAAGGAAGGCGCGCCTACTGGTCTTTGTTCTCGTCTTCGTCGTCGCCGGTCGTCACATCCTTGAGCTTGGCGAAAACGGAATCGGGATCGTATTCCCTTTCCTTTTCCTCTTCCTGCGCAGCGGGGACGGGCGGTTCGCCGGCGGCGGCTTCCAGTTCGGCCGGATAGGGGTCGGCCGGACGGCCGGCGGTCTCGCTGGTCGGCAGAAGCGTGGTGTCGTCCTCGCTGAGGCCGAGCTTCTTGCGTTCGCGCTCCAGCTTCTTGGCGGCCTTCTGGACCGCCTCATCGAGTTCGATCTGCGAGCACAGGCCCAGCGTCACCGGATCGACCGGCTTGATGTTGGCCGAGTTCCAGTGGCTGCGGTCGCGCACGCTCTGAATGGTCGGCTTGGTCGTGCCGACAAGCTTGCCGACCTGCGCATCGGAAAGTTCCGGATGGTAGCGCAGCAGCCAGGCAATCGCGTCGGGGCGATCCTGACGGCGCGAGACGGGCGTATAGCGCGGGCCTTTGCGAGCGACGACCGGCGGCAGCTTGTGCTTGCTTTCGGAGGATTTGAGACGAGCGTCGGAATCGTTCTGGCAGCGCTCGATCTCGGCGCGGGAGAGCTGGCCGGCGGCCACAGGGTCCATCCCCTTGATGCCCGCGGCAACGTCGCCATCGGCGATGCCCTTCACTTCAAGCACATGCAGGCCGCAATATTCCGCAATCTGGTCGAAAGTCAGCGCGGTATTTTCGACGAGCCAGACGGCGGTCGCCTTCGGCATAAGCGGCTGGGTCATATCATCTCCTCTGGTTCACCCGGGTTTCAGCCGGATGACCCCTTTTCTCCTGATCGAGAATTGAGTGGGTATGCCGCTTATATAATTTCAAACGGCTCTCAATGAAAGCCCGATCCGGGCTCCGTCACTCCAAAGTGAGGACGAGCTTGCCGATATGGGCGCTGGATTCCATGCGTTCATGGGCCTTTGCGGCGTCCTGGAGCGGGAAAGTGGCGTCGATGACCGGTTTTACCCGGCCCGCCTCCAGCAGCGGCCAGACTTTTTCCCGGAGCGCCGCGGCGATGCCTGCTTTTTCCTCAATTCCCCGGGCCCGCAGCGTGGAACCCGTCAGCGTCAGCCGTTTCAGCATGATCGGCATGAAGTTCACCTCCGCCGTGGAGCCGTTCAGAAAGGCGATGGAGACGATCCGGCCGTCCTGCGCGGCGGCCTTGATGTTACGGGGAATATAGTCCCCGCCCACCATGTCGAGGATCACGTCCACGCCGCGGCCCTTGGTGAGGGATTTGGTTTCTTCCACGAAATCCTGGGTTTTGTAGTCGATGGCCGCTTCCGCGCCGAGCTTCAGGCAGGCCTCGCATTTTTCGGGCGAGCCGGCGGTGGCAAAGGCGCGGGCGCCCATCAGCGAGGCGAGCTGGATTGCCGTCGTGCCGATGCCGCTGGTGCCGCCATGGACGAGAAAGGTTTCGCCCGCCTTCAGCGCGCCGCGCTCGAAGACATTGGTCCAGACGGTGAAAAAGGTTTCAGGCAGGGCCGCGGCCTCGGTCAGGCTGAGGCCTGAGGGCACCGGCAGGGCGTGGCTTTCATGGGCGAGGCAATATTCGGCATAGCCGCCGCCGCCCACCAGCGCGCAAACCCTGTCGCCCAGGCGCCAGTTGGTGACGCCGGGCCCCATGCCGACGATTTCGCCGGCGACTTCCAGGCCGGGCGTTTCCGGCGCGCCGGGCGGCGCCGGGTAGAGGCCCAGGCGCTGAAAGACGTCCGGCCGGTTGACCCCCGCCGCGCCGACCCGGATCAGGATCTCGCCATGTCCCGGCTCGGGGCGGTCGATCTCCACCGGCACCAGCACGTCGGGGCCGCCGGGTTCGTCGATGGCGATGGCGGTCATCCGGGCGGGCAGGGCGTTGGACATGGGGCGTTCCTCAAAGGGGCTTGGTTGGGGGGCTTGGGAGTTCGGATACAGGACAATCCTTGCGGCCGGCTTGCAGGTCAAGACCGGCGCTCCCACACTGGGCGGGAGACGTGACACGTCCGGAAATGAGAGGACGAAACGATGGATGACGACAATGAACCTCGCCGTCGGCGGGCCGCCTCGCTGAGCGCATTTCTGAGCGAGGATCTGAGCCTTCTCGGCATCGAGGAGCTTCAGGACCGAATCACTGCGCTGGAAGGTGAAATAGACCGTGTGCGCAATTTTCTGGATAGCAAGCGGGGGAGCCGGTCGGAAGCCGAAGCGCTGTTCAAAAAGTAGGCAGTCACGCAACCTGTTGAAATAAAAAGATTAATTCGGCTGTTCTGTGACAATTATCTGACTGCCGCCCTTGCGGCAAATTGCTACAAGGGTAAGCTTCTGTTAGTAAGAGGTTGCTAGGGTGACCTTGCGTAAATCCAGCCATCTGGATTTTGAGTGGCTCCTATCCACTCTGTTTGACGCCTCCCTGTTTTAACTGAGCCGCGGTTCGCCGCGGCTCTTTTTTGTCTCAGCATTGTAAAATTTGTCCCGGTATCTTTGTCGGGGCGGCTTTTCCGGCTAGATTTTCGTCACATCCCCCTGTGTATGACCCGTTGCGGCACAGCCTGCGCTGGCATGGCTCTTGATGCCTGTTCGTCAGATTGTTTCGAGATGGACCACCCGACAGGGCGGGAGATGGCAATGACGAGAAATGAAAACCCCGGTGAGATCGTTTTCGCAGAGCCCGGCACAGGGCTCGCGGCGACCATGCAGCGCGAACTCTTCGAGCGCACATACGAAGAGGGCATGCAGCTCGTGGAGCAGACTTCGGCCTATCTGGACGGGGACGGCCGGGATGCGGCGCGCTATCTCAACCGCCATGCCTCGCTTGCCTATGCGACGGAGAGCATGCGCCTGACCACCAGGCTGATGCAGGTGGCCGCCTGGCTCCTGATCCGCAAGGCGGTGGTGAGCGCCGAGGTGTCGCCGGAAGAGGCGGAGGACGAGCGCTACCGGCTCTCGACCAAGGAACTGGCCAATACGGCCTCCATGAAGGACACGCCGGGCCTGCCGGGCGATTTTCTCGAACTCGTCGAGCGCTCCGAGCGGCTTTATGACCGGGTGCAGAGGCTGGACGACCAGTTGAGGCGCGGTGTCGATACGCGGGCGCAGGCCGTTAATCCGGTGGCCGAGCAGATCCGCCGGGCCGAGGATTTCTTCCAGGAGAATGTGCTGCGCTTTCCGGTTCCCGAATAAGCGCCGCCTTTATCCTTCAGGCAAAACGAAAGCCCCGCCTTCCATATGGAAAGCGGGGCTTTTTCGTGTCTTTCGGGCGGAACCGCCTTACTTGATGAAGTCGAACTTCTTCTTGAAGCGGCTCACGCGACCGCCACGGTCGACGAGCTGCGCCGAACCGCCGGTCCAGGCCGGATGGGTGGTCGGGTCGATATCGAGCGTCATCGTGTCGCCTTCCGCGCCCCAGGTGCTGCGGGTCTGGAAGGTGGTCCCGTCGGTCATGGCCACGTTGATGACGTGGTACTCGGGATGAATGTCTTTCTTCATGGCTCGCGCCTTCCTGAAGGGCTGAATGTCGCGGATGCCGGCGCGCGACGGCTCATCGCCCGCGCTGCCGGAATGGGGGCTTATAACGAAGAGACCCGTCCGGTGCAAGAGGTTTGGCGGGTCTTTCCGGCGGTTTCCTTACGCATTTGTAATTGCCTCAGGCGGGACATATCGGCGCGGGCGGGCCCCGCCAGATTGTTGGCCGTCCAAGGGGTTGATATACAACCTCACCGGAACATGCCGCGGGCCCGCTTTTGCCACAAAGCCTTTTGCCCGGACCGGCCCTTTTTGCCAACAGTTTCCAGGTCTATCGATGAGCAGGTCAGCCAATACCGTCGCCGAAGCCATTGAGGAAGAGGCCCTGCGCCGTACGCCGGCGCGTGGCGTGAAACCCATTGGCAAGCTCAGACCGTTTCTGGGGCGCTACAAGGGCATGCTGCTGATGGCGCTGATCTCCCTGATGGGGGCGACGCTGGCGACGCTGGCCTTTCCGTTGGCCACGGGCCGTATCATCGATCACGGCTTCAATGCCGAGGATGCGTCGCTGATCGACCAGTATTTCCTGGCCCTGATCGGGGTGGCTCTGGTGCTTGGCGTTTCTTCCGCCTCGCGCTTCTTTTTCGTGAGCTGGCTTGGCGAGCGCGTGGTCGCCGATATCCGCAGCGCCGTCTATGCGCATGTGCTGCGCCTGTCGCCCGCCTTTTTCGAGATGACGCGAACGGGCGAGGTGCTGTCGCGGCTCACCGCCGATACGACGCTTATCAAGCAGGTGGTGGGATCGTCGGCCTCGGTCGCGCTGCGCAATCTCTTCCTTTTCATCGGCGCCGTGTCGATGATGGCCTATACGAGCCCCAAGCTGTCGCTTTATGTGCTCTTCGCGATCCCCGCGATCATGTTGCCCCTCATCCTGCTGGGGCGCTGGGTCAGGCGGCTTTCGCGCGATAGCCAGGACCGGCTGGCGGATTCGAGCGCCTTCGGAAGCGAAAGCCTCAATGCGGTACAGACCGTGCAGGCTTTCACGCATGAAAAGATCGAGATCGAGCGGTTCACCGAGACGGTGGAGCGCACCTTCAATGCCGCGCGCGGGCGCATCACGGCGCGGGCCGTGCTGACGGCGCTGATCTTTTTCGTCGGCATGTCGAGTGTGGTGGTGGTGCTCTGGCTTGGCGCGAAGGCCGTGCTGGCGGGGACGATGACGGGCGGCAATCTCGCCGAATTCATCCTCTATGCGCTTTTCGCGGCGACCTCGCTCGCCTCGCTCTCGGAAGTCTGGGGCGACATGCAGATGGCGGCCGGCGCGACGGAGCGGCTGGTGGAACTGCTGCATGTGGAACCGGAAATTCAGGCGCCGGCCAACCCCAGGGCGTTGCCGAGCCGTGTGGCGGGCGCCATTGGCTTCGACAAGGTCACCTTTTCCTATCCGACGCGGCCCGACTTTTCGGCATTGCACGAGTTTTCGCTCGATGTGACGCCGGGCGAGACGGTGGCGCTGGTGGGGCCGTCCGGTGCGGGCAAGAGCACGGTCTTCCAGCTCCTGCTGCGTTTCTACGACCCGCAATCGGGCAAGGTGATGCTGGACGGCATCGATCTGGCGGAGGCCGACCCGGAGGAAGTGCGCAAGCATCTGGCCGTGGTGCCGCAGGACACGGTGATGTTCGGCGCGTCGGTTGCCGAGAACATCCGCTATGGCCGCCCGGAGGCGAGCGATGCGGAAGTGCGCGCGGCGGCGGAGGCGGCCCGCATCGCCGAGTTTGCCGAAGCGCTGCCCCAGGGGTACGACACCCATGTGGGCGAGCGGGGCGTGACGCTGTCCGGCGGGCAGCGCCAGCGCATCGCCATTGCGCGCGCCATCCTGCGCGACGCGCCGGTACTGCTGCTCGACGAGGCGACGAGCGCGCTCGACAGCGAAAGCGAGCATCTGGTGCAGGCCGCCCTTGAAGAGCTGATGCAGAACCGCACGACGCTGGTCATCGCGCACAGGCTCGCCACCGTGCTCAAGGCCGACCGGATTATCGTCATGGAGAACGGCCGGGTGGTCGAAACGGGCACCCATGCGGAGCTCGTGTCCAATGGCGGGCTTTACGGGAGGCTCGCCAAGCTGCAATTTGCAGGTGGATCCGTCGAGGCGCTGCAGGCCGAAGCGGCCGCTCAATAGAGACGAAACAGATAACAAGACCAACAGGGGAGGGGCGGATGCCCAGATGGCTGGTGTATTCGGGCCTGGCCGTATTCGCGGTGGTGTTTGCCGGCAGCGTGCTGACCTGGCGTTTTCTGTCGGCCGCGGGCTATTTCACCGAGGTTCAGACGGAAGTGGCCGCCGATTGCCATGAAATCCGCTCCGTGCCGGGGCCGGAAGACATCGTGGTGGACCGGCAACGTGGCGTGGCCTTCGTTTCCGCTTATGACAGGCGGGCCGTCATGGCGGGCGGCGAGGGGAGCGATGCCGTGCGAGGCGGGATCTACCTCATCGACCTCAAGGGGCCGCGCAAGGATTGGGGGCTCAGTCCCGTCACGCCGCGCGAGCCTGAAAGTTTCCGCCCCCATGGCATATCGCTTTACGAAGACGCGACGGGGACGCGGCGGCTCTTCGTCGTCAATCATCCGGCGAACGGGGCCGGCGAAATCCTCATCTACGACATCGGCGACGACAACCAGCTGACGCTTGCGCAGACCGTGCGCAGCTCGCTTATCGTGTCGCCCAATGATGTGGTGGCGGTGGGCCCCGACAGCTTCTACGCGACCAACGATCACGGAACGTCTTCGCCGACGGGCAAGATGGTGGACGACTTCCTGCTGCTGCGGAACGGCAATATCGTCTATTACGACGGCAGCGAAATGCGCGTCGCCGCAGACACGCTGGGCTATCCCAACGGTATCAATGTGAGCCCGGACGGGTCGCGGATCTATGTGGCGACGACCATGGAAGCGGCGCTCCATGTCTATAAGCGCGATCCGCAAAGCGGGGTGCTGGAGGCGTTCGATTTCGCCCGGCTCGGGACGGGCACGGACAATATCGACGTGCTGCCGGACGGGACGCTGCTCATCGGGTCGCATCCCGATCTCGTCATGTTCATGGAGCATGCCGGAGACCCCAAGGCGCTGTCGCCGGGACAGGTGGTGCGCGTCGAACCCGCCAGCGAAGGCGGCGGCAAGGCGGGAACGATCTATCTCAACAAGGGCGAACAGATTTCCGGTCTGTCGGTCGCGGCCGGCTACAAGGACCAGATGCTCATCGGCGCGGTGTTCGAGCCGAAGATTCTGGCCTGCAAGCAGAGCACGGAAATCAAGTCGTATTGACGGGGCATAAATCATCGTCATTCCGGGCTCGCCCCGGAATCCATGATGCCGTTCTGTCTGTACCGAGAGTTCGACATGGACCCCGGATCAAGTCCGGGGTGACGGAAGGAGAGGGTTGTCTCACCGCTCCGTCAGCTTGAACTCGATGCGGCGGTTGCGCCGGTTGGCTTCGGGCGAGGTGCCTTTCACCAGCGGCTGGTATTCGCCGAAGCCGGCGGCGACGAGCCGTTTGGGCGGGACGCCTTCGTTTTCCAGCAGGTGAACCACTTTCAGCGCGCGGGCGGTGGAGAGTTCCCAGTTGGACGGAAACTCCGGCGTGTTGATCGGATTGGCATCGGTGTGGCCGTCCACGCGCAGCACCCAGGGGATGTCTGCGGGGATGTCCTTTGCGATCTGCTTCACCGCGTCGGCGATCTGCGTCAGCTCGCGGTTTCCTTCCGGGCTCAGATCGGCGGAGCCTGAATCGAAGAAGATTTCCGACTGCATGACGAAGCGGTCGCCCACGACCTCAATGTCCTTTCGGTCGCCCAGAATTTTGCGCAAACGGCCGAAGAAGTCCGACCGGTAGCGGGCCAGTTCCTGCACTTTCTGGGCGAGCGCGGCATTGAGGCGTTTGCCGAGATTGGCAATCTGGGCCTGGGATTCCTCGTCCTTTTTCTCCGCCGCGTCGAGCGATGCCTGAAGCTGGGCAAGCTGGTGGCGCATGGCGGCGATCTGCTCGTTCAGCAGGGCGACCTGCTGGAGCGCGTCGTCGGAAATCTGTTTCTGCTTGTCGAGCCTGTCCTGCAGCGCGGACACCTTGTCGCCGGAGCCTTTTGCATCGGAGAGCATGCCGGAAAGGCGGTTTTTCTCGTCATTGGCGGCGGAGAGCGATGCCTGCAAGGAGGCGATGGTCGATTGCAGATCGGCTTTCTCGCGCTTCGACACGGCGAGCTGGCTCGTCAGTTCGGCAATCTGGCTCTTCAGATAGTCGAGCGCGGAATCCTTGTTGGAGACGATCTGGGTCAGGAAGAACTGCGTGATCATGAAGATCGTCAGCAGGAAGATAAGGACGAGCAACAGGCTCGACATGGCGTCGACGAAGCCGGGCCAGTAGTCGGTGCTCGGGGCGCGTCCCCGGATCTTTCTGGAGCCGATGGCCATGCGCTCAGTCCGTCTTGCCGAGTTTTTTCGTCAGCTCTTCCAGAAGCGCCTGCTCCTTGCGCATCTGATCGGTGAGCGCCGTGACCTGTCCGGCCAGCGCCATCAGCGCCTGCGCGGAGGGGTGGCCGTCCTGTTCCAGAAGCTTTTCGATGGCCTCAAGGCGTTCCGTCGCGCCTGCGCCGGCCAGTTCGCCGTCATGGGCGATGCTGGTCACGGTGGAGAGCCATTCTTCCAGTTCGTTGTAGAAGCGGTTCTGCGCCTGGCCCGCCTGAAGGTCGAGAAAGCCGAGCACCAGCGATCCGGACAGACCGAAGAGAGAGGAGGAGAACGCCGTGCCCATGCCCTGCAGCGGGCCTTCGAGCCCTGCCTTCAGATTGGTGAAGACGGCGGCGGGGTCGGCGGATTCCACGCTCAGGCTGCCGATGGTGCCCGCGACCGAGGTGACGGTGGTCAGCAGGCCCCAAAAGGTGCCGAGCAGGCCCAGAAAGACGAGCAGGCCGATCATGTAGCGCGAGATTTCGCGCTGTTCTTCGAGGCGCGAGCCCAGCGAATCCAGAATGGAGCGCATGGACGAGGTGTTGAGCGTCATGCGGCCCTTGCGCTCGCCCAGCATGGTCGCCATCGGGGCGAGGAGCTTCGGCGCGGAGGAAATCGCAAGACCCGGATCGCTGCGGCGGAACTCGTTCACCCAGCGCACTTCGTCGGTGAGGCTCATCACCTGCCGGAACGCATAGAGAATGCCGATGGCGAGAACGCCGAGGATCAGGCCGTTCAGGCCCGGATTGGACATGAAGGCCGTCTCGATCTGCGGCGCGAGGATCACGACGAGGAAACCCGCCAGCACGAGAAAGAGCAGCATTCGTGTCAGGTAGGGGCCGGGTTTGGACAGTTCGAAACCGCCACCATCTCTTTTCGCCATGTCCGTTCCTGCTATCTGCCTGCGTAATCGATATCGACGCGGTCGGTCGGGCCGCTATCCTCCACGCCTCCGAGCGCCCGCACAAGGATGCGTTCCTTCACAATTCCTTCGCGGACGAGAAGGCCGCGCACCTTGCGCGCGCGCCTGAGCGAGATGCGGCGCGCGTCGAGGCTCTGGCCGTTCGGGGGCCCCGCATAGGCGACGATCATCAGCCGGCCGCTCTTCTTCCGGAAATCATGTGCGAAGGCGATGATCTGTTCTTCCGCGCTCTTCGAGACGGTCGCGTCGCCCTCGGCAAAGGGGATGCGGGCAAGAACAGGCGAAGGCGGCGGAAGGGGCTTTTCGCCCTGAGCGGAGATGGCGGTCATATCGACCGAGGCGGCGCGCGCGGTATTTGCGCCAAGGGCGAGGCACAGGCCCGCAAGCAGGCAAAGCATCGCCTTGCTTCCTCGTCCGCCATACCCGAAGTCATTCACGACCACCCGTCTCATGGGAAGAAGTCTAGCGCGGCGGGGCGGGGGCGAACAGGGGAGAAGAGGGCACGCGTAGTATCCATCGAGACGGATTTCCACATAGCCACCCGTCCGGCCTTCTAAAGGGCCGGGCGTCGTTCAATGGCGCTGGTGCAAAGGGCAGGGGTCAGCCTTCGCGGCGTGCCTTCTTCAGCAGTTTTTCAAGCTGGCTGCGGAGCTGGTCGTTGCCTGCGATGATGTTGCCGGTGGCCAGCATGCGGTCGGAGCCGTCGATGTCGCTGACGAAGCCGCCTGCTTCGCGCACCAGCACAATACCCGCCGCGATGTCCCAGGCGGAAAGCGCGGCTTCCCAATAGGCGTCGAAACGGCCGGCGGCGACGTAAGCGAGGTCCAGCGCCGCGGAGCCGGTGCGGCGCACGCCCGACACTTCGTTCATCACGGCGGAGAGTTCGGTCAGGAAGCCCTGATGGCCGGGGCGCCCCAGATGGGGAATGCCGCAGCAGACGACAGACTGGGCCAGGTCGCGGCGCGAGGCCACGCGAATGCGCCGGTCGTTAAGGAAAGCGCCGCCGCCTTTTTCCGCGATGAACATTTCATCCGTGACCGGATTATAGACGAGCCCGGCCACGATCTGGCCGTCGCGCTCCAGCCCGATGGAGATCGCGAACATCGGAATGCCGTGCAGGAAGTTCGTCGTGCCGTCCAGCGGGTCGATGATCCAGCGATGCGATTTGTCGGGTCCTTCGACCGTGCCGCTTTCTTCCATCAGGAAGCCGTAGCCGGTACGGGCTCTGGAAAGTTCCTCGAACAGGATCTTTTCCGCTTTGCGGTCGGCATTGGAGACGAAATCCCCGGGGCCTTTCAGCGAGACCTGGAGGTTTTCGACTTCGCCGAAATCGCGCTGGAGACCGCGTGCGGCCTTGCGCGCGGCGGCGATCATGACGGTAATGGCTGGGCTGTGACGCGACATGTGATGTTCTTTTGCGGGAAATGAAATCAGTCGGCGCGGCGCAGATAGGTGATTTCGTTCGTGTCCACGACGATCTTTTCGCCGGTGGTCACGAAGGGCGGCACCATGCAGCGGACGCCGTTTTCCAGCATGGCGGGCTTGTAGGAGCTGGCCGCCGTCTGGCCCTTCACCGTGGGTTCGGTTTCCACCACTTCGAGCGTCACCTGATCGGGGAGCGAAATGCCGAGCGGCTTGCCTTCATGGCTTTCCACCGTGACCTTCATGCCGTCCTGCAGGAAGGCGGCGCGCTCGCCGACCCATTCCTTCTGGAGTTCGATCTGCTCGTAGCTCTGATCGTCCATGAAGGTCAGCATCCCGTCGCTCTCATAGAGATAGGTGTAGTCGTTCTGTTCGAGGCGGACGCGTTCGACCGTTTCGGCGGAGCGGAAGCGTTCGTTGAGCTTGCGGCCGTCGACGAGGTTCTTGAGTTCCACCTGCGCGAAGGCGCCGCCCTTGCCGGGCTTCACATGCTGGACCTTCACAGCCGCCCAGAGGCCGCCATCATGCTCGATCACATTGCCGGGGCGGATTTCATTGCCGTTGATCTTCATCGCGATTGAACTTCTCGGTTCTGCGGCCTCCGGGAGGCCGGCTTTTTCAGAATATGAATGTCGCGGCGGGCGGGCCGGAGAGGCACATCGGGGTCGCCACCGGGCTCGTTTCCGGGGGGCGCCCTCGGGACCGGCCTCGCGCTCCAAAGCCGCAATGCGCGCTCTGATAACATCAGGCGGCCCTAAATGACAGGGATATTGCGCGGCCGATCTTCCGAAAAGGGCTCGGGTCTTCGCGTTCCGGGGGCTTTCCGGGGCGGCTCGGTGGCTATCCGGGCCGCTGCCGGGGCGACCGTTACCGGGGCGGCACCACCGCGTCGCGGGCTTCCTTCAGGTTCTTGTCGAGTTTCTCGATCTGCTGCTTCACCGTGGCCTTGATCTCAGGGGTGATATCCGGGGCCATGGCGGCGCGCAGCGTCTCGTCTTTCTGGCCATTGCGCTCGGCGAGCGTGAGCCAGAGAAGGGCGGACACCAGATCGCGTTTCACGCCCTGACCCAGGAAATAGAGCCGGGCCAGCCGGTCCTGCGCCAGCGCATTGCCGCGAATGGCGGCCTCGGTGAACCAATGGGCGGCCTTGGCTTCGTCCTTGGCGATGCCTTCGCCGCTGTAATAGGCGAAAGCCAGCGCCGTCTGGGCCTTGGGCAGGCCGCGCTTGGCAGCGGCGCCGAAGCGCTGCACGGCTTCGGCCTTGTTTTGAGGCACGCCCACGCCGTCCTGCAGCATCAGGCCGAACTGGTAGCTCGCTTCGGGATGCCCCTTGTCGGAGGCCGCCTTGAAATTCGCCGCCGCCAGGGCGAGGTCCTTCTTGACGCCCTTGCCGGTCGCATAGAGCACGGCGAGGTTGTAGTTACCGGCCGGATCGCCGTTCTTGCCGGCTTCCCGGAAGAGCGCTGCGGCTGCGGCAAGGTCCTGCGGACCGCCCGTACCGGAGAGTTTCATCAGGCCGAGTTCGGTCTGGGCAAGGGCGACGCCGCCCTTGGCTGCGGCATCGAAGTGGGCCCGCGCCCGGGCAAAATCGATCTTGCCGTTAATGCCGCCCATTTCCAGCAGGCCGAGCGCGTAATGGGCGCTCGCATTGCCCTGCGTGGCGGCCATGCCGAACCAGCGCTCAGCCTTTTTCGGATCGCGGTCCACGCCCTGACCGTTGTTGTAGATCGCCCCCATCATGAGCTGGGCCTTGACGTTTCCGCCTTCCGCGAGGGGTTCGGCCAGGCTGCGCGCCTTTTTGAAATCGCCTGCGTTATAGGCGGCGACGGCTGCGCTCATGGCGTTTCCGGCCTCCGGCGCGCCCGATTGTGCCGCTCCCTCCGCGTCAAGCGGGGTCAGGTCGGCATGAGCGGCGGCGGGGGCGCCGAAGACGATGGCCGATGCGGTCAGCAGCAGGACGGGGAGCCGGGTCATGAACTCACGCTTTCTTCGCTCATTATGTGGTTGAAGGCGCGCACGGCTGCCGCCGGTCCTTCAGGATAGGTCCAGACGCCCGAGGATACGGCAAGGAAGTCGGCGCCGGCCCGCACGAGCGGGGCGGCATTGTCGGTCTTGATGCCGCCGATCGCCACGCAGGGGACTTCGAACACTTCCGACCACCAGGCCAGAATTTCCGGGTCGGCGACACTCTTGGCGTTTTTTGTGTCAGTTGGATAAAAGGCGCCGAAAGCAACGTAGTCCGCGCCCCTTTCGGCCACTTCCATGGCCAGATGGCGGTTGTCGTGACAGGTCACGCCGACAATGTGGTCCGGGCCCAGCAGCTTGCGGGCTTCGGCATAGGGCATGTCGTCCTGGCCGATATGCGCGCCGTCCGCCCCCATCTCGGCGGCAAGGTCCGGCCGGTCGTTGACCAGAAAGGCGACATCGCGTTCCTGCGCCACGGGCATCAGCGCCTCGATTGCGCGGCGGATCGCGTCGTCGCTTTCCGGCGTTTCGTCCTCGCGCTTCAGGCGGAGCTGCAGGCAGGCGACGTCGCCCCCGTCCAGCGCCATGCGCAGCGTATCGGCAAAGGCGCGCGGTTCCAGCCGGGGCGGGGGGATGAGATAAAGGCGGCAGCGATAATTGTCTTCTGTGGAGCTCATGCCGCAGGTTTTAGCGCGAAGCGGCGGCCGGTGCATCCGTTTTGAGGGCGGGTCAGTTTTTCACGATATTCAGCAGATCGAGCACGCCGTAGATCGCGAAACCCCAGAAAACGAGACCGAGAACCATCCCCGGAGCGATATACCAGCCCTCGGGCATTCGACGAGCGACCGCTTCTTTCGGCCGCGGTCGCTCATTGTGCGGCTCATACCGCGTATCCATGTCCATTCAAGCCCAACCCGATATAAGACAAGCACCCACCAATCCGGATGTTTACAAACATTCCGGATAATTTGAAGCATGGGGCTGCCCATAATGGGTAGGTGGATATTGGCTGCGGTCTGTGCCTTTATCTTTCACAGACGGTAGAAAAGGCGTGTTTTGGTATGAAGAAGCCCGTGGTTTATGAGCCCTATTCCCGGCTGATCGCTCACTCCATAGCCGAGTTCGTTCTGCGGTGTGCCGAGACGATGGAGGGCAGTTTCAACAACGACTACGAAATGACTCTTCTGTTCCTCGCGATCTCGACACGCAACGAGCATCACGTGATGAACGATCCGGAACTCCGCGAGCGTTATGCGAGTTTCGACGAGGTGATCCCTTCCTCTCTTTACACGCCGGTCAGTCGGCTGGCGCTGTCGCGCTCCACCGGCCTGCCGCGCGAGACGGTGCGCCGCAAGGTCGCGGCAATGATCGAGATGGGCGTGGTGGTCGAGGACAAGCGCGGCGGGCTCTGCATAAGGCAGACGATCATCGAGGATTTCGACCCCGAGGCGGTTCTGGAGCCGCAGTTGAGGAATCTGAGGCGGCTCTTTTCCGTCCTGTCGGAAACCGGCGCGCTGGAATAAGCCGGTCGAGGCCGAAACGAAAAACGCCCCGCTCTCGGTGAGAGCGGGGCGTTCTGTTTTCGGCAGGCGAGGCCCGATCAGGCGGCCTTTTCGAGATCCTTTTTCCAGCCGGCCTGCGTGGCAAGGCCGTTCATCTTCGCGCGATGGGCGAAGGCGGCCTGCGCGGCTGCCACATTCTCCGGCTTGCCGCCCCAGGTTGTGAGCGGGGCGTGCTGGAGCGCACGGCCGTAGGAGAAGGACATCTTCCAGGGGAAGCCGCCGATCGCGTTCATGGCATTGAGATGCGCCGTCGCGTCCTCGTCGGACTGGCCGCCGGAGAGATAGACGATGCCGGGGATCGCGGCCGGCACGACCTTCTTGAAGCAGGCGATGGTGCGCTGGGCGACTTCCTCGACGGAAGCCTGCTTTGCGCATTTCTTGCCGGAGATCACCATGTTCGGCTTCAGGATGGTGCCTTCGAGGTTCACGCGGTGGGCGGCGAGGCGGGCGAAGACCACGCGCAGCGTCGCTTCCGTCACTTCGTCGCAGCGGTCGATGTCGTGGCCGCCATCCATCAGCACTTCCGGCTCGACGATCGGTACGATCTTCTGCTCCTGGCAGAGCGCGGCATAGCGCGCCAGCGCCTCGGCATTGGCCTCGATGGCGCCCTGGGTCGGGATGCCGTCGGCAATGTCGATCACGGCGCGCCATTTCGCGAAGCGGGCGCCGAGGTCGTAATACTCGGCCAGGCGCTCGCGCAGGCCGTCCAGGCCTTCGGTGATCTTCTCGCCGGGAAAGCCGGCCATTTCCTTGGCGCCCATATCGACCTTGATGCCGGGGATGGAGCCCGCGGCCTTGATGAGGTCCACGAGGGGCGTGCCGTCCTTGGCCTTCTGGCGGATGGTTTCGTCATAGAGGATGACGCCGGAAATGTTGTTCTTCATCGCGTCTTCGGTGCGGAAGAGCATTTCGCGGTAGTCGCGGCGATTGTCTTCGGTCGACTCGAGATTGATCGAGTCGAAACGCTTCTTGATCGTGCCGGTGCTTTCGTCGGCGGCCAGAATGCCTTTGCCGGGCGCGACCATGGCTTCTGCGATGGATTCAAGCGTTTCAGTCATTTTTTCCATTCTCCAGATCGGATACTGCCGCTCAGGCGGCGTTTTCAAGCGCTGCCACGCCGGGCAGTTCCACACCTTCCATCCACTCGAGGAAGGCCCCGCCGGCGGCGGATACATAGGTAAATTCGTCGGCGGCGCCTGCTTCGTTCAGGGCTGCCACCGTGTCGCCGCCGCCCGCGACGGAGATCAAATTCCCCATCTTGGTGAGCATCGCGGCATGGCGCGCGGCGGTCATGGTTCCCTCGTCGAAAGGCGGTATTTCAAATGCGCCGAGAGGGCCATTCCACACCACCGTCTTCGCGGTTTCAAACCGTCCCGACAGATGCGCCAATGTATCCGGTCCGACATCGAGGATCATCATGTCCTCGGGGACCTCGTTGACGTTGACCGTGCGGGTTTCCACGTTCTTCTTGAGTTCCTTCGCGACCACCGCGTCGGTGGGCAGAAGGATTTCGCAATTGGCGGCGCGCGCATTCGCCAGGATGTGGCGGGCGGTATCGAGGAGGTCGAGTTCGCAAAGCGATTTGCCGACCTGTTTGCCCTGCGCGGCGAGGAAGGTATTGGCCATGCCGCCGCCAATGACGAGGCAGTCCACCTTCTTCACGAGATTTCCCAGAAGCGCGATCTTGGTGGAAACCTTCGCGCCGCCGACAATGGCGACCACGGGACGCGCCGGATTGCCGAGCGCGGCGTCGAGCGCCTTCAGTTCCGCTTCCATCGCCCGACCGGCATAGGAGGGCAGGAAGTGCACGATGCCTTCGGTGGAGGCATGGGCGCGATGGGCGCAGGAAAAGGCGTCGTTCACGTAGACGTCGCCGATCTCGGCAAGCTGACGCGCGAAGTCCGCGTCATTGTGCTCTTCGCCCGGATGGAAGCGCGTGTTTTCCAGCACGACGATGCCGCCATCTTCCATGGCGCTGCTGACGCCCGCGGCTTCGCCGCCGATGCAATCCTGAGCGAAGCCGACCGGCTGTCCCACCCATTCTTGCATCGCATCCGCGACGGGCTTGAGGCTCATCTCGGCTATGCGTTTGCCCTTGGGGCGGTCGAAATGCGACAGCACGAGGACCTTCGCCCCCTGGGACGCCAGTTCCTTCAGCGTCGGCGCCACACGCTCCAGGCGCGTGCCGTCGGTGATCTTTCCGTCGGCCATGGGCACGTTCAGATCGGCGCGCACAAGAACGCGCCGGCCCTTGAGGGGGCCGGCGGCAATCAGATCGTCGAGAGTCTTGTAGGACCCCATATCGTTTTCTCCGTATTCGTCAGAGCAGTTTGCCCATGGCGACAGCGGTGTCGCCCATACGGTTGGAGAAGCCCCATTCATTGTCGTACCAGCTCATCACGCGGACGAGGCTGCCGTCGATGATCTGGGTCTGGGTCAGATCGAAGGTGGACGAGGCCTTGTTGTGGTTGAAGTCGCTGGAGACGAGCGGCTCCTTGTTGACGCCCAGCACACCCTTCAGGGCGCCCCTGGAGGCGGCGATCATGGCTTCGTTGATCTCTTCCACCGTGACCTTGTTCTTCGGCGTGAAGACGAGGTCGATCAGCGACACGTTCGGGGTCGGCACGCGGATCGAGGTGCCGTCGAGCTTGCCCTTGAGTTCCGGCAGCACGAGGCCGATGGCCTTGGCTGCACCGGTGGAGGTCGGGATCATGTTGACCGCGGCGGCGCGGGCGCGGCGCGGATCCTTGTGCAGCGTGTCCACCGTCTGCTGGTCGCCCGTATAGGCGTGGATCGTCGTCATGTAGCCCTGCTTGAGGCCGCACAGCTGGTTCAGGACCATGGCGACGGGCGCCAGGCAGTTCGTGGTGCAGGAGGCGTTGGAGACGACCTTGTGGCTCTTGCGCAGATCCTTGGTGTTCACGCCATAGACGATAGTGGCGTCCGCGTTTTCGGCGGGCGCGGAGACCAGAACCTTCTTGGCGCCGGCGGTCAGATGCGCGGAGGCCTTCTCCTTGGAAGCGAAGATGCCGGTGCATTCCAGCGCGATGTCCACGCCGAGTTCGTCCCAGGGAAGCTGGGCCGGATCGCGTTCCGCGAGCACCTGGATCTTGCCGCGGCCCAGATCCATGGTCGACTTGGTGGTTTTCACCTTGCCGGGGAAGGGACCGTGCACGCTGTCGAAACGCAGCAGCTGGGCATTGGCCTCGACGGAGCCCAGATCGTTGATAGCGACCACTTCAATGTCCTTGCGGCCCGATTCTGCGATGGCGCGCAGAACCAGACGCCCGATGCGACCGAAACCGTTAATCGCGACGCGAACAGCCATGCTTTTCTTTCTCCAAGTTGCGGTGTCAGGACCGTGCGGCGAGGCACTTTCTGGCGGCTTCCGCCGTGGCCTCAGGGGTAATGTTGAAATGCTTGTACAGGTCCCCGGCAGGGGCGCTGGCGCCAAAACCGTTCATTCCGACGAAATCTCCGTCAGGCGCAACGTAGCGGTCCCAACCGTAGCGGACCGCTGCCTCGATCGCGACACGCACCGTGCCGGGGCCGAGAATTTCTTTCCGGTACTGATCCGGCTGTGCGTCGAAAAGCTCCGAGCAGGGCATGGAGACGACGCGCGTACCGATATTTTCCTTTTCGAGAATGCGCTTTGCGTTCATCGCGATCTCGACTTCCGAGCCGGTGGCGATGAGCGTCACTTTCGGCTCGAGGGTCGTGCCGGACAGCTCATAGGCGCCGCGGGCGCAGAGATTTTCATCCGTGTGCTCGGTGCGCAGCGTCGGCAGGCCCTGACGCGACAGCGCGAGGATCGACGGCGTGTCCGCCGCTTCCAGCGACAGCTGCCAGCATTCGGCCGTTTCCACCGCATCGGCGGGCCGGAACACGTTGAGGTTCGGCATGGCGCGCAGGCTTGCCAGATGTTCCACCGGCTGATGGGTGGGGCCGTCTTCGCCGAGGCCGATGGAATCATGCGTCATCACATAGACGACGCGCTGGCCCATCAGCGCCGACAGGCGGATCGCCGGGCGGCAGTAATCGGTGAAGACGAGGAAGGTGCCGGAATAGGGGATCAGGCCCTTATGCAGCGCGATGCCGTTCATGGCGGCGGCCATGCCGTGTTCGCGCACACCGTAATGGATGAAACTTCCGGAAAAATCGTCCGGCGTGATCGCCTTCTGGTCTTTCGAGCGGGTGTTGTTGGAGCCGGTGAGGTCGGCCGAGCCGCCCACGGTTTCCGGCAGCACCGCATTGATGACGTTGAGCGTTTCCTCGGAGGATTTACGCGTCGCCCATTTCGGCTTTTCTTCCGAGACCTTGCGCTTGAAGGCGGCGATGGCCTTGGCGAGTTCGGGTTTCAGTTCGCCTTTCAGGCGGCGTTCCAGCTCCGCGCGCTTTTCCTGGTCGAGCGCCTTGAAGCGGTCTTCCCAGGCTTTGCGCGCCTTGGCGTTGCGGCAGCCGGCGATGCGCCAGGCATCCAGAACGTCGCTCGGAATGGAGAACGGTTCCGCGTCCCAGCCGAGTTCCGTGCGGGTGAGGGCGATTTCCTCTTCGCCGAGGGCGGCGCCATGCGAGGACGACTTGCCCTGCTTGTTGGGCGAGCCGTAGCCGATCACGGTCCGGCAGGCGATGAGGCTCGGCTTGTCGCTGTTGCGGGCCGCTTCGATCGCGGCTTCGATTTCAGCCGGGTTGTGGCCGTCGATTCGCGACGCTTCCCAGCCGGCGGCCTCGAATCGCTTAAGCGCGTCGCCGGTTTCCGACAGGCTCAGCGGTCCGTCGATGGAAATTTCATTGTCGTCGTAAAGCACGATGAGCTTGGAGAGCTTCAGATGGCCCGCCAGGCTGATCGCCTCATGGCTGATGCCTTCCATGAGGTCGCCGTCGGAGGCGATGACATAGGTGTAGTGGTTGACCACTTCGTCGCCGAACTGCGCGGCGAGCATGCGCTCGGCAAGCGCCATGCCGACCGAGGTGGCGATGCCCTGGCCGAGCGGCCCGGTGGTCGTTTCCACGCCCGAGGCGTGGCCATATTCGGGATGGCCGGCCGTGATGGCGCCGAGCTGGCGGAAATTCTCGATCTGCTCGATCGTCATGTCCTCATAGCCGAGCAGATAGTTCAGCGCATAAAGGAGCATGGAGCCGTGGCCGGCGGAGAGCACGAAGCGGTCGCGGTCGGGCCAGTTCGGCGTACGCGGATCGATCTTCAGGAACTTCGTGAAGAGAACGGTCGCGATGTCGGCGGTGCCCATCGGCATGCCGGGATGGCCGGAATTCGCCTTCTGGACGGCGTCCATGGCCAGGGCGCGAATGGCATTGGCCATGCGGTCGTGGCTTGCGGTCGCGTTTTTACCGGTCGCGTTCTCGGAAGACTTGTCGGCGGCGGCGGAATTTTCGGTTGTCGTCATCTGTCACTCGATAGCCGGGCGAACCGGAATACGGTCCGGGCGGCGAGATTGGGTTCGCAGAGGGGGATCCCCACCGGAACCCGGCTACATGGCCTGAAAACGGCCGGCAATAACGGCCTATACGTAGCTCCGGAAATCGACTGAGCAGGCCTGATCATGTGCTCGGATCGGCCCTTGCCGAGAGCGGCGCCACAATGACCATGGCCTCCCTAGGAGTCAATGCCGGATCGGCCTCAAAAGGCGCATTATCGTGCGGTTTTCCGGTGCGGGCGAAATCGCGGGTC
Organism: Parvibaculum sp.; assembly: GCF_002684405.1. Taxonomy (GTDB): domain Bacteria; phylum Pseudomonadota; class Alphaproteobacteria; order Parvibaculales; family Parvibaculaceae; genus Parvibaculum. Next base: position 12,513 of record NZ_NYVD01000145.1, on the reverse strand, counting down.
AAATGAGCCCGGAAAGGGCGTTTGTCTTTACCGCATAAGAGGGGGCCGCGAGCCCCGGGGGTGCGTCAGATTGACCTCAAGGGGCTGGCACGTCACTCTTATTGCGGCTATGGCTTTGCGCCCGACGAGCAGTTGCGGCCTGGCGCGGCCGACAGGGCGGCGTTCCACCCTTCCCGGATCTTGAAAAAGATGAGCAAACTTGACGATGCCATTCAGCGCTTCAACGGTTCTCTGGACCGTCTGGAAGCGGCTATCAACCGGCAGGGCCAGCGGCTGGAAGCGGCTCAAAAGCTCCAGGGCGAGATCGACACGCTGCAGGACGACCGCTCGGCGATGGCCGAAGAGCTCGATGAAATCAAGTCCGAGGCCAGACGGCTCAATGAATTGAACGAACGTGCGTCGGAAACCCTTTCCAATGCGATAGAGGGGATTCGCGAGGTTCTGGCGGAAGCCTGAGAACCGAAGAGGCATCCGGAGGAAATCTGATGGGACAGGTCAAAGTATCGATCAACGACCGCTCTTACGCCGTTTCCTGCGGCGATGGCGAGGAAGACCATGTTCGCGAGCTGGCGGCCTATGTGAACCGGCATGTCGCGTCGCTGGCCGACGAAGTGGGGCAGGTGGGCGAGGCGCGGCTTTTGCTGATGGCAAGCCTGCTGATCTCCGACGAATTGTCCGAAGCCATGCAGAAGAACCGGATGCTGGAAGAGGAAATCGAAAAGCTGACCGGTGCCCGCGCCTCGGCGGAGGAGCGCAGCTCCCAGTCGGAAAACGCCATTGCCGAGGTGCTGGACGGCGCGGCGCGGCGCATCGAGGAGCTGTCCAAGCGTATCGAGGCTGCGTGAAAGCGCCTCTCCCTCCTTGCCTTTGCTTGACGCGGAGCCCATCTGGGCAGATTAGAATGGATGCGGGTGCTGCCTGGTTCGTGAGAACAAATTTGTCTCGGGGCCTTACGCTTCTGAAGGGAGCTGTTCCTGGGGAGGACCGTGGTCCTCTTCACACGGCGCCCACCTACTTATGTAGGTCTCCGAGGAAGCACAGTTCCACGGCCAAGGCGGCCCCGCTCTTTCTTCTTTCTCCCTGTCGGTCGGATGAGGCCTTTCCATGAGCGGTGCCGACGACCTGGCCCGCGCGAAAGAGGCCGCCCGGGTGGCCGCGCGCGCCCGTCGCGAACAGGCGCATCGCGATCTCGGCGCGACGGCGCCGGCGCTTTTCGCCGAACATTTCTTTCATCGTCTTCCCCTGCCGCGTCATGGCGTGATCGCCGGATATGTGCCGCTCAACCATGAGGCCGATCCGGGCGAATTGCTGGCGGAGGCCGGGAAGCGGGGCTACCGCACCTGTCTGCCGCGCGTGGCGGCAAAGGCCAGCCCGCTCCGGTTCCTGCAATGGGCGCCGGGCGATCCGCTGGCCGCGGGCGCGCATGGCACGAAGGAGCCGATGGCGGGGCGGCCCGAGCTTCAGCCCGACATCATTATCGTGCCCATGCTCGCTTACGAGCCGGGCGGGCTCCGGCTTGGCTATGGCGGGGGATATTACGACCGGACGCTGGCCGCGTTGCGCGTGGCGGGGCGGCAGGTTCTGGCGGTGGGGCTTGCCTATGCCGAGCAGGGCACGGACCGTTTGCCCGAGGACCCGCATGACGAGCGCCTCGACTGGATCGTGACCGAGCGACGTGCAATCTCCTTCGCCAAGCCCTAAAAAGGCGACAAGACCCAAATCCGAATACGTTGCCGGGCGGCGCTCGAGGCCCGGCGCGGGAGCTTTCATATGAGACTGTTATTTCTGGGAGATCTGGTCGGCCGGTCGGCGCGCGATGCGGTGGTGTCGCATCTGCCGTCGCTGCGCAAGCGGCTGGATGTCGATTGCGTCGTGGTGAACGGCGAGAATGCCGCGGGCGGATTCGGCATTACCGGCGCCATCTGCGAGGAGCTTTTCGATGCAGGCACCGACGCGATCACGCTCGGCAATCATGCCTGGGACCAGAAAGAGGCACTGGTTCATATCGAGCGCGAGGGCCGGCTGATCCGGCCGGCGAATTTCCCCGCGGGCACGCCGGGGCGCGGCGCGGCGTTGATCGAGGCGCGTTCGGGCGCGCAGGTGCTGGTGGTCAATGCCATGGGACGCGTCTTCATGGATGCGCTGGACGATCCTTTTGCCGCTGTGGAGCGCGAACTGGGTGCCTGTCCTCTGGGCGTGGCGGCGGATGCCATCCTGGTCGATTTTCACGGCGAGGCGACGTCGGAGAAAATGGCGATGGGCCATTTCTGCGACGGGCGGGCGAGCCTTGTGGTCGGAACGCACAGCCATGTGCCGACGGCGGATGCGCAGATCCTGCCGGGCGGCACGGCCTATCAGACCGATGCGGGCATGTGCGGCGATTATGATTCCGTGATCGGCATGGAGAAGGAAGAGCCGCTCAACCGCTTCACGACCAAAATCCCGAGCGGGCGTTTTCAGCCTGCGCTGGGGCCGGCCACGATCTGCGGCGTGCTGGTGGAGACGGACAGCTCGACCGGGCTTGCCATCCGTGTGGAGCCGGTGCGCATGGGCGGGCGGCTTCATGCCGCCATGCCGCAATGGACCGATGCGTGAGGACCGTACCCATGGAGACCGCCCCCATGAAGATCGTGATCGTCGGCAATTATAATGAGAAGAAGGCCGGGGCGAATTTCTACGCGACGGTGCGCAAACTCACCAATGGCTTCACGCGCAACGGGCATCACGTCATGCCGTTCAGCGACCGCGATGTGGCGCGGGAGGAAAGCGGCTGGGGGATCGGGCGCGCCGGTGGGCGGGGCGCCAATCGGCGTCTCGTCGAGCTTGTGCGGAATTTCAAGCCCGACCTCCTGATCCTGTTCCATGCCGACAAGATCGCCAATGACACGATCCGGGACATTCGCGCATTCCGACCGGATATGCCGGTGGCGGTGGTCAATCTCGACCCGCTGTTCCTGCCGGAAAACCCGCCCCGCATCCGCCGTTTCGCGGAAGTGGCCGATGTGACCTTCATCACCACGGCGGGTGCGCGGCTTCAGGAATTCGCCACGCCGACGCATCGCGTCGCCTTCATTCCCAATCCGGTCGATCCTTCCGTCGAAAGTCTCGAATGTTTCGCGCGGGAGGATCAGGCCAGCGATCTCATCTGCACCATCGGCAGCGAGCAGGGGACGCCCTGGCGGGGCGAGTTCATGCGGGCCCTGCGCGACAAGGTGCCGGGGTGCCGTTATGCCTATTACGGGCTGGACGAGCAGCCTTCGGTCTTCGGCAGCGCCTATTTCGAGGCGATTGGCGATGCGAAAATGGGGCTCAATCTCAGCCGGGCCGACGATCATTACCTCTATTCATCGGACCGCTTTGCGCAATATGCGGGGAACGGCCTCCTCACCTTCGTCGCGCGCGAAACCGGCTATGACGACATCTTCACGGATGAGGAGTTCGTCTTCTATCGGGACATGGAGGATCTGGCGGACCGCCTGCGTTTCTTCCTTGCGCATGACGGGGACCGGCAGCGCGTGGCGCGCAACGGCCATGCCCGGTATCACGCGCTTTTCAACGAAAGGCTTGTCGCCCGCTTCATCGAGCAGGTGGCCGTGAGGGGCGAGGCCGGGGATGGCTTCGCCTGGCCGACGACCGTGCATTCGGGGTAGGAAACCCGCCCTTTATTCCCAAGAAAACAGCCCCGCCGCTCGCATCCGAGGTGGGTGGAGGATGCGGGCGACGGGGCGTTTCTATGCCTCAGCGTTCTGCGTCGGCAAATGCCGGTTTACGGATTGGGCGGGTCGTAAACCGGGCTTTATGTGCCGCCGGGTGTTGGAGTGGTTGGGCATGCACCCCTGGGTGGCAGCGGCAACAATTTGAAAGCTAGTCATCAATTGTTAACTGCACGTTAAAGGGGTGTGCCAAAAAGAAAAGCAACCTATGCGTGTTTTAGCTTAATCATTTTCCGTGCGATTTTGTGGCCTATGGATTTCGCCGCCGCTGGCACATATAAAGGCGCTTCGGGCCCGGTTCTAGAGCGGGGCATCCCCGAAATTTCCAATCGGATCAGGGTTTTGGAGGCGGCATGGCCGGCCATTCGCAATTCAAGAACATTATGTATCGCAAGGGCGCGCAAGATAAGAAACGCGCCAAACTGTTCGCCAAACTGGCGAAAGAAATCACCGTCGCGGCCAAAATGGGAATGCCCGAACCGGAACACAACCCGCGATTGCGTGCCGCGATTCAGGCCGCGCGTGCCGAGAATATGCCCAAGGACAATATCGAGCGCGCGATCAAGAAGAGTACCGATCAGGGCGGCGAGAACTATGAAGAGATGCGCTATGAGGGCTTCGGCCCGGGTGGCGTGGGGGTCATCGTCGAGGCGCTGACCGACAACCGCAACCGCACGGCGAGCGCGGTGCGCGCGATTTTCTCCAAGCATGGCGGAAATCTGGGCGAAACCGGCGCCGTCTCCTTCATGTTCGACCAGGTGGGCCAGATCATCTATCCGGCGGAGAAGGGCGAGGCGGAAGCCATGCTGGAAGCCGCCATCGAGGCCGGCGCGGAGGACTGCATCTCCAGCGAGGACGGTCACGAGTTCATTTGCGCCCCCGACGACCTTCATGAAGTGGCGCAGGCGCTGGAATCCACGCTGGGCGAGGCCAATTCCGCCCGCATCGTCTGGAAGCCGCAGAACACGATCGAGCTGGACGACGACAAGTCCGAGACCATGATGAAGCTGCTCGACGCTCTGGACGACGATGACGATGTGCAGCAGGTTTATGCGAACTTCGAAATGTCCGATTCGTTCATGGAGAAGCTTTCCGCCTGACCGCGCATGACGCTGCCATAAGCGGCGCGCGGGACGGCGTTGCTCAAGCAGCAGAAAGGCTCGTTCGTCCTCATGCCCGCCGCGATCAAATATCTGGGTATCGATCCGGGATTGCGGTTCACGGGCTGGGGCGTGATCGAGCAGTCGGGCTCGACCCTTCGCCATATCGCCGACGGGACGATTTCCTCCACCGCATCGCTCAGCCTTGCCGAGCGCCTCGTCGAGATCGAGGCGGGGCTTTCGGCGGTGCTGGCGGCGCATGAGCCGGCCCATGTGGCGGTGGAGCAGGCGTTCGTCGCGCGCGACGCCGCCGCGGCACTCAAGCTCGGCCAGGCGCGGGGGATCGCGTTGCTTGTCCCGTCGCGCGCCGGGCTTCCTGTTGCCGAATATGCCCCCAATCACATCAAGAAAGCCGTGGTCGGCGCAGGCCATGCCGACAAGGCGCAGATCCGCCTCATGGTCGGCATGCTGCTGCCCGGCGCACAGATGAAGACCGAACACGCCGCCGATGCGCTTGCCATTGCGATCTGCCACGCCCATTCGGGCACGGGCAATGATCGTCTCGCCGCGGCGCTGCAAAAGGCGGGCGCATGATCGGCAAGCTGAAAGGGCTGGTGGACAGCGCAGGCGAGGACTGGGTCGTCATCGATGTGAACGGCGTCGGTTATCACGTCCATTGTTCCTCGCGCACGCTTGCGCATCTTCCCGCGCCCGGCGAGCCGGTGACGCTCTCCATCGAAACCAAGGTCAGCGACGATGCGATCCGTTTGATCGGTTTCGAGAGCGACCGCGAGCGCGACTGGTTCCGCCTGCTTTTGTCGGTGCAGGGCGTGGGGATGCGTGTGGCGCTTGCCATTCTCGGCACGCTGGCGCCGACCGATCTCGCCCGCGCCATTGCGCTCGACGACAAGAAGGCCATTTCCGCTGCGCCGGGCGTCGGGCCGAAAGTGGCGGGCCGGATTGTCTCTGAATTGAAGGACAAGGCGCCGGCGTCCGAAGACCTCAATGCGGTACTCGATGTGGGCGTTGCGTTGCAGGCCTCCGAAGCGGGCGCGGCGGGCCGGGCAAGCCGGGATGCGGTCTCGGCGCTGGTCAATCTGGGTTATCAGCAGGCGCAGGCCGCGGGCGCGGTGGCGGCGGCGGCAAAGAAGCTCGATGAGGATGCCAGTACCGAGCAACTCATCCGGGTGGGGCTGAAGGAGCTGGCGCGATGAGCGAACGCATTGTGAGCGCGGGCCTTCGCGAAGAGGACGAGCTGGAGCGCGGCCTGCGTCCGCAGGTGCTGGCCGATTTCACGGGCCAGGCGCGGGCCTGCGAAAACCTGTCGGTCTTCATCGAGGCGGCGCGGGCGCGCGGCGAGGCGCTCGACCATGTGCTGCTGGCCGGTCCTCCCGGTCTCGGCAAGACGACGCTGGCGCAGATCGTGGCGCGCGAACTGGGCGTGAATTTCAAGGCGACCTCGGGGCCCGTCATTTCCAAGGCGGGCGACCTTGCCGCGCTGCTCACCAATCTCGAAGCCAACGACGTTCTCTTCATCGACGAGATTCACCGGCTCTCGCCCGCCGTGGAGGAAATTCTTTATCCCGCGATGGAGGACTTCCAGCTCGATCTCATCATCGGCGAGGGGCCGGGCGCGCGGTCGGTCCGGATCGAGCTTGCGCCCTTCACCCTGGTCGGGGCGACGACGCGGACGGGGCTTCTCACCACGCCCTTGCGCGACCGGTTCGGCATTCCGGTCCGGCTCAATTTCTACGAGGTCTCCGAGCTCGAACTCATCGTGCGCCGCGGGGCGAGCGTGCTGGGTGTGGAGATGACGCGGGAAGGTGCGCATGAGATTGCCCGCCGCGCGCGCGGGACGCCGCGCGTTGCCGGGCGGCTTTTGCGCCGGGTCCGCGACTTTGCCGCCGTGGAAGGGGCAAGCCCCATCGACGCGGCGGTGGCCGACCGGGCGCTCAGGAAGCTCGAAGTGGACGAATTGGGCCTCGATGCGCTCGACCACCGCTATCTCAGGGCCATCGCGCTCAATTTCGGCGGCGGGCCCGTCGGGATCGAGACCATCGCCGCCTCGCTGTCGGAACCGCGCGATGCGATCGAGGAAATTATCGAGCCTTATCTGATCCAGCAGGGGCTTGTCGCGCGCACGCCGCGCGGGCGCCTGCTGACGGCGGCGGCCTTCACCCATCTGGGCGTGCCCGCGCCGGTCGCGGATCCCGGGCAGGCGCGGCTTTTCGATGAAGGGGGCGAGGGCGAATGAGCGGTGCGAACCCCGGCTGGCCCGATGTCGCGGGCTGTCTCGACGGCACTCTCCACCGGTTGCCGGTGCGGGTCTATTACGAGGACACGGATTTTTCCGGCGTCGTCTATCACGCGAATTATCTGCGGTTTGCAGAGCGGGGCCGTTCCGACTTCCTGCGCCTGATCGGCGTCCATCATACCGACCTTTTCGATGGCGACGATCCGCTGGCCTTCGCGATCCATCGCATGGAGATGGATTTCGTGAAACCGGCGCGAATCGACGATCTGCTCGAAGTCAGGACCCGCTATGTGCGGGCCAGCGGGGCGCGAATCGAAGCCGATCAGGAAATCGCGCGTCTGGTATCGGGCGACGGGGCGGCGACCGGCGACCACGAGGTGCTGTGGCGAGCGCATGTTTATGCGGCCTGTATCGACACCACGGGCCGTCCCAGGCGTCTCCCGGCGGGCGTCCGCGCGGCGATGGCGCCGCTTATCGCAAATTAATCGCTGACATTATGTTGTCTCTTGGCAACATTAGGACGTTCAACCGCGTCGCATCCGCCGCGGCGCGCGTTGCGCCACGCTGTTGACATAATTGGAAGAACAAATCAGCCGCATTTGGGGGGCTTAACAGGTGTCGATTGGCACCGTGGACAGCTCGTTACACGTCACAACCCCTCAACAGGCTCGAGTACGAGGAGAGGCTGCTGAATGGATCCCGCTACCGCTACCAATGTCATCGCCAATGCCGGTGTAGACGCCGTGCCTGTGGACTTCTCGGTCTGGGGCCTGTTCATGCGCGCCGACGTCATCGTGAAAATCGTGATGCTCGGCCTTCTTTTCGCGTCGGTCTGGTCCTGGGCCATCATTTTCGACAAATGGTGGCGCTTCGGCCGGGTGGAACGGCGCGCCGACCAGTTCGAACGGATTTTCTGGTCCGGCCGCTCGCTGGACGATCTCTATCAGGAGATGGGGCACCGGCCCGAGCATCCGCTTTCGACGCTTTTCATTGCCGCCATGCGCGAATGGCGACGCTCCAAGGATGCGGTGTCCGACAGTTTCGTCGGGCTGAAAGAGCGGGTGGACAAGGTGATGCAGGTCACCATCAGCCGCGAAATCGCCTCGCTTGAGAGCCGGTTGCTGTTCCTTGCGACGGTCGGTTCGGTGGCCCCCTTTGTCGGCCTGTTCGGCACGGTCTGGGGCATCATGAACTCCTTCCAGTCCATCGCGATCAGCCGCGACACCAATCTTGCCGTGGTGGCGCCGGGTATCGCCGAGGCGTTGTTTGCGACCGCTCTGGGTCTGCTCGCGGCCATTCCGGCGGTGGTCTTCTACAACCGCTTCTCCAACCAGCTTGGCCGCATTGCCGGCCGGATGGAGACGTTTGCCGACGAGTTCTCCGCCATCCTGTCCCGCCAGCTCGACGAGCGGGGGTAAGGCATGGCTTTCAACGTGCAGCAGGGAAGAGGAGGACGGCGGGGACGCTACTATTCGCGTCCGCCCATGAGCGAGATCAACGTGACGCCCATGGTGGACGTCATGCTGGTGTTGTTGATCGTTTTCATGGTGGCGGCGCCGCTTCTCACGGTGGGCGTACCGGTGGACCTGCCCAAGACGCAGGCCGAACCGCTGACCGGCGATACCGAGCCGTTGACCATCACCATCGGCAAGGACGGAAAAGTGTTCGTGCAGGAGACGGAGGTCGATCCGGACAAGCTGGTCGATCAGCTCCTTGCGATAGGAGAGAACGGATACAAGCAGCGGATCTTCGTGCGTGCCGACAAGGATGTCACGCATGGCAAGGTCATGGAGATCATGGGACGGATCAGCGCGGCCGGGTTTTCCAAGGTCGGGCTCGTCACGGATACGGATACAAGCCCGCCTTCCGGGGCAGGTAAACGGTAACTCAGGGAATGCGCAGTTCGCTTCTCTATTCCGTCGGGATGCATGTCGTCATCCTCGGTCTGGCAATCGTGGTTCTTCCTTCGCCGGATGAACTGCCGTCCGTGGAGACGCGCGCGCTGCCGGTGGATCTCGTCACGATCGACGAGTTCACCAATCTGAAGCGGCAGATGAAGACGGAAAAGAAGGTCGAAAAGCCGAAGGAGGCGCCGAAACCGCCGGCCCCCGAACGGCCCGAGCCGAAGAGCGAGCCGAAATCCGAGCCGACACCGGCGCCGCCCGCGCCCAAGGCGCCGCAGCAGCCGAAAGCGGAGGCAAAGCCGGAAGCCAGGCCCGAGCCCTTGCCGACCAAGGAAGCGAAAAAGGAACCGAAGCCCGCGCCGAAGGAGAAACCGAAGCCCAAGCCGAAACCGGCAAAGAAGGTTCAGAAATCCGCGCCGGCGGAAAAGAAGAAGAGCTTCGATCCGAACCGGCTGGCGGCGCTTTTGAACAAGATGCCTGAGGACAATGCGCCCAAGCGGCCGCAACAGCAGGCCGAGGCGCAGGTGGATGCGCCCAGGACCGACGATCCGGATATGCCGCTGACCATGTCGGAGGTCGATGCGTTCCGGGTGCAGATGGCGAAATGCTGGACGGTGCCGGCGGGTGCCGCAGGTGCGGAGAAACTGGCGGTGAAGATCAGGGTCTTCCTCAATCCCGACGGCTCGCTCGGGCAGCCGCCGGAATTGATGGACCGGACGAAACTGATTACGGGCGGGGCGACCTATCGGGCGGCGGCGGATGCCGCGTTGCGGGCGGTGCGGCTCTGCCAGCCCTTCAAGATGCCGGCGGACAAATACAATAGCTGGCGCGAAATCGAGCTGAACTTCGATCCAAGACAGATGCTAGGCGGGTAGCACCATGTGCAAAGGAAGCGTGATGACGGTGAAATTGACGGCTCCGTTCGCGGAAGAAACCGGAAGGCGGCTTGCCAGGATGCTCGCGGCCTGTCTGGTTGTCGTGTTTGCCGCGATGACGGCGGCGCCTGCGCGCGCCGCGCTGCAGATCGACATCACGCAGGGCAATGTCGATCCGCTGCCCATCGCCATCACGAATTTCATGGGCGGAAACGAGAAGGACAAGTCGGTCGGGTCGGATATCGCCTCCGTCGTGTCCAACGATCTGGAGCGGTCAGGCCTTTTCCGTCCGCTACCGCAGCGCTCCTTCATTCAGCAGATCGGGGCGATCAACGTCCAGCCGCGTTTCGGCGACTGGCGCATCATCAATGCGCAGGCGCTGGTGACCGGCAAGGCGACGACGGAAACGGACGGGCGGCTGCGTGTCGAGTTCCGGCTCTGGGACGTGCTGGGCGAACAGCAGCTCACCGGGCTTCAGTTTTTCACCAGCCCCGACAACTGGCGGCGCGTGGCGCATCTGATTTCCGATGCGATCTACAAGCGGCTGACGGGTGAGGAAGGCTATTTCGATACGCGGATCGTCTATGTCGCGGAGAGCGGGCCGAAGAACAAGCGCGTGAAGCGGCTGGCCATCATGGACCAGGACGGCCACAACCCGCGCATGCTGACCAGCGGCAATTATATGGTGCTGACGCCGCGCTTCAGCCCGAACTCGCAGGAAATCACCTATCTGTCCTACCGGAACAACAATCCCCGCGTCTTCATCCTCGATATCGAGACGGGCCAGCAGGAAGCGGTCGGCGATTTCCCCGGCATGACCTATGCGCCGCGTTTCTCCCCGGACGGGCAGAAGATCATCATGAGCCTGCAGCGCGGCGGCAATGCGGATATCTACACGATGGATTTGCGCAGCCGCCGGGTGACGAAGCTGACCGATACGGCGGCGATCGACACCTCGCCCAGCTTCTCGCCGGACGGATCGCAGGTCGTCTTCGAGTCCGACCGCGGCGGGTCGCAGCAGCTTTACGTGATGAATGCCGACGGCACGAACCAGCGCCGGATCAGCTTCGGCAATGGCCGTTATGCCACGCCGGTCTGGTCGCCGCGCGGCGACCTCATCGCCTTCACCAAGATGTCCTCGGGCCGTTTCGTGATCGGGGTGATGAAGCCCGACGGGTCGGGCGAGCGCGTGCTGACGGAGGGCTATCACAATGAAGCCCCGACATGGTCGCCGAATGGCCGTGTTATCATGTTCTTCCGCGAAACGCGCGGTGCGCAGGGCGGGCCGCACCTGTGGTCGGTCGACGTGACCGGATACAACGAACGGCCGGTGCCGACGGCGGGCTTTGCGTCCGACCCGGCCTGGTCGCCCCGGCTTCAATAGGCGGGGCAGGGAAGTGAATTCGAAATTCATCGCCGCCTTTCCGGCGGGATGAAGGGTTGGTGTAAAAATGTCACTGGGCGGTACCCTGAAGCGACAATCGGCAGGATGCTTCTTGCAGATTAGTCAGGGTGCGGATAATCTTATGTGGCGGTACAGCAACCCACAGCGTCCGTCCCGGGCACATGACAGGCCTTCCGGTCCTGCGCTTGGGGCCTTCGGGGACGGGCGGATGTCAGAGAAATGTTGCCGGCGAATATTTCGGGCCGCCGTCAACGGATCGTTTATCGAGGCGCCCGCGAATTCGAGCGCTGAGGCGCCATGGCCGCCAGAGATCACAAGGAGATTACCTCAATGAAGTCCCCCAAAGTTGGCCTGCGGTTCGCTGTTGCGGCCGCCGCTATGCTTATCGTGGCTGCGTGCAGCTCCACGGACGACGAAACCGCGACCGCTCCCTCCACCTCTATCGACAGCGGCGCGGCGAGCACCGTGACGCCCGGCAGCCAGGAAGACCTGGTCACCAATGTCGGCGATCGCGTGTTCTTCGACACCGACAAGTCCACGCTGGATAGCGAAGCCCGTGCGACCCTGCAGCGTCAGGCCGCATGGATGAAGACCTATCCGAACCTTGCCTTCACGGTCGAAGGCCATGCCGACGAACGCGGCACGCGCGATTACAACCTCGGTCTGGGGTCGCGCCGCGCCAATGCGGTGAAGGACTATCTCGTCAGCCTGGGTGTGCCGGCGTCCCGCCTCAGCACCATTTCCTACGGCAAGGAGCGTCCGGTCTGCCTCGACAGCACCGAGACCTGCTGGGCGCAGAACCGTCGTTCGGTGACCGTCGTCACGGGCGGCGCCACGAGCTGACCGTTTTTCGGTCCCGCGACATGCGTGCCCCCTTGCGATCTCGCACGGGGGCACGCTGCTTTTCGGAGAAGCGGTTTGCACTTGCCGTGAAAACCGCCCAAATTTCGTCTTGTTTGGCGCTATAGGATGGCGCTGATCGGAATTGATACCGGTATTGAGGATAACCATGCTTAAAGGCACCAAGGCCCCGACCACGAGAAGGCTCGCGGGGGGCCTTGCAGCAGGCATTCTTCTGGCCGCGTCGATCGGCGTCGGCGGATTGCATGCGCAGGAAAGCAATCCCGACTGGCTGGATTGGCAGAAGCAGGGCGGCAATGCGCCCGACGGGCGGGGAAGTACCCAGGGCGGCGTCAGCGCGCCGGGCACGGTGACGACCAGCGCAATTGGCGGGTCGGGTGCCGATACCCAGTCCCGTCTCC
>NZ_NYVD01000144.1 GCF_002684405.1 Parvibaculum sp. | reverse complement strand
GCGCAGCAACTCACCCACCATACCACCAGCGGCTGCCCGATGCGCGTGGGCGACCTGCTCGGCTCCGTCGCTGCGATCATGGCCGCGATAATCATCATGTATACGGGCTTCACACCCATCGACCCCATTCTCTCGGTCTTCGTGGCGGTGCTGATCCTGCGCGGCGCGGTTTCCGTCACGCGCGACGCGGCGCATATCCTGATGGAAGGCACCCCGGAGGGGCTCGATACCGGCGCCATGGCCGAAGACCTTGCGGCCGGCATTCCCTCGGTGAGCGATGTGCACCACATCCATGCCTGGTCGCTCGCCTCGGGCCGCATTCTCGTTACGCTGCATGCCGTCCCCGCCCCCGGCGCATCCTCCGCCGACGCCCTGACCGCCATCAAGGAGCGACTCGCCGAGCGCTACGGCGTGACCCATGCGACGGTGCAGATCGAACCGGAAGATTGCCCCGACCATGACGAGAAGCTCACAAAACTGGCCGCAAATCCACGAGCAGATACTAAAGGGATCTGCTCGTAGACCTTGGTTCTTTGACTATTTTCCGGGCGGTTGCTCACCCTCGTCCGGAAAATCGTCAGGGGCCATTCCGCCTGTTGAAAAGTTTCCACTACGGTATTTGCTGCAATGCAGTATAATGCAGGACAAGCCATTTCCGGCGGAGCTTCCCACGCATGTTTCCATCTGCTAGCGATCCGATCTTTTGGCGGGCCTGGAGTGAATTCGGCCTCGTCGCCGAATATGGCGCGCTCGCCGCGTCCTACCCGGCGCTGCTGAAGGCGCCCAGGGGAGACGGTCACGGCGTGCTGGTTCTGCCCGGTATGCTGACAGGTGATGAATCGACCTCCTTCCTCCGCACCTATCTGAAAGAGCTGGGCTACGTCGCCCATGCCTGGAGGCAGGGCCACAATTGGGGCCCGAGCCGCCACATCCATCGCAAGCTGAAAGACCGCGTCAATGAGCTGGCCGACGAGTGCGGCCGCGCAATCAGCATTGTCGGCTGGAGCCTGGGCGGCATCTATGCACGCGAACTGGCGCGGGAGTTTCCCGATCAGGTGCGTCAGGTGATTACGCTGGGAAGCCCCTTCGGCGCGGGCTACCGCGTCAGCGGCGAAGTGGATCCGAAGCTCGCCGAGCGCCTGCGCGTGCCGCCGCCCGTTCCCTCGACATCGATCTATTCCCGCTTCGACGGGCTCGTGCCCTGGGCGGCCTGCCGCGAACAGGAAACGCCGCAGACGGAAAACATCGAGGTGCCCGCGACGCATCTCGGCATGGGCGGCAACCCCCTCGTCTTCTGGGCGGTCGCCGACCGCCTATCGCAGGCCGAAGGCGAGTGGAAGCATTTCGACCGGTCCGGCTTCCACAAATGGTTTTACGTGTAAGGGCTCAGTCGCCCGCTACCGAACCGGCTGCCGCGTTACGCGCCTTGGCCTTGTTCGAGACGCCGTCGCCGACGATCTTCATCAGCCCGCCGATCACCACCAGCGTCGCCACATAGAAAATCGCCTGAATGGGTAGCGGGCGCGCCGTATAGCCGACAAGCGTGTGGAGCGTCTGGCCGATAAGACTGCTTTCCGACAAAAGCCAGGACGTATTCCACATGAACCCGCCCATCGGCGGCAGGAAACCGCCCTGCACGAGGAACTTGGCCCCCTGCGCCGCCATACCCGCCGCCAGCAGCAGGATCATCCAGCCCGTCACGCGGAAAAGCATGTTGAGCGACAGCCGCAACAGGCCGAAATAAAGCGCAAAGCCTAGCGCGCCGCCCGCCGCGATGCCAAGCAGACCGCCCGCCAGCATCGCGGAATTGCCGACGCCGCCGCTGGCAATACCGTTGAGGAAAAGCACGACTTCCGAGCCTTCCCGCATCACGGCTGCGCCGACCACGATCGCCAGCGCATAGAGCGGCTTCGTGCCGACGGTTACGTCGTGCCCGACTTCCTTCATCTCGGTGGCAAGCTGACGGCCATGACTGCCCATCCAGACATTGTGCCACCCCAGCATGATGACGGCGAGAAACAGCACGCTCGCATTGAAGATTTCCTGCCCCGTGCCTTCCAGCGAATTGGAGATGGCGCTTGCAAAGGCGGCAACGAGACTTGCCCCCACAAGCCCGGCCAGGATACCGGCACCCAACCAGCGCCCTCGCCCGGCCACGCCCTTTGTGGCGGCCGCGACGATGCTGACGATCAGTGCCGCTTCCAGCACTTCGCGGAATACGATGATGAGCGTCGCAAGCATGTCTCGAGGGCCTTCCTGAGTAAACGCGTGTCGAAGCCGACCTCGGCCGACATTTATTTGGCGATCAGATCGCCCTGCGCGGTCGCTTCGTTGAACTCGCCGAAGAAGTGATACGTGCCCGCTTCAAGCGGCCCGACATACATGATGCCCTTGCTGCCGCCGGGGATGATCTTTTCGATGAAAAGGTCATGCGACTCGAATTCTTCCGGCGTCGGGTCGTCATTGTGGACCACCAGTTTCATCCGCGTATCGGCAGGCACCTCGAAATTCGCCGGATCGAATTTGTGATCCCTGATGTGGATTTCGAAGGTCGGCATCTCACCCGCCGCCCGGGCAGGCTGAAACGCCGTCGCAGCAAAGCTCAACGCCACAACCCCCATCGCGGTAAGCAGTGTCTTGGCCGAGAGGGAGCGAAGCATGGCGTTTCCTTTCCTTGGGACGAGAGTTTGGTTATTGATATTCATTCTCAACTGAGAGTGCAAGGACCAATCTGCCGCAATCCCGGGCAGGAATGCCGATACCCTCTTCCCCGGGGCGGACCGCCCGACGTGTTTCGGTTAGGCTTGCGACAGGAAAAGAAAAACAATCAGCCGAAAGAGCCGACCTCATGCCCCTGACAGAGCGCGACGCCGACATCATCTCGCAAAGCATCGAGCGCGCCGCCGAGCTGGCCGGCGACCCGACCCCGCTCGTTTATGAAAAGCTTTTTGCGCAACAGCCGGAGATGAAGCCGCTCTTCGTCCTCGATCTCGATGGCAATGCGCGCGGGCACATGCTGAGCGAGGCGCTGAACTGCGTTTTCGACATGCTTGGACCGAAAAGCTATGCGCCCGTGCTGATCCAGTGCGAACTGACCAATCATCAGGGGCTGGGCGTGCCGCCGCGCGTCTTCGCCACCTTCTTCGACGTGGTGGCGGAGACCTTCCGCGAGATTCTGGGCGACGAGTGGTCCGCCGAAACCGAGGCCGCCTGGCAGACCCTGCTGGAGGACCTGCATGAGGTCATCGCCAGCCATGCCGAGAAATACGGCATGGAACTCGCCTGAACCACTCTATTTGAAGCGATTGGCGATCCGCGCCGCCGCCGCGAAACCCGATCGCGGGCTGGACAGGACGGGGACACCGAGGTCCCCCGCCTGCTGCGCCGCGGGCGCCATGGAGGCCTGTGCGAGAACAAGCACGTCGCAATCATCCGATGCGCGCTTCAACCCTTCCGCGATCATCGCGTGATACTCGGCAAGCCGGCCGGCGCGAAACTTTTCCCAGGCATCCTCGAAATGAACGGGCGCGAAATGGCAATCCCTCCCCGCCCTCCCGGCTGAATCCTCCAGCAGACGCAGCGTCGTTTCCATGGCAGGCGCCAGCGCGCCGCAGACGCCGATGCGCTTGCCGCTTCTCACTGCTTCATCCGCCATCGGACGGTCGATCCGGATGATCGGGATATCCGCCTCATCCGCGACATGCTCCGCGACCGGTCCCAGCGTCGAACAGGTACAGACGACGACCTTCGCCCCGCCTGCCGCCAATGCCAGCATCGCCTCGCCCGCTTTCAGCTCGATGGACGCCGTAATGCCGCCTGCTTTTTCCGCCGCCACCAGCAGGTCTTCGCGCACCGTATGGGCGAGTTTCAACCCCGGTGCGCGTTCCGCGCCCAGCGCATTGAAAGTGCCGATGTGAAGCGCCGAACTATGCAGAAAGGCAATGGCGGCTCCGTGGGTGTATTGGGCAGGAGGCATGGGCCCATTCTCCAAAATGGAAATTCCAAAAGAAAAGGCCCGCCGCGATCTTCGCGGCGGGCCCATCAGAAAGGGTGCTGTTCGCGAGATCGCGTCAGTTCTTTTCCTTGTCTACGAGTTTGGAGGCCGTAATCCACGGCATCATCTCGCGCAGACGCCCGCCCACTTCCTCGATCGGATGGGCTGCATTGCGGGCGCGCGTGGCCTTGAAGCTCGTCTGGTTGACCTTGTTTTCGAGCATCCAGTCGCGCGTGAACTTGCCGCTCTGGATGTCGTCCAGCACGCGCTTCATTTCCGCCTTGGTTTCCGGCGTGATGATCCGCGGGCCGGTGACATATTCGCCATACTCGGCCGTGTTGGAGATCGAGTAGTTCATGTTGGCGATACCGCCCTCATAGATGAGGTCGACGATGAGCTTCACTTCGTGCAGGCATTCGAAATAAGCCATCTCCGGCGCGTAGCCCGCTTCCGTGAGCGTTTCGAAACCGGCGCGGATGAGTTCCACGAGACCGCCGCAGAGAACGGCCTGCTCGCCGAAGAGGTCGGTTTCGCATTCTTCGCGGAAGCTCGTCTCGATGATGCCCGCGCGGCCGCCGCCGATGGCGGAGGCATAGGACAGGCCGAGGTCATGCGCATTGCCGCTGGCATCCTGATGGACGGCCAGCAGGCAGGGCACGCCGCCGCCACGCTTGTATTCGGAGCGCACCGTGTGACCCGGGCCCTTCGGCGCGACCATGAGGACATCGATGTCCTTGCGCGGCTCGATCAGGTTGAAATGGACGTTGAGGCCATGCGCGAAGAGGAGCGCGGCGCCCTCCTTCATGTTGTCGGCCAGATCCTGATAATAGATGTCGCCCTGCAGCTCGTCCGGCGTCAGCATCATCAGCGCATCGGCCCATTTGGCGGCTTCGGCAACGGTCATCACCTTCAGGCCTTCGCCTTCGGCTTTCTTCGCGGAAGAAGAGCCGGCGCGCAGCGCCACGGCCACTTCCTTCACGCCGGAATCGCGAAGGTTCAGCGCATGGGCATGGCCCTGGCTGCCGTAACCGATGATGGCGACTTTCTTGCCCTTGATCAGGTTCACGTCCGCATCGCGGTCGTAATAAACGCGCATGACACTTGTCCTTCCTTTAGCTCCCAGCGCTATTCCATGCAATAGCAGCGCCGATGAATCCAATTAGTATATGTAGTCCCGACCAAAGCCAATTCGCTTTTATCCGGGTCAGGAGCATTTTCGAGTGCTCTTGATGTGCAGACCGACGAACTTCCTCGGCATTGTGCACTTCATCCGAGATCATGGAGGAGACAACGATCCGGTATTTCGCCGCTACGTCGGCATGCAAACGGCTCCGTTCATAGTGCTTCGAACTCATCAAGCATCCATAGATATTGGCAACGACTATGAACAAGCCAACAGCAATAGACACTGACGAATGAACAAGAACTGTCGTCCCTGAAGAAGCCAGAAACGCGAGCATTGCCGCAGATATAACAACGACAACGTTGGTCGCCTGTGACCTCATTCTCTCATGGTGACGGACATGCTCTATCTGTCCCTCATAGAACCGAAGCCACCCCTCTAATTTATTCGCCGACGAAGGTGTTTCCATCGTTCACACCCCTCAGCCCTCTCACATCGCTTCCGGGCCGCGGGCGATCGCGACCACGCCGGTCCGCGATACATCCACCAGCCCAAGCGGCCTCATCAGGCCGATAAAGGCATCGATCTTGTCCGGCGCGCCCGTCACCTCGAAAATGAAGGAGGTGTGGGTCGTGTCGATCACGCGGGCACGGAAGGCATCCGCCAGCCGCAGCGATTCCACGCGCTTTTCGCCCGTCGAGGCGACTTTCACAAGCGCCATTTCACGCTCGACCGAGTTCGTCTCCGCCGTCAGGTCCATCACCCGATGAACCGGCACGAGGCGGTCGAGCTGCGCCTTGATCTGCTCGATCACCATGGGCGTGCCCGTTGTGACGATGGTGATGCGGGAGGTGTGTTCCGCCTGGTCCACCTCGGCCACCGTCAGGCTTTCGATATTGTAGCCACGGCCCGAGAACAGCCCGATGACGCGCGCAAGCACACCCGCCTCATTGTCCACAAGCACGGCAATGGCATGCCGTTCGATTTTTTCTTCCTGGCTCATTCCCGAACTCTGATTAGAGGGCGATGGGGCAATCCCGGCTATGACGGCAGTGACGGTCAAACCAGCATCTTGCCCGCTTCGGTGACGGTCGGCGCATCCGCGTCGTCCGCCAGGATCATCTGGTTATGCGCCGCGCCCGACGGAATCATCGGATAGCAGTTCTCGTACTTGTCCACGATGCAGTCGAAAATGACCGGTCCCGGCGTATCGAGCATCTCCTGGATCTTCGCATCGAGCTCGTCCGGCGTTTCCGCGCGAACGCCCTTGGCGCCATAGGCCTCGGCGAGCTTCACGAAATCGGGCAGCGATTCCGAATAGCTGTGCGAGTAGCGACCGCCATGCAGCAGTTCCTGCCACTGGCGCACCATGCCCATATATTCGTTGTTCAGGATGAAGATCTTCACCGGCAGCATGAACTGAACCGCCGTCGAAATCTCCTGCATGTTCATCAGGATCGAGGCTTCGCCCGCAATGTCGACGACGAGCGCATCGGGATGCGCGATCTGTGTGCCCACGGCTGCCGGCAGGCCATAGCCCATCGTGCCGAGGCCTCCGCTCGTCATCCAGCGGTTCGGCTCCTCGAAATGATAGTGCTGCGCGGCCCACATCTGATGCTGTCCCACTTCCGTGGTGACATAGGTCTCGCGATCCTTGGTCAGCTCGTAAAGGCGCTGAACGGCATATTGCGGCTTGATGGTGTCGCCATTCTGCTTGAAGGAGAGCGACTTGCGCTCCCGCCAGACGTCGATCTGCTTCCACCACTCGCCGAGCGCAGCCTTGTCGGGCTGGCGCGCCCTCGCCTTCCAGATACGCAGCATGTCTTCCAGGACATGCGCGCAGTCGCCGACGATGCCGACATCGACACGGACATTCTTGTTGATCGACGAGGCGTCGATATCGACATGGATCTTCTTCGAGTTCGGCGCGAAGGCATCGAGGCGGCCCGTCACGCGGTCGTCGAAACGCGCCCCGATATTGATCATGACGTCGCAATCATGCATCGCATTATTGGCTTCGTAAGTGCCATGCATGCCGACCATGCCGAGCCACTGCTTGTCGCTCGCCGGGAAGGCGCCGAGGCCCATCAGCGTCGAGGTGATCGGATAGCCGGTCAGCTTGACGAATTCGCGCAAAAGCTGGCTCGCAACCGGGCCGGAATTGATGATGCCGCCGCCCGTATAGAAGACAGGCTTCTTGGCATTCGCGATGAGATCGATCGCTTCCTTGATCGCCTCGACATCGCCCTTCACCGTCGGGCGATAGGTGCGATGCGCAACGTTTTTCGGGCCGACATATTCCGCCGACTGGAACTGAACGTCCTTCGGAATGTCGACGACGACCGGACCCGGTCGGCCGTTCGTCGCAACATAGAAGGCCTCATGCATGACGCGCGTCAGCTCCTCCGGCGACTTCACCAGCCAGTTATGCTTGGTGCAATGGCGCGTAATGCCGACCGTATCCGCTTCCTGGAAAGCGTCCGAGCCGATGAGATGCGTCGCGACCTGCCCCGTCAGGCAGACGATCGGAATGGAATCCATCAGCGCATCGGTCAGCCCCGTCACGGCATTGGTCGCGCCGGGACCCGACGTCACCAGAACGACGCCCGGCTTGCCCGTGGAGCGCGCATAGCCTTCCGCCGCATGGACGGCGCCCTGCTCGTGCCGGACGAGGATGTGACGGATCTTGTTCTGCTGGAAAAGCGCGTCATAGATCGGAAGCACCGCGCCCCCGGGGTAGCCGAAAATCGTGTCAACGCCCTGATCGACCAGCGATTTGATGACGATCTCTGCGCCAGTCATCTCGTTTTCGGCCATGGGTCGGGTCCTTACGTCCTGAAGGTTATCAATCGCAGTAAACAACAACGCGGCCTCGCGCCCGGCCCGTTCTCAAAGCCCCGTTCAGTCCTGAAAAGAGCGAAAAACCGGCCACCGGCACGCAATGCCGCGTGAAAGCGGGCGCAAACTAGCCCCGCCTCATGCCCCGGTCAAGCCAAAATCGTCAATTAATGAAAAGAAACTCGCTTCAAGGCTTTCCAAATCTTGCGCGATGAGCCTATTCCACGAAATCATTTGCGTCCGGAACCATGTTTCCTGCCGTTTTGCGTAGCGGCGGGACTCTGCCTGGCCGAGCAGAACGGCTTCCTCCAACGAAATTTCGCCACGCAGATGGGCCATAAGCGGCCGCAGCCCCAGCGCCTTCATCAGCGGCAGCGAAGGATCGAGATCGAGCGCCATCAGCGCCTCGACCTCATCGAGCGCCCCCTCCCGGACCATGTGCCGGAAACGGAAATCGATCCGCCGGTAAAGAAAATCCCGCGAGGGCACGAGCACCGCCTTCAGGAAATCCCCCGCAACCAGCGGCTCAGGCGGCAGGGCCTGCCACGCGCTCAGGGGCTTGCCCGTCGCCCGTTTCACCTCGATGCCCCGCGCAATGCGCTGCTTGTCCGACGGAGCGATCGCTTCGGCAAGTTTCGGATCGGCGGCCTGCAGCAGCTTGTGCGCCCCGGGGCCCGCCTGTGCCACCTCCGCCCGGACCGCGGCGGTGATCTCCGCCGGGACATCGGGAATGGGCGACAACCCATCCACCAGCGCGCGGAAATAGAGCCCTGTTCCCCCCACAAGGATGGGAACGCGGCCCCTCGCCTCGATTTCCTGCATGGCGCGCGCGGCATGGGCGGCCCATATCCCCGCCGAACAGGCCTCTGCCGCGCTCATGAAGCCGTAAAGGTGATGCGGCACGCGCACCTCATCCGCCTCGCCCGGCCGCGCGGTGAGAACACGCAGCTCCCGATAGACCTGCATGGAATCGGCATTGACGATCTCGCCGCCCACCTGCTCGGCCAGTTTCATGGCGAGCGCGGACTTGCCGCTGGCGGTTGGCCCTGCAATAAGGACGGCGGTTTTTAGCTTCACCGGCTCTTTCACGGTGTCCTCTGACACGGCACTCTGCACGAAGATTTCTGGAGAACTCTGGTTTGGCGATGAAATACGTCCTGACGCTCATTGGCAACTCGCAAACGCCGCTCGACAAGACCCATGTCGACGCAGCCGCGGCGGCCCTGCCGGGCCAATCGCAGGCGGACTGGCTGAAAGACACCCATGCCTGCGACCTCCCCTTTGACGCAGACGACATGGCCCATGCCGAGGCCGAGGTCCGCAAGGCGCTTCAGGGCATCGCCATCGACATCATTGCACAACCCGCCGAAGGCCGGCGCAAGAAGCTGCTGGTCGCCGATATGGATTCCACCATCATCGAGCAGGAATGCATCGACGAGCTGGCCGCCGAACTCGGTATCAAGGACCGGATTGCCGAAATCACCGAGCGCGCCATGCGCGGCGAGATCGATTTCGAACCCGCCCTGCGCGAGCGCGTCTCGCTGCTGAAAGGCCTGAAAGCGGCCTCCCTTGAATCGGTCTTCGACAAGCGCATTACCGAAACCCCCGGCGGCCGCCTGCTGACGGCGACCATGCGCGCCCATGGCGCCACCTGCGCACTTGTTTCCGGCGGTTTCACCTTCTTCACCCACCGCGTCGCAAAGGCTGTGGGCTTCGATCACAATCAGGCAAACGAGCTCATTTTCGAAAACGACCTGCTGACCGGCGAGGTGGGCGAACCCATTCTGGGCCGACAGGCCAAGATCGACGCGCTGGTACATTTCCGCTCACAGCTCGGCCTCGCCCGGCACGAAACCATGGCGGTCGGCGATGGCGCCAACGATCTCGGCATGATCGGGGAAGCAGGCCTCGGCGTCGCCTTCCATGCAAAGCCCGTTGTGGCGGAAGCCGCCGATGCACGCATCGACCATGGCGACCTGTCGGCGCTGCTTTTCATCCAGGGTTATCGGGAAAGCGAACTCGCCGGCGCCTAGGCTCTAGCTGGGGCTGACGTCTATCGCGAAAAAGCGCGTTCGTCCGTTGGAGTAAATGCGCAGCAGCACTTTGCCTCCGTCAGCGCGACGCCGAGCCTCGCGCACCGCGCGCCTCACATCGTCCGGTTCATCCACCGCCTCGCGATTGACCTCGACGATTACGTCGCCCGCACGAATGCCTTTGCCGTCCGCAGCTCCGCCGTTCGCCACCGCCGCGACCACGACGCCGTTCACCTGCAACGGCACATGGTGAGCGGAGCGCACTTCCGGCGTTAGAGAAACCAGATCGAGCCCGAGCATCTCGTCCGGTACGACCGGCTTCCGCTTCGTCTTCTTCTCCGGTGCCGCGCCGTCCGTTTCGTCCTTGCCGGCCTCGTCGCGTTGCAACTCGCCGACCGTCAGCCGGACAGAGATGGGCTTTCCGCCGCGCAGGATTCCGACTTCAACCCGCTTGCGCGCACGCGTTTCAGCGATACGGCGCAGCAAATCGCGCACCTCGCCAACAGGCATGCCGTCATAGCTGGTAACGACATCGCCCACCCGCAGCCCGCCTTCCTGTGCGGGACCATGCACCATGACATTGGCAATCGCGACGCCCGCATCGGGCGGTGCCTGAAGCGCATGCGCCAGGTCGCGCGTCAGCGGCAAGACCCGCACACCCAGCCAGCCGCGATGAACCTCACCGAAATGTATGAGATCGTCCACCACCGCCTTCGCGGTGGAAGACGGCAGCGCAAAACCGATACCCACCGTGTCGCCCGAGGGTGAAATAATCGCGGTGTTGATGCCGATGACATGGCCCTGCATATCGAACAGCGGCCCGCCGGAATTGCCCTTGTTGATCGCCGCATCCGTTTGGATGAAATCGGTATAGCCGCGCGTATAGATCGCGCGGTGAAGCGCGGACACGATCCCCGAGGTCACGCTACCGCCAAGTCCGAACGGATTTCCGATCGCCACGACCCAGTCGCCGACGCGCAGATCGTCGGAATTGCCGAAATGCACCGACGGCAGCGGATGAGAACTGTCGACTTTCAACACGGCGAGATCTGTATTCTCGTCATGCCCCAGCAAGGTCGCATCCAGCGTCTCGCCGTCCGCAAAGACGACGGATATCTCGTCGGCGCCGTCGATCACATGATTGTTGGTAACGATGACGCCCGACGGATCGATGACAAAGCCCGATCCGAGCGCGCTGGTCATCGCGCGCCCCTCGCCTTCTTCGTCGTCGAAGAACTCCCGCAGCGGAGAATCCTCCGGAAGGCTCCTGAACTTCTCGGGCAATGATTGCTTCTGCCTGATGGTGATATTCACCACGGCAGGCGAAAGGCGGTGCACAAGATTGCCGAAGCCGTCCGCGGCACGCGCCGGCCCCGCTCCGCCGAAAAAGACCAGCAGGGAAAGCGCGACGACGACAAGGCCCGCCCCCCGGAGCGATGAAAGATCGTTCCGGCTTGCCTGAACCTGTCGCGTCGTCTCACCGATCGAAAACATATAAAGCGCCAATTCCCCGGCCTAGCCGCCACCCCTGACGGCCATTCAAGCGGAAAATAATGGCCCGCGCACTATCGTCGTGGAATTTCGGCTCAAAACGAGGGCCCGGCGCGCCTATCCACGTACCAGCCAGACCAGCAGCACGCCCACTGCAAGGGCGACAAGGCCGCCAAAGCGGATCTGGCCCTCCGGCTGCACCGCCACCACGGCCAGCGCCCGCTTCATCGGCCCCGGGAACGCCGCGTAAAGCGCGCCTTCCAGAGCGAGAACCAGTCCAAGCGCGGCCAGGAGATCGGTCAATTTTCGCCTTCAACATCTAACGTCCGGAGACCGAACATCTTCGAGTGCTGTCATGCGGCTTCGGATTTGAAGTTCGCTTCCGCGGCAAATGGCGGACAAGCCCGCGAACTCCAAATCCAAATCACGCAATCGGTGCCCGGCTCACTTGCCGGAATCGCTCCGGAAGTACCGGAAGAACTCCGAGTCGGGCGAAATCACCATGGTGGTGTTGTCACCCTTCAGGGCCTTTTTGTAGGCCTGCATCGACCGGTAGAAGTCGAAGAATTCCGGATCCTTCTGGAAGGCGTTGGCGAAAATACCGTTTCGCTTGGCATCGCCCTCGCCTCGGGTGATTTCCGCATCGCGCTGCGCATCGGCAACGATAACGGTGCGGTCGCGATCGGCACGACTGCGAATACGCTGGGCCTCTTCCTGACCTTGCGCGCGGATCTCGGCCGCTTCGCGTTCACGCTCGGTCTGCATACGACGGAAAATCGCCTGGCTGTTTGCTTCCGGCAGGTCGGCGCGGCGGATACGTACATCCACCACTTCGATGCCGAAGCTTTTCGCGGTCTGGTTGAACGCCTTCTCGATCTGCTGCATCAGGCCGGAACGATCGTCCCGCACCACAGCTTCGAGCGTGTGATCGCCCAGCACGTTGCGCAGCGACGATGCGAAGTTCGGCTGCAGCCTGTTTTCGGTCAGACGCGGGTCGCCCACCGCCTGATAGAACTTCAGCGCATCGACGATCTTGTAACGGGCGAACGCATCCACCACCAACCGCTTGCGGTCGGAGGCGATGATTTCTTCCGTCGGCGCATCGAGATTGAGAATGCGCTTGTCGATGAAGATCACGTTCTGAACGAAGGGCAGCTTGAAATGCAGCCCCGGCTCCGTGACGAGCTGTTTGGGATCGCCGAACTGCAGCACGATCGCCTGCTGCGTCATGCTGACGATGAATGTGGAGGAATAGGCAATGAAAGCGACAAGTCCCGCAACGATGCCAAGACCGAGTCCGATGGATTTATTCATGACTTCGGCCTCCTCAATTCGAGCTCGACGAGCCGGCGCTCGACGAGTTGTTGCTGGACGATGACGAAGGACGCTTCGCAGACGGCTTGAGCTGATCCATCGGCAGATAAGGCAGAACGCCCGACTGATCCGTGGTCACAACCTTGTTCGTGTTGCCCAGAACGTCCTGCATCGTCTCGAGATACATGCGCTTGCGCGTCACTTCCTTTGCGTTCCGGTACTGGTCGTAGATCGAGATGAAGCGCTGCGCCTCACCCTGCGCTTCCGCGACCGTCTGCTCGCGATAGGCTTCGGCGGCCTGGGTAATCTTGGCGGCCTCGCCTCGCGCCTTGGGCACGACCGTATTGGCGTAGGACTGGGCTTCGTTACGCAGACGCTCCTGGTCGGCGCGCGCCGCCTGAACGTCGCGGAACGCATCGATCACCTGCGACGGCGGATCGACCTTCTGGAGCTTCACTTCCGTGATCTCCACACCCGCGCCATAGGTATCGAGCGCGGTCTGCATATAGCCGCGCACCTGCTTCTGGATGTCGTTTCGACCGGTCGTCTGCAGGAACTCGATCTTGGACTGGCCCACCGCCTCGCGCATGGCGCTTTCGGCGACCTGCTTCACGGCAAGGTCCGGACGCTCCACATTGAAGAGATAGTTCTCCGCGCTGTTGATGCGCCAGAAGACCGAAAAGTTGATGTCGACGATATTCTCGTCGCCCGTCAGCATCAGGCTTTCTTCCGGCACCGCAATCGGCTTGCCGCCGCCCGTATCGCGCATACCCACATCGACGCGATTGATGCGCGTCACCGTCGGCGTATAGACGACCTCGATGGGATACGGCAGCTTCACATGCAGGCCCGGAGGCACTTCGCGCGAGAACTTGCCGAAGCGCAGCACCACGCCCTGTTCGTCCGTATTGACCCGATAGACCGAGCTGTAGGCGAGGAGCGCCACGACGGCCACGATGAGGATCAGGATGATGCCGCGGCCATTGCCGCCGGCGCCCTGCCCCTGACCTCCGGGGAAGATCTTCTTGAACTTGTCCTGGCCCTTGCGCAGCAATTCATCGAGGTCGGGGGGCTGGTTACCACCGCCACCGCCGCCTCCTGAAGGTCCCTGCCCCCAGGGGCCGCGGTTACCGCCACCTCCCTGCCAGCCGCCGCCACCATTCTCATTGCTCCAGGGCATCAAAAATCCTTTTGATTTCGTGATGATAGATCGGTTGGAAACACACTTGCCGGAGGTTATATGACACCCACCAAGCCCGTGCAATGAAACCCGGACAGGCCACCCATGACGTCTTCGACCCAAAAGCCGACACCGACAAAAGAAGACATTCTCTCCGCGCTCTCCCGCGTCACCGATAAAGACTTGGGAAAAGATGTGGTCTCGGCAGGCATAATCCAAGGGGTCGTGCTCCGCGAAGGGCATGTGGGCTTCTCGATAGAGGTCGATCCGGCCAAGGGAGCGGAAAAGGAACCGCTCCGGAAGGCCTGCGAAGAGGCCGTGCGGGCCATTCCCGGCATTTTGAGCGTCACCGCGGTACTGACGGCCCATAGCGACACGCCCTCCGCGCCGCAGCAGGGCGCGCATGCCGGACATTCACACGGCCGGCCGGGAGGCGCGCAGGGTGAGCAGCAGGCGGGCCGGCTCGAAATTCCGGGCGTGAAAGCCATTATCGCCGTCGCCTCCGGCAAGGGCGGCGTGGGCAAATCCACCGTGGCGGTCAATTTGGCGCTGGCGCTCTCCCATCTCGGCCGCAAGGTGGGGCTGCTGGACGCCGACATCTACGGCCCCTCCATCCCCCGCATGATGGGGCTCAAGGGCAAGCCGGAAAGCAACGGCAAGAAAATCCAGCCGAAAGAGAATTACGGCATCAAGACCATGTCGATCGGCTACATGGTCGAAGAGGACACGCCCATGATCTGGCGCGGCCCCATGGTGCAGAGCGCGCTCATGCAGATGATGAGCGACGTGAACTGGGGCGAACTCGACGTGCTGGTGATAGACATGCCGCCCGGCACCGGCGATGCGCAGTTGACCATCGCCCAGCGCATACCGCTGACGGGATCCGTGATCGTCTCAACGCCGCAGGAAATCGCCCTGATCGACGCGCGCAAGGGCGTTGCCATGTTCGAAAAGACCCATGTGCCCGTCTTCGGCATCGTGGAGAACATGGCCTATTTCGTGAGCCCGGACTCAGGCGAGCGCTCCTATATCTTCGGTCAGGGCGGCGCACGAAAGATGGCGGAGACGCTGGGCTGCGACTTCCTCGGCGAAATCCCGCTTCACATGACCATTCGCGAAACCTCCGATGGCGGCGCCCCGGTTACGGCCACCGCGCCCGAGAGCGAGGAAGCCCGACCGTTCATCGACATTGCGCAAAAGGTTGCCGGTCATATCGACCAGGCCCTTGGCGGCGGCGCGCGCCAGGCGCCGCGCATCTCGATCGAAACCTGACAAACGCGAAAAGCAAAGGCCGGCCCGAAAACGGGCCGGCCCAATTCATGCGTCGGGAAACCCTGGATCAGTTGCCGGCAACCAGCGCTGCCTGCTCCTTCGTGCCGTCCGGCGCGGTGATCTCCCAGCTTTCGCCCACGTCACGAGCCTCGGCCGGTGTGCAATACGGCTCGGCGTCGCTGCCGTCCTGCTTGAAACAGGCATTGCCGTCTTCATTCGTCCAGGTGCCTGAAACCGTGGTTCCGTCAGCCATGGTGTTGGTGTAGGTGCCGTCCTCGTTGATGACCACGGCCCGGTCGCCCGCCGGGCTCGTGATCTTGACGGTATTCCCGTAGAAATTCGCGAATGCGTCGGCGGCATAGGCCCCGCCTGTCAGCATGAGCAACGCAATGGCCGCACTAAAAATAAGGCGCATGTTTCTCCTCCCTGAAATGTTGAATGCCCGCCCCGCTTTCGGGGTGTACCCCTCCTCGGGCGCGGGCATCCTGACATGGTTAACGGGAGGCCGGAACAAATGTTCCGTACCCGAAACAGCTAGCTCACACAGGCCAACTCACTTGTTGAGGAAGTTGAGCGCGAGACCCGGCCGTTCCCACTCCGTCGACACGAGGCGCCCCGTCGTGGACAGCGTGATGTACGCCGTTTTCAGATCCTCGCCGCCGAAGCAGATATTGGTGGTGATGAGATCGTCGGTCGGAAAATGGCGGATGCTCGATCCGTCCGGCGCGAAAATGGTGATGCCGGAATTGAAGATCGTCGCCACGCAGACATTGCCGTCGGCATCCACCGCCAACGAGTCGAAATAGTTGAGGCCGGCAGGCGATCCGACGAAGCGGCCATTGAGCGGCCCTTCGCTCGGCGCGACCTCGCCCTCGCCCGTGATGTCGAAGGCCCAGAGACGGCCGGGAATCGTATCGGCCACGAAAACCGTCTTCTCGTCCGGCGACAGACCGACGCCATTGGGGCTGGTGATC
Source organism: Parvibaculum sp. (assembly GCF_002684405.1). Lineage (GTDB taxonomy): Bacteria > Pseudomonadota > Alphaproteobacteria > Parvibaculales > Parvibaculaceae > Parvibaculum. Next base: position 24,240 of record NZ_NYVD01000144.1, on the reverse strand, counting down.
GGGAACACGGCTTCCTTCACCATCGATCCGTCGATTTTCGCATAGTAGAGCCCGCCGCGATCCTGCACGCGGCCACGGCCCTTGCCGAGATCGGTGAACCAGAACCCGCCCGACTTGTCGAACACGATGTCGTTCGGCCCTTTCAGCGGCTCACCATTTACTTCCGTATAAAGAACATCGACCTTGCCGGTCTCGAGGTCGATCCGCTCGATGCGCCCGCCCGAATAATCCGTCGCGATGTCGCCCGGGATCAGCAAACCGTCCTGATCGTGCCAGTCGAACCCGCCATTGTTACAGACATAGCATTTGCCGTCCGGACCGATGGCCGCGCCGTTCGGCCCGCCGCCGGGCTCCGCGATCGTCTCTTTCTTGCCATCCGGCGTAATGCGCGTGAGGCGGCCCGCCGCAATTTCCACCAGCACGATGCTGCCGTCGGGCATGGCGATCGGCCCTTCCGGAAATTTCAGGCCGTCCGCGATCAGTTTCATCTCTGCCATTTGATCCTCCCATGGCGATTTATTGATTTTTGATGGGAGGTATCTTCTCAGGCTGATGCCTCTCCTGCAACGCCTCGCCCAAGATAATGCGCGGCTTTTTGCGTAGCGGACATGCCGCTCACATACGCGCCATGCACGGTGGAATACCAATCGAGCGGCACCGCTTCTCCTGCGAAAAACAGGCGGTCGCCGACAGGCTCCGACAACCGCTCCCGCATGTCGCTCTTGCCGGGCTTTCCATAAGAATAGGCGCCGAGCGTATGCGGATCCGTCGTCCAGGCGGTCGATTCAACGCCGCTCATTTCCTTGAAGATGTCGGTCCCGAACATGTCGCCCAACATGCCGCGCGCATGCGCAATCATGACGTCGCGGCCCGCCCGTTCGAGATCGGCAGCTTCCGACCCGCCGAAATAGGCGATGGCCATATTGTGCCCGAACGGCCGGATCTGGAAGGAAAGCGCAGGCCGCGCCGGCTTCTTCTCGTCTATCGCCAGCGGATGAGACATCTCCGGCAGGCCGAACACCTCGCGCTTGAAGGCAAAAGCGACCTTGTTCGCATGACCGGTCGGCACGCCTTCCAGCGCCTCCTGCGTTCGGGCCGGCAGTTGCGGCAAGAAGCGGATGGCCCCTGAGGAGAGCACATTGGTCGAAACGGTGACGATGACGGACTTCGCCTCCACCGTTCCCTCTTCCGTTGCGACTTTCACATTGGCGCCCGTCATGTCGATACGATGCACAGGACAGGAAAGCGTCACGGGAATGTCGGCAAAATAAGCGGCGATCAGTGCGCCATAACCGCGTTCCAGCGGCCAGTTCTTTTCCGTGTCGGCATAGCGCGCGAAATCGACTGCGGACAGATCCTCCGGATCGCCTCCGCAGATCGCCTGAAAGAGATGCCGCGTGATGCGATAGAAGCGTGCGGAAGGATCCAGCGTTTCGGACACCGGAATATCCTCACCCGCCTCGCCCTGCACATGCGCGATGTCATAGGCGGCCTCGAACTCTTCGCGATAGGCCGTATAGGCCTCCTCATCGGCCCAGACGGGACGGCCCGCCTTCTGACCGAGAAAGAGATGGCGATAGAACGAGCCTTCGTCGTGCCGGTGATAGGGATGGCCGAGCTCGTCGGCAATCTTCGTCAGCGGATTAACGTCGGCCGAATGAAGCCAGTGTGCGCCCCGGTCCCATGTCATGCCGAGGCTGGCCGTATCGGTGAAGGTGCGCCCGCCAATGCGATCCTTCGCCTCGAACACTTTGAAGCTGAGGCCCATCTCACGCGCCTGCCGCGCGGCGGAGAGCCCTGCGGCCCCCGCCCCGACGATGACGACATCGAAAATGTCACTCATCGCTTCAGCCTGTCTGCATGAAAGGTCAGATGATCGGCCATGAAAGACTGGATGAAATAATAGGAATGATCGTGACCGGGCTGCCGCCGAAGCGTGAGCCCCTGCCCGACCTTGCCGCAGGCCTCTTCCAGCAGCTCCGGTTTCAATTCCTTTTCGAGGAAATTATCGCCGAGCCCCTGATCGACGAGGATCTCGTCGAAATGCCCCTTCGCCGCACCGCCTTCGATGAGCAGGCAGGCATCATGCGCCTTCCATGCCTCGCGGTCGGAACCGAGATAGGCCGTGAACGCCTTTTCGCCCCAGGGACAGCGCGTCGGCGAGACGATAGGCGCGAAGGCGGAAACGGAGCGGTAAAGATCGGGCCGCTTCAACGCGAGCGTCAACGCGCCATGACCGCCCATGGAGTGGCCGGAAATGCCGTGACGCGACATATCCGCCGGGAAGTTCGCCGCAATGACGGCATGCAGATCTTCCGTGATGTAGCTTTGCATCTTGAAATGCGGCGCCCAGGGCTTTTCCGTCGCATCGATATAAAAGCCTGCGCCCTGCCCGAGGTCGTAAGCCTCGTCATTGGCGACGCCCTCACCGCGCGGGCTCGTATCCGGCGCGATGACGATGAGCTTCAGCGCACTGGCCGTGCCATAGGCGCCGGCCTTGGTGGTGAAGTTTTCTTCCGTGCAGGTGAGCCCGGAGAGCCAGGTGACGACGGGAAAAGGCCCGTCGCCATCCGGCACATAAGCGGAAAACCGCATATCGGTGCCCGTCGCCTGAGACGCATGGCGGCAGACCTTCAGCACGCCGTCGAAACAGCGATGCTCTTCCAGAATTTCGATACTCATTTACGACCTCAATAGACGACGACGGAGCGGATCGATTTCCCCTCATGCATCAGATCGAACGCCTTGTTGATGTCTTCAAGCGGCATTTTGTGGGTGATGAGGCTGTCGATATCGATCTTGCCGTCCATGTACCAGTCCACGATCTTCGGCACGTCGGTACGCCCGCGCGCGCCGCCAAAGGCGGTGCCTTTCCACACTCGACCCGTCACGAGCTGGAAGGGACGCGTGGAAATCTCCTGCCCCGCGCCCGCCACGCCGATGATGATGCTCTCGCCCCAACCGCGATGGCAGCATTCAAGCGCCTGGCGCATCACATCCACATTGCCGATGCATTCGAAGCTGTAATCCGCGCCGCCATCGGTGAGTTCCACGAGATGCGCAACGACGTCGCCGTCCACCTCCTTGGGATTGACGAAATGCGTCATGCCGAATTTGCGCGCCATCTCTTCGCGCGCCGGATTGAGATCGACGCCGATGATCTTGTCCGCGCCCGCAATGCGCGCGCCCTGAATGACATTGAGGCCGATACCGCCGAGACCGAACACCACGACATTGGCGCCGGGCTCTACTTTCGCGGTGAAGACAACCGCCCCCACGCCCGTCGTCACGCCGCAGCCGATGTAGCAGATCTTGTCGAAGGGGGCGTCCTCACGGACCTTGGCGAGTGCGATCTCGGGCAGCACCGTGTAATTGGCGAAGGTGGAACAGCCCATGTAATGCAGAACGGGTTTGCCCTTGTAGGAAAAGCGGCTGGTGCCGTCCGGCATCACGCCCTTGCCCTGCGTCGCGCGGATGGAGGTGCAGAGGTTCGTCTTGTGGCTCGTGCAGCTTTTGCACTCACGGCATTCCGGCGTGTAGAGCGGAATGACATGATCGCCCTTCTTGAGCGACTTCACGCCCGGACCGACATCGACCACCACGCCCGCGCCTTCATGACCGAGAATGGCAGGGAACTGGCCTTCCGGGTCCGCGCCGGAAAGCGTGAAGGCGTCCGTGTGACAGATGCCCGTCGCCTTGATCTCGACCAGCACCTCGCCCTCTTTCGGGCCTTCAAGCTGCACCGTTTCGATTTCAAGGGGTTTGCCGGCTTCGAAAGCCACCGCCGCTTTTACATCCATCACATCACCTCGGTTTTGGGGAGGCCGCATTCTGACAACAGGAACATCGGCACTCAAGCGCCGAACGGCCCAAAACTCACAAAGCGCCCGAAAAGAAATCGACGGCCAGTTTGTGCGCGGTCTCCATGGCCTCTTCATTGAAAATCATATGCACCTCGCCGCCCGCGCCGCGATGAGAGACCGGATCGGCCACCACCACATTCGCCCCCGGCATGTCGAAGCAATGATGCGCGCCCTTCATCACATGCACTTTGATTTTCGCCGCATCCTCCGGTTTCAGCGATGCGACAAGTTTCGGCCCGGCTTCCGGGTCGTCGTCATACTCGTCGAGTTCGCCCGTCACCATCATGACCGGCGCATCCACGAGATCGCCGAACTCGAAACCGGGCACGCGGTTATAGGCGGAGGCGACCGGATAGACCGGCATCATGGCCTTGAAATGCTCGTCCTTGAGAAAGCGGTCGTTCTGAGCATGGGTGGCAACCAGCATGGAAGCCACACCGCCGAAGGAAAAGCCCATGACACCGATGCGGGTTCCATCGACTTCCGGATGAGCCGCTAGAAAGGCGCGCGCACCGTAAACATCGGGCAGCGTCTCGATCACCGTTTTGGGGCGCCCTTCCGACCCGCCGCCGATCCCGCGCGCCGACCAGAGATCGGGCTCTAGCGTCACGATCCCCACAGCATTGAGCGCATCGGCATAGCCGGTCTCCCGCGCAGACGGCCCCGCCGAGCCATGCAGGATGATGACAGCGGGTTTCTTCCCTTCTTTCGCCGGCACGGACACACGTGCCGCAATGGCGAGCGGCTCGTCGTGCAGCGACGGAAACGTCACATATTGCAGCGACGTGGCCATCTCCATGTCACTTGAAGTCATTTTCTTCTTCCCTGCCTTCTTATCTTTCGAGCGTCACGAAGGAATAGGCGGCACTATCCTTCTCGCCCGCTTCATGCCGCTCGCGCGAGACCTCTCGCCATGCGCTCCGGTCGAAATCCGGAAAATGCGTATCGCCGTCCGGCGTCGCATGGACTTCGGTGATGTAGAGCCGGTCGCAGGCATCGATGGTTTCAGCATAGATCTGCGCCCCGCCGATCACCGCAACTTCCGCCGCGCCGCTCTCCCTGGCGAGGTCGATCCCGTGGGCGACCGCTTCCGCCACATCGGTGAAGACTTCCGCGCCTTCCGCCTTGTAGCTCTCATCCCGCGTCACGACGATATTGGGCCGCCCCGGCAGCGGTTTCCTCGGCAGCGACTCCCATGTCTTGCGGCCCATCACGACCGGCTTGCCCATGGTAACGCGCTTGAAAAAGGCCATGTCACCGGACAGCCGCCAGGGCATGCCATTGTCGCGCCCGATCACGCCGTTCTCGGCTATGGCGACGACGAGTGCGAGTTTGGTCATCAGGCAAGGTCTTTCGTGTCAGCTATCGGCAGCGCCGAATACACCCGGTCGCGGAACTTCTCCGGATGCAGCGGGCGCGTGTTCTCCAGAATGACGAACAAGGCGAAAGCAGCGAGCGCGAGCGTCACGACGAGCAACAGGATCAGCGCCAGCTTGCGCGCCCACCCCACCATTGGTCATGTCACCCGGCTCATACCGCGACCGGCGCGGAGATATGCGGATGCGGGTCGTAGCCGACCAGTTCGAAATCGTCATAGGTGAAGTCGAAAAGGCTCGTCACATCCGGATTGAGCTTCATCTGCGGCAGCGGGCGCGGATCGCGCGCGAGCTGACGCTCGGCCTGCTCCATATGATTGAGATAGAGATGGGCATCGCCGAAAGTATGCACGAAATCGCCCGCCTCGAGCCCCGTCACCTGCGCGACCATCATGGTGAGAAGCGCATAGGACGCGATGTTGAACGGCACGCCGAGAAAGATGTCCGCCGAGCGCTGATAGAGCTGGCAGGAGAGCTTGCCGTCGGCGACGTAGAACTGAAACAGGCAGTGACAGGGCGGCAGCGCCATGTTGTCCACATCGGCCACGTTCCAGGCGGACACGATAAGGCGCCGCGAATCCGGATTGTTTTCGATCTGGTCCAGCAGGTTGCGGAGCTGGTCGATCTTGCCGCCATCAGGTGTCGGCCATGAACGCCACTGGTGGCCGTAAACGGGGCCGAGATCGCCATTCTCGTCCGCCCATTCATCCCAGATCGAAACCCCGTTCTTCTTCAGATACTCGATATTGGTATCGCCCGCGATGAACCAGAGCAGCTCATGCACGATGGATTTCAGATGCAGCTTCTTGGTCGTGACCAGCGGAAAGCCCTTCGACAGATCGAAGCGCATCTGATGACCGAAGACGCTTTTCGTCCCCGTCCCCGTCCGGTCGGTCTTGGTGACGCCCTGCTCTTTCACAAGGCGCATCAGGTCCAGATATTGCTGCATGGCGGTATCCTCGGTTTCAGCCGAGTTTAGCCGCAAAGGAGAGATTCGGGCGAGTCGTTCGGAAAAATCAGACCCGGGCGCGACGCAGATAGGATTTGAGCCCCGCGACCGGCATATCGGCCGCTTCCGGCGGCGGCAGAAAGCGGAAATGCCCGTTGATCGGATAGGCGAACAGCATGTCGTTCACCTGCGTCCCCCGGGAGACATTATGGACAAGCTCATAGCGCTTGCCGCTCCAGCAAAGCTTGTCGGTGACGATCGCCACATGGTTGAAGGTCTTGCCGTCCGACTGGGTGATGATATCGCCGGGCCGATAGACCATCGGACGGGACGAAATCGGCAGCCTCTGCGCGTAGCGCTGGAAGAAGGTCCGCATATTCAGCACGCGGCGATGGTCGATATTGGGATCGGGCGCGCTGAGCCCCCATTTCGGCAGGTTCGGATAGGCCTCGAAATGGGCGACCATATCCTCATGAATGAGGCGCTGGAGATCGAGCCCGAAGGCCGCGCGATAGGCCCGGACGATCACATCGGTACAGACGCCGATATTCTCCGGCACGTCGCCGCCCGGAAAACCGATTTTCCGATAGGCACCGTCATAAGTCGTGGTCACGCCGACCTGCGCTTCCGCCGCGCGGATGAGCCGCCGGGCGCGCACCGTTTCAGGGTCGATCCACTGGACACTGGATTTGGGCGCGGATGCACAACCGGCAGCGGCACTGGCCAGCAGCCCCGTCAGAAAAACCCGTCTCGTGCTATGAAACCGGTTGTCGCCGGCCCTTTCACGCGCCATCTGTGCCCCCCGCCCGTCCGGTCGCGGACCCCGGTCCGGACCACTTGACGAAGCGTATCGATATCAGCCAATCGATGTAGGGAAATTGTAGCGTGACACTCATTCACACGCCAGCGTGCACAGCTTAATCGAAGCAGCGAAAAGTCCAATGATTTCAAGGGACACCGCTTACCCTGAGGAACAAAATACGTCATGAAACTGAAACGCTTCTTCCTTGGCGGCCTCGCGGCACTGGTCGTTCTGCTCGTCGGCGGCTTCTTCCTCCTGCCCTATATGCTGGACGGAACGATCAATCGCGTCGCCGATCACGAGCCTTATGACATTCCGCAGGAAATCACGCGGCTGCATCAGGGGCTAGTCGTCGCCGACCTCCACGCCGACACGCTGCTCTGGATACGCGATCCGCTGGACCGCGCCGATGACGGCCATGTGGACCTGCCCCGCTTGATCGACGGCAATGTCGCGCTCCAGGTTTTCTCCGTCGTGACCAAGGTCCCGATGGGCCAGAACTACGAAGAAAACGATGCGGGCTCGGATGTCGTTTCTCCCCTGTCGGTTGCGCAGCGCTGGCCCGCCCGCACATGGACAAGTCTCTATGAGCGCGCGATCTACCAGGCCGGAAAACTCGACGATGCCGAACGCCGCTCGGAGGGCCGGCTGGCAATCGTCCGCTGGCGCGAGGACCTCGAAGCCGTTCTCGCCGCCCGCGCGCAAGGCCGCGATGTGGTGGGCGGTCTTCTCGCCATGGAAGGCGGGCACCCGCTGGAAGGCGATATCGCCCATGTCGAGGATTTCTACCGCTCGGGCTATCGCATGATCGGCCTGCATCACTTCTTCGACAATGAGCTGGGCGGCTCGCTTCATGGCAAGAGCGACGGCGGGCTGACCGAATTCGGGCGCGATGTCCTGCGGGCGATGGAAGACCGCCGCATGATCGTCGACCTTGCCCCCTCCTCCCCCGCCATCGTGACCGACGTGCTGGCGTCCGCAACCCGCCCGGTGGTGATCTCCCATACCGGCATCAAGGGCGCCTGCGACAGCCCGCGCAATATCTCGGATACGCTGATGCAGCAGGTCGCCGCGGCGGGCGGCCTTGTCGGGGTCGGCTATTGGAAAGGCGCCGTCTGCGATGCAAGCCCCGCAGGCGTCGTGAAGGCGATCCGTTATGCGATCGACCTTCTGGGCGAAGACCATGTGGCGCTCGGCTCCGACTTCGACGGCGCGGTCGGCACGACTTTCGATGTCTCCGAGCTCGCCGTCCTCACACGCGAAATGATGGAAGCCGGTTTCACCCAAAACGAGATCGCCAAGGTGATGGGCGGCAACATCGTCCGCTTCATGCAGGAAAACCTCCCGTCGAAACCCGCGGAACCCCTGAAGGACGGTGCATGACCGCCTGTCATATCTCTTTAAAAGCGCGGCCTTTGACCCTATATTCCCCTTGTCGGACTTGTTCCGACTATGGCGGTAAACTGGTTGTGTAATAAACCCATCGGACCCGGGGGCAGTACCCGGCGCCTCCACCAGATTCCCTGCGAGTGCAGGAGCGTGTTGCCGGTCAGCCGGCACCATTCTGGGGGCGAAACAGGATCGACGAGGGCGTAAAGACTTCTCTTCTGCTCGGCATGGTTCCGCCGTTATCGGGCCGATTCAATAGTTGCCAACGACAACTATGCTGAGGCACGTCTCGCTGCGTAATGCAGTGCGACAACCTCTTTTAAGTCCTTGCCTGTAGCAGGGTAAGGCGGGGTTCGGAGGCACCTGGCAACAGAAGCCTCCACTTTCATTCTGGCGCGAACGCTCATTTTCGATGCCGTTGCGGAACGAGACACTGTTCGTTACGACACACCGATTACGCGTTCTGCGGCGCCTGCCCGCCAATAACCCCTGCATCGGCTGGACGTTGTGCGATAAGGCTGCTTGAATCGCTGGAACATTTCTGTCGCGCACCGAGTCGGCTGCGCCCGAAAAGCAAACTCAGGGGAAATGACTTGTCCGAAGATCAGATGCGATACGATCTGCTGGCTCAGGAAGCACTGCGCGGGGTGATCCGCAAGGCGCTCAGGATCGCGCGCGACGAAGGCCTGCCGGGCGAGCATCACTTCTACATTTCCTTCCGCACAGGCGCGCCGGGCGTCGAAATCTCCGAGCGGCTGCGCAGCCAGTACCCGGAAGAAATCACGATCGTGCTCCAGCACCAGTTCTGGAACCTCGAAGTGCTGGACGATTATTTCTCCGTCGACCTCACCTTCAACAAGGTGCCCGAACGTCTGGTCGTGCCCTATGCCGCCGTACAGGGTTTTTTCGACCCCAGCGTACAGTTCGGCCTCCAGTTCAACGTGGAAGGCGCACCCGGCAGCGAGGCCGCGCCGGAGACGGGCGACCAGCCCGCCGCCACGGAGGCGTCCCGCAGCATGGAAGAGCCGCTGGTAAAGGAAGAAAATGCCGAGCCCGAGGAAGAAGCCACGGGCGAAGTGGTGAGCCTCGACGCGTTCCGGAAGAAATAACGGCGCCATTGGCGCCCTCCAATCCCCCCATTTGACGCCCGTTGACGCAAAACGCGTTGCGCAGACGGGCGGCGATCCCGCTGGAAGCCCCTGCCCCACGGCGCTAGGCTTTCTCCATGGCAAAGCAATTTTCTCATATCGAGCCCGACCACCGGGACTTCATCGAACGGCAGCACATCTTCTTCACGGCTTCCGCGACGGGAGACTCGCGCGTCAATCTCTCGCCCAAGGGCCTCGACGGACTGCGCGTGCTGGATGAAACCCATGTCTGCTACATGGACCGGACGGGCAGCGGCAACGAAACCTCCGCCCATCTGAAAGCTGACGGGCGGCTGACCGTCATGTTCTGCGCCTTCGAGGGCCCGCCCCTGATCCTGCGCCTCTATGGCAAGGGCAAGGTGCTGCATCGCGGATCGCCGGAATATGCCGATCTGCTGGCCTCAGCCTTCAATGGCGACGAGCCGCCCGGCGCGCGCCAGATCGTCGTGCTCGATATCGACCTCGTCCAGACCTCCTGCGGCTACGGCGTCCCCCTTCACGACTACAAGGGAGAGCGGCCCTCGCTCACAAACTGGGCGGTCAACCAGGGCGAGGACGGCATCGAGGCCTATTGGCGGAAGAAGAACCTGACCAGCATGGACGGCCTGCCGACCGGGCTGCCCGTCGCCGAGGATACGGACGCAGCGTCCGAATAGCGCTCGCGGCCCTTCCCGCTCCCCTCTCTTGGCCCCCTCCTCCCCGCGTGATAAATCACCCGCCATCCCTTATCCGTGAGCGCGAGGACCCGAGCCAATGACCAAGACCCGCACCGAAACCGATACTTTCGGCCCGATTGAAGTCGACGACAGCAAATATTGGGGGGCTCAGGCCCAGCGCTCGCTCGGCAATTTCAAGATCGGCTGGGAAAAGCAGCCTCTTTCAGTCGTCCGCGCCCTCGGCATCGTGAAGCGCGCCTGCGCCGAAGCGAATATGGAGCTTGGCCGCCTCGACCCCGAACTCGGCAAGACCATCGTCGCCGCAGCCCAGGAAGTGATCGACGGCAAGCTCAACGAGCATTTCCCGCTGGTCGTCTGGCAGACCGGCTCCGGCACCCAGTCCAACATGAACTCGAACGAGGTGATCTCCAACCGCGCCATCGAGATGCTGGGCGGCGAGAAGGGCTCCAAGAAGCCCGTGCATCCGAACGACCATGTGAACATGTCGCAGTCGTCCAACGACACCTATCCGACGGCCATGCATATCGCCTGCGCCGAGGAAGTGACGCATTCCCTGCTGCCCGCGCTCGAGCATCTGGCAAAAGCGCTGGAGGCCAAGCAGAAGGAATTCGACCACATCATCAAGATCGGCCGCACCCACACGCAGGACGCGACCCCGCTCACGCTCGGCCAGGAATTCTCCGGCTACACCGAACAGGTGAAATCGGCGATCGCCCGCATCAAGCTGACGCTGTCCGGTCTCTGCCAGCTCGCCCAGGGCGGCACCGCCGTCGGCACCGGCCTCAACGCGCCTGTGGGCTTTGCCGAAAAAGTGGCCGAAAAGGTCTCCGGCATCACCGGCCTGCCCTTCGTCACCGCGCCCAACAAGTTCGAAGTGCTGGCCGCGCATGACGCCATGGTCTTCGCACATGGCGCGATCACGTCGGCCGCGATGGCCTGCTTCAAGATCGCCAACGACATCCGCTATCTCGGCTCCGGTCCGCGCGCGGGCCTCGGCGAACTGTCCCTGCCGGAAAACGAACCCGGCTCCTCCATCATGCCGGGCAAGGTGAACCCGACCCAGTGCGAGGCGATGACGCAGGTCTGCGCCCATGTACATGGCAACAATGCCGCGCTTTCCTTTGCCGGCAGCCAGGGCCAGTTCGAGTTGAACGTCTACAATCCGATGATGGCCTACAACTTCCTGCAATCGGTGAAGCTTCTCTCCGACGCCGCGATCTCCTTCACCGACAATTGCGTCGTCGGCATCGAGGCCCGCGAGGAAAACATCAAGCAGGGGCTGGAACGCTCGCTCATGCTGGTCACCGCGCTGGCGCCGAAGATCGGCTATGACAACGCGGCCAAGATCGCCAAGACTGCGCACAAGAACGGCACCACGCTGCGCGAGGAAGCAGTCGGCGGCGGCTATGTGACGAATGAGGAATTCGACGAATATGTCCGTCCGGAGAAGATGATTTCTCCGAACTGATCCCCTTCCCGCGCCGGGGCGTCATCCGGCGAACCGGCGCGGCACAGGAGACGCCCATGCAAGGCGAGATCAAACGGTCGGTCACCATTGCGGGCCACCGCACCAGCATCTCCATCGAGCCGCCCTTCTGGGACGGATTGAAGGAACTCGCCTGCTCGCAGAAAATCTCCGTCAACGAACTGGTACGCCGTATCGACGCCGAACGCGGTGGAGAGGGAAACCTCTCCAGCGCCGTGCGCATCTATGTGTTCGAGAATTTCCGCAATCGCGACAGCTGCCCGACGGACTGACTTACAGGCTGACCGGCGATCAGTTCGAGGGCCGCACCACCGGCACAGGTGCCGTAGCCGCGCCGGTCTCATTGTCGTTCGCAGGCTCTTTTGGGTCCGTCGGGGATTTCGACGACGGCGGCGTTATCATGTTCCGGATGTCGGCGGGCAGATCGACGCCGAGCTTTTCCGCCTGCCCCGCCAGAATGAGCGACGACACATGGCTTTCAAGCCGGGCCGTGTCCGTGGAAACGGCGATCCCGCCATGCGGCCCCGCCGCATTCACCGAATAGGCCGGGCTCCCTGCGGGCTGGTCGCCGGTCACCGTCAGTTCGGCATCCGCGCCAAGCCGTGACAGATCGTAGAACGCAGCGAGTTTCCCTTTACCGCCCTGCAGCGCCACTTCGTCATCCTTGAAGGAGGCGACACCGTCCTTGAGCGTGAACGGACCGGCAATATCCCCGGTCGAAGTGTCCCCTGCGAGCAGCACGTTCTTCACCACGCCGTCGAACGCCTCGATATCTTCGAGCCGTCCAAGCGCTTTGCCGAAGCCGTCCACATCCAGCGGATGCAGCACGGTATCCTCCAGCCGGATCTGACCCTCGCCGCTTGCCGACCCGACAAGCGAAAGCCAGCTCAATCCTTTCGCTGCAATATGCAGATTGACGGTGGCGCGTCCTTCGCCCGGCGACGCCCCGAATGCCTGTTCGGAAAGCCGGGCAAGATCGGCCCCCTCGACGAGGCCGGTGAATTCGACCTGTTTTTCCAGCGCACCCGGTTCATCACCGCCGGCATGGAAACGCACATTCATCGAGGCCCGCCCGCCGGCAAGGTCACCGACAAGCGGCGAGACGTTCATCACGCCATCCGCCATGCCAATCGTACCTTCCGCATCCTTCATCGCCAGTGGTCCAAGCGTAAGCAGACCGGATTTGAATTCGATATTGCCCTTCAGAGCACGGAGCATATGCCAGTCGATGGCGTCTGCCGACCAGACGCTTCCCGTCGCAGCATCCGCTCGCGCCGCCAGCCCTGCCAGCGGCGTGACATTGAGCCGGTTGGTTTCGATGTCGCCTGAAATATCGGCAGGTTCGCCATCGGCAGGCGCGGTGTAGATCATTTTGCCCGACAGGCGGAAATTGCCCGCCACCGTTTCGAGGTCGGTAAGGGAGAGATGCGCCTTATCCCAGTCCAGGTCGGCCGACCCGACGAAACCGGCACCCTGCATCTGGGCAAGCATCCAGTCCGACAGCGTGCCTGTCGCGCCGAAGGCCGCCGTCACCGTATCGGCACGCCCGGCAGAAAGGTTCACCTTGCCCTCGAACCGCAGCTTGCTGAACGGATCTGTCGCCTCCCCCTCCGCGGTGAAGGAGGCATCGCCGATATGGGCGCGGAAGGAAGTCTTGTAGTTCCCGCCTATTCCATCCATCCGGATCGACGCGGTTCCGCTGCCCTCCAGCGTATCGGCGGGATCGAGACCGAACTGCCGCAGCAATTCGCGCCCTTCCGGATGCGCGGCATTGGCGATGATCTCGAGTTCGTCCAGCTTGCCGCCATCGCCATGATGTCGCTTTATAAGGGCGTCCACGCGCGCCCCGCTCACCATGCCGCGCATGGTAAGCGTATCCACGCGGCGGTCGCTGTCATCGGCCTCGCCGGTCGTCCCGTCGAATGTCATATCGACATTGCCCGGGAAGCGGTGCACATCGTATCCGGCCATATCGAGAAGCGCACCGAAGCGCGCCGCCTTGACGCTGCCGGAAAAGGTTCCGCGAATAGTCTCGCGCTCGCCCGTGGTCACACCGTCGAGACGGCCGGAGAAACCGATCGCAGCGCCCTTCAGATCCCCGATGGACAGGCCGTTGACGATCAGGCGCCGGTTTTCGAGCGCGCCATCTGCAGAGATGTTGCTTGCCGTTTGGCCGGCCACGGTCAGCTCGTCCGCCGTGAATTTCAGCGTCACGTCATGCGTCCGGAAAAAGGGAAGCGCCTTTTCCCGGTCAGTCGGCAGCATGGCGAGCAACGGGTCCAGATCGAAGGCCGATGCCTCCAGTTCCGCCGAAAGCCGGGGCCGCGAAGCCGCTTCATATGAAATATCGCCGATCACCGCCGGCTGCGCCGCATCTGCCGAATAGCCGGCCCGGAGATCTTCGACAGTCAGGCTCGACGGCGTCACCGCGAGTTTGCCGGTCGCGGTAAAGGATATGCGCGGCGACGGGCTTTTCGGCGCAGGAGTAGCCTCCGTCGTCTCACCCGCGTCCGGCGGCACGTCCATGCCCGCACGACGAAGCCATTCCGCAAAACCTTCCAGGTCGCGGCTGGCCAGCGAGAATTGGCCGTCGAAAGCGGAAACCCCGCCCGCCTCTTCCGGCGCCGTCAGCGTGCCGCCGACACTGACTTTCGTCAGCCCCGGTGCCTCCGCGGACAATTGACCGATTTTCCACATTCCATGGTCGAGCGCGAGATCGGCTTTTGCGTCGGCGAAGACGGAATCGCCCAGCAGCAATTCCCCCGCTGAAAGATCGAGAGTGCCGTCGATCCCCGCCGGATGCGGCAATCGGTTCAGCAAGGCGAAAGGCGCATCTTCCGCAGCACTGTCAGCGCCGCTATCGGCAATCAGGATCGCCGCGAGACGATCGGCCCGGAAACCGGCACCGCCAAGCGTTGCCTCGAATACGGGACGCTCTCCGGTCAGGTCGAGTTGTCCCCGTCCCTTCAGGGAGGTCCCGCCGCTCGACAGCACCATATCGCGCAGCGTGACGGAGCTGGTGCGTGCGACCATTCCCGCCTGCAGGCTGACCGGGCTCGCCTCCCCGTCCTGCGCCGCACCGAGAAGCAATGATGCCTTGCCGTCGAGACGGGCCGCGGCGGAAAACTCCGTCGCGATACCACTGAACTTGAACGCAGCCTGCGACGCCGGAAACCCAAGCTCCAGCGTGACGGGGAAAGCCTTCGAGCCGCCGAAATTGCCCAGCACGACACTTGCCGACATCGGTATGTCGTGCGACGTGAAGGTCACATCGGCCCGCATCGGCCCGACCAGGGCCTGCGCGCTGACCGTGCCGCTGACGTCTGTCGCCTGCCATGTCCGGCCATTGGTGCGATTGACATAGGTCACCGAGCCGTCGCTGAAACTCGCGCCCTTCAGACTGGTCGATGCGAGAGAGAACGCGCCTTCCTCCGACGCCGCTGCGCCTTCCACGAAGTCTTTCCAGTTGGCAACGCCATCGGACGCCACTTCGAGGTTTACCCGCGGCTTCACGATATTGATGCGCGTGACTTCGATATCGCCCGAAAGGAGCGGCGCCAGTGCAAGTTCGCCGTCCATCTGCTCCATGCGCATAAGCGCCGGCGCTTCGGCACCCGGTGCGTTGGCAATGGTGACACGCCCGAGCGACAGCCGGGGCGCAGGCAGGATGCGGAACCGGATGTCCCCCTCGATGGTGACATCATGCCCGGTGATGCGCGACGCCTGTCGTTCGAACTCCGCCCGGAAGTCCTTCCAGTCCACGAGGCTGGGACCGACAAGCAGCGCAATCAGCAACACGACAAGCGCGCCGGCAATATAAGTGAGTATCTGGTTCAAGGACGCGCTCCAGCCCCCGCGGAATCGCTCGCAACGCACGCACTGCGACGCTTTTCATTCTCACCTGCCGGCCACCCCGGCCGACTGAACTTTCGCAACTCCCCGTCCAAGCTTAAGCTTGGCCCCGTAACGAGGATGGATGCATGTTCCACGGGTTATATCGGGAAAACCATGTCTGAAAAGCACCCAAACGTAGTTAATTTTTCGTCAGCCCGAAAATTGGCCCGCGCAGCCAAGCAGCGTGACGAAAGAAAGACCCGAAAGGAACAGGCTGAGGCCAATCGCATACGCTTCGGGCGGACCGGCGCGGAGAAGAAAGCGGAACGCGAAAAACTGAAAAAGGCGGAGCGCGCACTCGACGAGAAGAAGCTCGACCATCCCGCGCCCCTGCCCGATTCTTCCGACAAACCCGACTGACGCTCACCCTTTGCAGGGGGGGATTGACGGAATTTCCGCCAAATCATATATAACTGAACAGTCAGTTATATATGGATCGAAACGATGAGTGCCGACCCCACCTCCCTCTCCGCCGATGAACCGCGCTGGCAGCGGCGTTCCGAAGAACGCCCCGGCGAAATCATGCGGGCCGGCCTCGAGCTGTTCGCCCGCAAGGGCTTCGCCGCCACCAGGCTGGAGGACATCGCCGACGCCGCCGGGGTGAGCAAGGCAACCATCTATCTCTACTTCAAGAACAAGCAGGACCTTTTCGTCGCCACCGTGCGCGAATTCGCCGAGGCCCGCGTCGACCGCATCGAGGCATTTCTCGACAATTACGAAGGCGGATATTCGGAGCTTCTCGACCTCGTGCTGCGCCAGCTCTACGAGGTCGTACAAACGCCCGAGCTGCGCGCCATCGTAAAGACGCTGATCGCCGAGGCGGGAAACTTCGAAGAGATACGTAACTATCACCGCGACCACGTCGTTCTGAAAGGTCTGGGCATGATGACACGCATCGTCGAAGCGGGGATTAAGACCGGTGAGTTCAGACCCTGCGACGCCAGTGCGACGGTACAGAGCATTGTCTTCCCCTTCCTGATGAACAGCCTCGGCCGCCAGACATTCGGCGAATTACCGCAGTTCGATCCGGAAGCCCTCTTCGCGTCGCATCTGGAATTCGTAAAGCGCGGCCTTGCAGCGGACAGGGAGTCGTAAATCATGCGCCTCCTCCCCCTCCTCTCCGTCTGCCTGGCCGCGCTGCCTCTCCTCGCCTGCGACAACCAAAACGCTGACACATGGCAAGGCTATGCCGAAGGCGAATATGTGCGCGTCGCACCGCTTGAAGGCGGCATCGTGAAAAGCGTCGACGTCGCCCGTGGCGATGAAGTCACCACAGGCGAGCTGCTCTTCACCCTGGAGAACACGCAACAGAAAGCCGCCCGCGACCAGGCCGAAGCGAAACTCCAACAGGCGAAGGCCAATCTTGAAGACCTGCTGAAGGGCCTGCGCCCTTCCGAACTCGACCAGCTTTACGCGGAACGGAGCCGCGCCCTCGCCGCGCTGCGCAACGCCCAGCTGGACTTCACCCGCAAGACGAAGCTGCGTGCAAACGGCAATGTCTCACAAGCCGTAGTGGATGCCGCCCGCGCGACACGCGATGAAGCCGCCGCCACGCTGAAGAATGTCTCCGCGCAGATCGCAACAGGTACGCAAGGCGCCCGCCCCGACCGGATCGATCAGGCCCGTGCCAATGTGCAAGCTGCAAAGGCTGCACTCGAGGAAGCCGATTACCGCCTCTCCCGGCGCGAGGGTCGCGCGCCCGCCAATGCGCGCGTGGAAGACACCATGTTCCGCCCCGGCGAATTCGCGGCGACGAGCCAGCCCGTGGTGAGCCTCCTGCCGCCGGAAAACATCAAGGTCCGCTTCTTCATTCCCGAGCCGGAACTGGGCGCCGTGCATGTCGGCGACAAGGTGCGCTTCAGCTGCGACAGTTGTTCCGACGACATGAAAGGCACAATCCGCTTCATCGCCGACCGCTCCGAATTCACGCCGCCGGTCATCTATTCCAACGAATCCCGCGGCAAGCTCGTCTATATGGCGGAAGCCTGGCCCGACAAGCCGGGCACGAAACTCCATCCCGGCCAGCCGGTGGATGTGACGCTGGAGCAGGGGCATGAATGAGCCCCACCACGCACCACCGCACGGCGACGACCCGCCCCTCGTCATCGACGTCCACGGCCTGACCAAATCCTTTGGCGATACGGTGGTGGTGGATCATGTCGACATGCAGGTGCATGAAGGCGAAATCTACGGCTTTCTCGGCCCGAACGGATCCGGCAAGACGACGACCATCCGAATGCTGTGCGGCTTGCTCACCCCGGATGAAGGCCAAGGCACCTGCCTGGGCTATGACATCCTCACCCAGAGCGAAGAGATCAGGCTGCAGGTCGGCTACATGACCCAGCGCTTCAGTTTCTATGAGGATCTGTCGATCCGGGAAAATCTCGACTTCGTCGCCGCGATCTTCGGATTGCCGGACCGGCGCGAGAAGGTCGACAGGACGCTCGAAAAACTCAACCTCGCCAATCGGCAGAACCAGCTGGCCGGGACGTTGTCGGGCGGCTGGAAACAGCGCCTTGCCCTGGCGGCCTGCGTGATGCACGAACCGAAACTTCTGCTGCTCGACGAACCGACGGCGGGCGTCGACCCCAAGGCGCGGCGCGACTTCTGGGATGAAATCCATGGCCTCGCACAGGACGGCCTCACCGTGCTCGTCAGCACGCATTACATGGATGAAGCGGAACGCTGCCACAAGATTTGTTACCTCGCCTATGGCCAATTGCTGACCAAGGGCACGGTGAACGAGGTCGTGGAGCATTCCGGGCTTTGCACATGGCATGTCACCGGACAGAACCAGCGGCAAATTCTTCGGCTGGCGCATGAGCTGGAAGGCCGCAACGGCGTGGAAATGGTTGCCCCCTTCGGCATCACCCTTCATGTCAGCGGATCCAGCGAAGGTGCGCTCGACCGGGCGGTGGAGCCCTATCGGGGCCAGGAAGGGTTGAGCTGGAAAAAGGGCGAGCCCTCGCTTGAAGACGTTTTCATCCACATGATGCAGAGCGCCAGCGACAATTTCCCGGGGCAGGCGCAAGAGGCCCTGCCATGAAACCGGGCCGCATTTCGCCAAGCCGTATCGGCGCGATGATCCGCAAGGAATTCATTCAGATGCGCCGCGACAGGCTGACCTTTGCGATGATGCTTGCCATTCCCGTGATGCAGCTCCTGCTTTTCGGCTATGCGATCAACTCCGACCCCAAGGACCTGCCGACCGCGCTTTACGTGCAGGATCATTCGGTCTTCACACGCGACATCGCCGCCGCGCTGACCAATACCGGCTATTTCAGGATCGTCAGCCATCCGGAAACGGAGCAGGAGGCCAACGACCTCATAAGGCGCGGAAAAGTGCAGTTCCTCATCCAGGTGCCGCCGGACTTTTCGCGCAAACTGCAACGCGGCGAACGCCCTGCGCTTCTGCTCGATGCCGACGCCACCGACCCCGCCGCCACGGGCAATGCGATTGCCGCGCTTCAGCAACTCGGCACGCAAGCCCTGACACACGACCTCAAGGGCCCCCTCGCCTCCCTGTCGCCGACACCACCCCCCTTCAATGTCGTCATCCACCGGCGCTACAACCCCGAAGGCATCACGCAATACAATATCGTGCCCGGTTTGCTGGGCGTGATCCTGACCATGACCATGGTGATCTTCACCGCGCTCGCGGTAACGCGCGAAACCGAACGCGGCACGATGGAAAACCTGCTCACCATGCCGGTTCGTCCGCTGGAGGTGATGGCCGGCAAGATCATTCCCTACATCATGGTCGGATACATTCAGACCGCCTTCGTGCTCGCTGCGGCCTGGGCGCTCTTCAACGTACCGATGGTCGGCAGTCTTTTTCTGCTTTCAACCGTATTGCTGGTCTTCGTCGCCGCGAACCTTGCCGTCGGCTTCACCTTTTCCACGCTGGCCCGCAATCAGTTGCAGGCCATGCAGATGGCGTTCTTCTTCTTCCTGCCGTCGATCCTGCTGTCGGGTTTCATGTTTCCTTTTCGCGGCATGCCCGTCTGGGCGCAATGGATCGGCGAAGCGCTGCCCCTCACCCATTTCCTGAGAATCGTGCGCGGCATTCTGTTGAAGGGAAACGGCATCGCGGACATCGCGATGGATACGGGCGCGATCCTTCTCTTTCTCGTCGTCATCTCGACAATCGCGCTGAACCGCTACCGCCAGACACTGGATTGATGCCGATTGGCAGCGCGGCGCCGCCCCGTTAGCATGCCGTCCAAACAATATGGGACGGAAAACGCATGACGGACTTCCCCGCCGAACCGATCGAATGCCCGCCACGCAAGGTGGAGAGCGAGTGGATCGACCTCAATGGCCATATGAACATGGCCTATTACCATCTGCTCTTCGACGAAGCGCTCGACAGGCTCTTCACCGATCTGGGCTTCGGCTGGGAATATACGCAAGCCGGAGAAGGCACAGGCTTCACCGCCGAAGTCCATGTCTGCTATCTCGCCGAACTGAATGAAGGCGACCCGGTTCGCATCACCTATCAGCTGCTCGACGCGGACGAAAAACGCATCCATGTCTTTGGGCGCATGTATCACGGCACGGAAGGCTATCTGGCCGCCACATCCGAACAGATGTGCATCCATGTAAGCCTGAAGACGCGCCGGGTGACGCCGTTCCCGCCGGACATTCAGGCCCGCATTGCAAAGCTGATGGACGCACATCGCGCCCTGCCCCGCCCCGAACAGGCGGGCCGCGTCATCGGCATTCGGAAAAAATAGCGGGCTAGCCCATCTGCGAGGCAAGTACGGCATCGGCAAGCTGCGGTTTGCCGATAACCCCCTTCACATGTTCCGCACGCGGCACGCCCGGCTGATCCGGAATGATAAGGGCGATCTGCGTCTTGCGCTTGTGCAGTCGCCGGATCACCTCTTCCAGCGTGCTGTTCTCCCGTCCGATCGTGAAATCGGTCAGGGCAATATCGAGAAGCGTCTCGGGATGGTCCTGCCGGGACGGTATGGCGATACGTGAATCCAGGGGGACAACGCCCGCAATCCGCTCACCGTCGCGCAGGACGATGAAGCGCACTCCGCCGCCCTGCGACAGATAGGTCAGCGCTTCCTCGATAGGGGTGTCGACAGCCATCACCGTCACGCTCGTATCCATCACTTCATGGCAGGCGCGAACCAGATAGGCGTTGGAGTAGCGGTCCTTGGGTATCCGCCGCCCGCGCCGCACCAGCTTCATGGTGTAGATGTTCTCGCTCAGCAGCGCGCGGCGAACGCCCACCGCGACGGCCACCGCCATGATGAGCGGGATGATGATGTTGTAGTCGCGGGTCATCTCGAAGACCATGGTGATCGCCGTCATCGAGGCGCCCGTCGCTCCGCCGACCACCGCAGCCATGCCGACCATCGCATATTCCGCGACCGTCGCGCCGTGCCCCGGCCAGACGATGAGCATGAGCGCACCGAATGCACCGCCCAGCGTCGACCCGATGAAAAGCGAAGGCGCGAAAACGCCGCCCGACGCCCCTGACCCGAGCGAAATGGAGGTCGCCAGAAGCTTGGCCACGCACAGAAAGCCCAGAAGCAGAATACTTTCGAGATGGCCCTGGAGAATGTTCTGAATGGTACCGTAGCCCACGCCGGTCACGAAATAATGACCGCCCCACAGCACGAACAGATAGCCCATCACGCCGACCATCGACATGCCGACGATGTTGCGGATGTATTCGTTCTCGAACCGCTTGGGGAACTGCTCCTCGCAAAATACGAGCGTGCGGATGAAGCCCCAGGCGGCTATCCCGCAAAGAATGCCAAGCACCACGAAGGCACCCAGGTTCACGAGATCAACGGCCTGCTCGCTCGGGATGGGCGCCAGCGCTACGAGAAAGGCCGGCTGCAAACCGAAGAAAAGGCGACCCACATAGGCCGCCGAGCCCGTCGCGATCACGACCGGCAGAAAGGTACGCGGGCTGATCTCCGGCAGCATCAATTCGATCGTGAAAAGCACCCCGCCCAGGGGCGTGTTGAAGGTGGCGGCGATACCGGCGCCCGCACCGGCCGCGAGAAGCGTGATGCGCTGCCAGCTCGGCAGATTGGTCAGCTGCGCAAAGGAAGACCCGAGTGCCGCCCCGATCTGCACGATGGGCCCTTCGCGGCCCACCGATGCGCCGGAGCCGATGGAAAGCGCCGAGGCGAGCGACTTGATCACCGCCACGATGGGACGAACCCGGCCTTCCTTGTGATAGATCGCATCCATCACTTCCGGCACGCCATGCCCTCTGGCTTCCGGCGCGTAATTCTTCACCAGATAGACGACGCCGAGCCCGCCAATGACGGGCGCAAGTATGAAGAACGCGCCCCACGGCCCCGGCTCGGTGAGCTGGTTGGAGTCGTAGCTGAAGCTGAACTCCCCCAGAAAGAAGATGTTGTGAACCAGGCTGACCAGAGCCCGGAAGGCCACCGCGCCAAGACCGGTGAAAAGACCGACGGCGAGAGCGAGCAGAGACAGCCCGGCCAGGTTCACCCTGCGATAGCCATCCTCGTCCTTCTCAAGCATCTCGCCCCTTTCCGCCTGGCCGGTCCGATGGCGGCTGGCGTCATCGCCGCGCTCGGATCAACCGATCTCCGGGTTTCACCGCCTTTTGGCATGTCGAAAGCCCGCGGAAACGGGCTCATCCTGTGTAGCACAGGCCCGTTTTCGCCCTCAAGTCGGCAGAAATTTCGTCTGAATGGAAGAAAATCAGGAGGCGGATGAAGACGGCCCGTCCCGCTTTTCGTCGGGGCCGGCTTCCGCGCCGTCATCTAGCTTTTTGTCGTCCCTGCTCCCGCGCAAGGGGGCATCGGGACCGGCCTCGGCGAGGAATTTATGCGACAGCGCGTGATAGACCCCTTCCTTGCAGACAAGGCGGGAGGTCGACCGCGCGATCAGCGCAGCCAGCATGAGAGGCACCAGCATGCCGTGATTGTCGGTCATTTCGGCGACGATCACGAAGGCGGTGATGGGCGCCTGAACCACGCCGGCGAAATAGGCGACCATCCCGAGCAGCACAAGCGCGCCGATCGGCGTGTCGGGGAAGAAGTAGCTGAGATTGGACCCGATACCCGCGCCCACCGACAGCGACGGCGCGAAGAAGCCGCCCGGCAGCCCGCTGATGGAGGAAAGCGCCGTCGCAAGCAGCTTCAGCGGCGCGAAATACCAGGACAGCGTTTCACGGCTGTGCAGCACTTCCCGGGCCTGCTCATAGCCCGTTCCGTAAACGCTGCCATGGGTAAGAACACCGCACAGTGCCACCAGCAGGCCGCAGGCCGCGGCGAAGAGAACGGGCCGCGACTTGATAATCTGCCCGAACCGCCCCCGGAACCCGGCCCCGAACAGGACAAGGACACGGCTGAAAATGCCGCCCATGAGGCCCCCCACCACACCGCAGATACCGACGGCCACCCAGTCCACCAGATGGGGCAGATGGGCCGAGCTGGATCCGAAATAGGTGTAGTTGCCGAACAGGGCGAGCGAGGTCATGCCGGCGGCCACGATGGCACCGATGATGAGACCGCTGGTGCGCGACTCGAAGCTTCGGCTCATCTCCTCGATGCCGAACACGATCCCGGCCATCGGCGTGTTGAACGCCGCCGCGATGCCCGCGCAGGAGCCTGCCAGAATGAGACCCGGCTGGCGGCGCGGGGAATAACCGCCGATCGCGGCCATGATGGATGCGCCGACCTGAACAGTAGGTCCCTCGCGGCCGATCGAGGCCCCGCAAAGCAGCCCTGCGATGGTCAGAATGCTTTTGCCGATGGCAATTCTGATCGAAACGAGCTTTCGCCTGTCGCGGGGCGCACGCAAGGCCCGCGCGGCAATCGCCTGCGGGATACCGCTGCCTTGCGAATTCGGGAAATAGGTGTTCGTCGCATAGACGATGGCCGCAAAGCCCAGCGGCGTCAGCAGCAGCACGCCATAGGGAAACTCTGTCTGGAAGCTATGAAAGAGCGCCTGCGCCTGGTCCGCCGCGAGCGCAAGCCCGACGGCCGCGGCCCCCACGACAAGGCCGCCTATGACGAAGATAACGCGGCGCTGAAGCCGCTGCGAATGGAGGCGCAGCAACCGCCTGCGGCGGTGGCGCTTCGGGATCAGCATCTGTCTGCTACCGGATCAGGACGAGGCGGTTACGCCTCGGAAATCGTCATCGGACACCCGCATTCGGAAGGCGAAAGCTACGCCGGAACGCACATTAAAGCGCGTCCACCCGTCTTGCCGGGGTTAATGACGCCCCTTATCTATCGGGGTTGTCGGCAGAATCCAAGACACTTGCGGAAAGTTTCTGGCCCCCGCCCCATTACCGTTCCGTCATGCTAGGGTCGGACAAGCTGAATCGGGGGCCATCGCGATTTCCGGACCCTCTGGCGGCAAATTCACTCGAAACCAATCCGAAGTATATGACGAACGATCCCTTCGATCTTGGATCCATTCCCGAAGAACAGACGGCACGCTCCACCAGCGCCGCCGCGCGATCCGCCATGCAGGCGAGCGCGCCCTATCTCGACGGATTGAATGCCGAGCAGCGCGAAGCCGTGGAAAGCCAGGACGGACCCGTCCTCGTACTGGCAGGCGCCGGCACGGGGAAAACCCGCGTTTTGACCACCCGCCTCGCCCATCTGCTGGCCACGCGAAAGGCCTGGCCGAGCCAGATCCTCGC
>NZ_NYVD01000143.1 GCF_002684405.1 Parvibaculum sp. | reverse complement strand
ATCCGCGAAGGCGACCGGCCGGGTGCCGGCGCCAATCCTTCCTTCGACGATGGGAGGTCCTGATGCTCTTCAAACGTGCCACGGAGCGATATGGCCGCACCCCCGAACCGGTCACCCCCTATCAGAAGGCGGCACAAGCCTGGGACGAGCGCATCGGCGCGGCGCGCGTTCAGGCGCGAAACTGGCGGCTGATGGCATTTGGATGTCTCGCGCTAAGCGCCGGGCTGTCGGCGGGCCTCTACTGGCAATCGCTGCAGTCTCACGTGACCCCGTACGTGGTCGAGATCGAGCGTTCGGGCGAGGTCCGCGCTGTGCGCCCCGCTATCGAGGCCTATACGCCGGGAGATGCCCAGATCGCCTTTGTGCTGGCGCGCTTCATCTCGAATGTCCGCTCGCTTTCCTCCGACCCTATCGTCTTGCGGAAGAACTGGCTCGAAGCCTACGACCATGCGACCGGCAGGGCGGCGACATTCCTCAACGAATTCGCGCGCGAGAGCGATCCCTTCAAATCGGTCGGCACGCGCAATGTATCCGTCGAGGTGACCAGCGTCGTCCGCGTCTCGGAGCGCTCCTTCCAGGTCAAATGGCGCGAGCGGCTTTACGAGCGCGGCAGCCTCGCCGCGACGACCCACTGGACCGCCATTCTCACCATCGGCATTCGGCCGCCCCGCAATGCCGAGACGCTCCGAAAGAACCCGCTCGGCCTTTATGTCGAGGCGCTCGACTGGTCACGCGAACTCAACGCCGGTGAAGCCCCCTGACCAAGGAGAACCAGATGACCCCGATCCGTTCGTTCTTGATGGTAAGCATCTCGGCGCTTGTGTTGACCGCCTGTGCCGACAAGGTGCCGCCACCCCAGATCCGCTATGACGCGGTCGACCTGCAACCGGCACAGCTCGAACCTCAGCCCCCGAAACCCGTCGAGATCGTCGCCCTGCCGGAGCCTTTGCCGCTGCCGGGTCAGTTGCAGCCTCTCGATACGGCGAAGCCGAAGCCCGACAAGCGGGTGCCGACGGAACGGGTCGATGCCGCCAACAAGGAGGCGCTGATCGAACCCATGCGGGATGGCTATATCAATGCGATCCAGGTCTATCCCTTCACTGAAGGCGCGCTCTACCGGCTTTATGCGACGCCGGAGCGCGTCAGCGATATCGCATTGCAGCCGGGCGAGGAACTCATCGCCGTCTCGGCGGGTGACACGGTGCGCTGGGTGATCGGCGATACTGTAAGTGGCTCCGGCACCGGCAAACGTGTCCATGTGCTGGTGAAGCCTTTCGCCGCCGGGCTTGAGACCAATCTCGTCATCACCACCGATCGCCGCGCCTATCGTCTGGCGCTTCAGAGCACCGAGGCGACGGCCATGGCCGCACTCTCCTGGACCTATCCGCGCGACGAGCTGCTCGCCTTGCAGGCGCGGAACGCGAGGGCGCAAGCGGCATCGGCAATCGCAAGCGGTATCGATCTCGCCGCGCTCCGTTTCCGCTACGAGATCACGGGCGATAATCCGCCCTGGCGGCCGCTCCGCGCCTTCGATGACGGTTCGAAAGTCTATATCGAGTTTCCCGCGCGGTTCGATCAGGGCGAGGCACCGCCGCTCTTCGTGGTCGGCCCCTCGGGCGGCAGCGAACTCGTCAATTACCGGCTGCGCGGCCATTACTACATTGTCGATCGCCTCTTCGCGGCGGCGGAATTGCACCTCGGCGAGGCGCCGCAACAGGTGGTGCGCATCAGCCGCACCGACAGGGTAGCGGGCGTCGTCGATGATCGCCCCTCGCGGCTGCGGCCGGGACGATAGGAGAGAGATATGGCCGGTCCCGCCTCGCCTCAGGGTCAGACGCAGTCGTCGGGGAAAGTCGATCCCGAAACGCTGGCGCTGCGCGCCAAGCCGCGCCGTGTGACACGGTTCCGGCGCAGTGTCGTCATCGGCGTCGCGGCGACGGGCTCGGCGACGATTTTCGCGCTCGCCTTTCTGGCGCTGGAAGGCTCAAGCTTTCGTCTCGCGGCGCCGGATGGTGGGGAGCTCTACCACCCGGAGCGTAAGGAGAGGGCGGAGGGGCTGGCGGCGCTGCCCGTGAGCTACGACGAGATCCCGAAGCCGATCCCCGAACTCGGCGCGCCGCTTCCCGGCGAATTTGGCCGCCCGATCCTCAGGCGCGAGGCGGAACTCGGCATCGACAATAGCGCCGGCCTCCGCCCGACCTTCGTGCCGAGCGCCGAGGAGAACGACGCTCGCGCCGAAAGGCTCAGACTAGCGCAACAGGCGCGGCAGGCGGCGGAAGCAGGCGTGTTCTTTCAATTGAAGGGGAGCGGAAGCGGCGAGGGGCGTGCTTCGCAATCGAGAGTGGCTGATGCGAGGGAGAGCACAGGTCTTCAAGCTGTCGCCGCAGTCGACGAGCGTCTCAACCTCGATCCGGAGCGCGACCAGAACCATCAGCAGCGCAAGCTCGATTTTATGAACCGGGGACCGGATCCTGACATCTATAACCGCCACACGCTGCAGGAACCGGTCTCGGCGCATCAGTTGATGGCCGGCAGCGTCATCGCCGCGAGCCTGATCACGGGGCTCAACTCCGATCTGCCGGGCCTTGTGGTTGCCCAGATCACAGAAAATATTTTTGACACGGTGAGCGGAAGGGCTTTGCTGATTCCGCAAGGATCGAGGCTCATCGGCAGTTACGACAGTGTCGTCGCCTTCGGTCAGTCGCGGGCGCTGCTCGTCTGGCATCGCATCGTGATGCCGGATGGTTCCTCGATCGTGATCGACAATCTGCCGGCGACGGATGCCACCGGTTATGCCGGCGTCGCTGACGAGGTCGACTACCACACATGGGCGCTCGTCAAGGGCGTGGCGCTGGCGACGCTTCTGGGCGTTGGCACCGAGCTCGGTTTCGGCAGCGAGGAGAGCGATCTCCTGCGCGCGATCCGCCAGTCGACGCAGCAAAACGTTTCGCAGGCCGGCCAGCGCCTCACCGAAAAGAATCTCAACATCCAGCCGACCATCACGGTGAGGCCCGGCTGGCCGATCCGCGTCATCGTGCAGAAGGACCTGATCCTGCGTCCCTATCGAGGATGAGAACCATGCCCGACCTGAAACTCGGCAAACTCCCCGACCGCACGCCGGTCAAGATCACCTTCATCGCGCCACCCGATCTCAACAAGGCGCTGCAGGCCTATGCCGCGCTTTATCGCGAGACCTATGGCGAGGCTGAATCGGTGCCGGAGCTCATTCCCTACATGCTGCAGAGTTTTCTGGAGGCTGATCGTGGCTTTGCCAAGGCACGGAAGGCGTTGCCGGAAGGAGAGGGCAAAGGCACCGGTATCGCTCAGCCGGGATCGAGAGGACGTGCACCTCGCGCGCCGTTGCCGCCAACCGATAAGGAGGATTGAGATGTCTGTGATCGGGATGTTCACGCCTACGAAGGAGGGTGGCTGGTCCGGCACCATCCGGACCCTCATCATCGATGCAAAGCTGCGCTTTGTGCCGAACGACAATCGCGACAGTGAACGGGCGCCGGCCTTCAAGCTCTATGTCGGCCGCTCCGAGGTCGGCGCCGCCTGGCGGGAGCGGGGCGGTGAGAAAGAGTATCTGAGTGTCCGGCTCGACGATCCGGTACTTGCGGCGCCCGTTCATGCGGCGCTGTTTCCGGCAGAGGATGGTCAGGAGGCTCATCTCGTCTGGAGGCGAGGTTCTAGCTAATTTGTATATTACCATACATTTAATGTAATTATATTTATCTACATAATAATTTGTGTTTAACAAAAAGGTGGTGCGCGGTTTGTCGCCCGTGCGAGCAGGGTACTCGTTCAGTAGGCGCGACCTTGGCCAAGGCTTCTTGTGACCCAAAGCAACATTTCTTGAGCTTTCGCTTCCACCTCAAAATTCGCTGCGCAGTGAATATTGCTATTTTATCGTATATGCACTATAAGTCGGTTATATGCTGTGCAGCGAAAATGGCTCAAATCGTGTTAGAGAATACCCGCAGGAACGAGCAATACGTGCTGGAACATCTCCGGGAAGCATTTGGGGGGCTGCCGCAAGTTGAAGCATCGGAGCCGGTCGTTGAACGCCTCGACTCTGGTAGTCAGTACAGGATTGACGCCGAAATGCGCCTAGATGTTGGTGGGCGCAATATCGTCCTTCTCATCGAGGTCAAAAAATCGGTCTACCCGCGCGACGTGCGACAAATCCTCTGGCAGCTTGACCGCTATGTCCACCGTGAGGGGGTAGAGCACGGCGCTTCCAACATTCCGTTCTTGGCGGCCGAATCGATATCTCAGGGCGCGCGGGAGTTGCTGCGGCACGAGAATGTCGGCTACTACGATACCGGCGGCAGCCTCTACGTACCCGCCCCCGGCGCCTACATCTTCGTGGAAAAGCCGCCGCCGAAAACCCTCGAAAAATCGGTTCGCTCCCTGTTCAAGGGCAAGCGCGCCCAGATAGTCCACACGTTACTCGTCAAGCGCGGTGAATGGTTCGGGGCGACGGCGTTGGCCGAGATCGCTGAGGTTGCACCTTCGACCGCTTCGGAAACCCTGATCTCGCTAGAGCGCTATGACTGGCTCGAATCGCGCGGGCAAGGTCCCGCCAAAGAGCGGCGCCTGATCGCCCCCACGGCCCTCCTGGACGAATGGAGCAAACAGGTGCAGGCGACACGGCTGCGTGGTGAACGCCGTTACTACGTACCGCGTGGTGAACCGGACACAATTATCAGGCGCCTCGCTGCGGCATGCCGGGAGCATGAGGTTTCCTACGTCATCACGCGGGAAGCGGCCGCGCAGCGTTATTCTCCTTTCCTTTCAGCGCTTTCGCAGGTCGCATGCCGTATGAAGCCGGGGTCGGCGGCCGAGGAAGCTCTGGCCGAACTCGGCGCACGCAGCGTCGGCGAAGGCGCAAATCTGAACGTCATAGAGACGCCGACATCGGGCGAGTTTCTGTTCAAAGAACGTGTTGATGATGCTTGGCTTGCGAGCCCGGTGCAGGTCTATCTCGACCTATTGACGGGTGAGGGGCGGTCCCGCGAGATGGCGGCACACCTGCGCCACGAAAGGATCGGTTTCTGATGGCCAAGCCTACAACCCAGGACGGTTACAGTGCTGCCGTTACAGAAAGCTGCGAGCGAGTTCTAGTTACGCTGCTGCACGGCTTGGGACCATGGAAAAGGTCCGTCTATCTCGTCGGTGGGCTCGTTCCCCGCTACCTGATCCCGGACCGCCCGCCCGCCGCGCCCGCGCACGCCGGTACCGGCGATGTCGATATTGTCGTTGCGCTGGAGATGCTAGCCGAGACTGAAGCCTACCATACTGTCGAAGAGAACCTGAAAAAGATGGGGTTCGAGCGCGGTGAGAACGATGCAGGCCAGAAGGTTTCCTGGCGGTGGAAGGCTCGGATTGACGAGGACACAATCGTTATTCTTGAACTTCTGGCGGACAATCCCGAGGTGGCGGGTGGCAGGGTAAAACCACTGCCCACGGAGGGGCGGATATCGGCCCTGAACATCCCGCACGCTTCCATGGTGTTCGACCATCATCTCACTCAAGAGATTACCGCCGCCCTTCTCGGTGATGGTGGCATGGCAATCGAAACCATCCGCTTCGCGGATCTGGTGAGCTTCACGTGCCTGAAGGCGCTGGCGCTGGACGATCGGGGTGAACGCAAGGATGCACACGATCTTGTTTACTGCATCGAGCACTGGCCCGGCGGCCCCGAGGCTGTTGCGGCGCTTTTCCGCGAAGCGCACAAAGGTAAGCATGCCGCCGTCATTGACCGCGCGCTCGGCATCCTACGCACACGCTTCACGGACGACAAAACGACGGAAGGTTATCTCAAGGATGGTCCGGTCGCCGTCGCGCTGTTCGAGCCTGGCGGGTTTTCAGATGCAGACCGTGAGGTACGGCTATTGCGGCAGAGAAACGTCAGTGAACTGGTCACTGAGGTTCTCGCGCATGTCGGGTAGATGAACGATGGTACAGCTAGATAACCATGACAGACGCACGAAATGGCAACTTCAGCAGGCGTCTCTACCGAGACTATGGTGGCGCTGCTCATGAGCTTCGCTTCTTGGAAAAAATGTGATTTCCAGATACATACGCCCCGCGATCCGAACTGGACGGGCGCGAGGCCCGTCGGCCTCGGTGAATCCATTACGACGACAGACGCAAAGGCGACCACGCAGGACGTTGACGTGGCGCGAGCGCAATGGGCGAAGGAGTTCGTGGACCAGTGCGTCGCGAAAGGATTGCAGGCGGTCGCGTTGACGGATCATCACGAGATGATCATGGTCCCTTACGTTCAGAAAGAGATCGAACAGCGCCGCAAAGCCGAGCCGGACTTCGACCTCTGGCTCTTTCCCGGGATGGAGTTGACGGCGAGCGGCGGCAAGCAGTGCCTCATCATCTTCGATGCCGATCTGTCCGAGGACTGGCGCAAGCAGGCGCAAGGGAAGCTCGGGGTCGCGTTTGCGGCTCTTGAGGAGAAGGGTGCCGTGGCCCCCAAGGTGACGCAGCTCGCCTGCGCCTATCCCGAGATCGCTAGGCTGCTCGACGAGGTTGAGCACCTGCGCGGCCGCTACATCGTCCTGCCGAATGTTTCGCAGGGGAACAGTCACACTGTCTTGACAGACGGCAGCCACGGCGATTTTCGCCGAATGCCGTATGTCGGCGGCTATCTTGATCGCGGCCAGACCATCAATACGCTCGGCGCCAAGAACCGCACGCGGCTTTCCGGTTCTGACAAGACGTGGTCAACCAGAGAGATTTACCCTCTCCCGACCTCGGACAGCCGGTCAGCCGACTACGGCGCGCTCGGTACGAATGACACTTGGATCAAGCTGGCCGAGCCAACGGCGGAAGCGATCAGGCAGGCCTTTCTGGGGCATCGGTCCCGCATACGGATTGAGCCGCCCGCGATACCCTCGCTGGTCGCCGCCACCATTGAGGCAGAAGGCTCCACGATCCTGCAACCGACCTCGATCACGCTCAGTCCGGAATTCAACGCCGTCATCGGCGGGCGCGGTAGCGGCAAGAGCTCGTTCCTCGAATACCTCGCGTTTGGTCTGGGCCGAAGCTGCTACGACGCGCCACGCGAGCACTACTCTGGCACGCACCGCATGCACGATCTTATCAACGATACGCTCGTCTCCAAGGGCGGGCAGGTGTCGCTGACCGTGATTCAGGATAATGCGCCTTTCAAGATTGTCCGTGGGCCGGCCACCACCTACCAGCCTCGGATCACCTATCCCAACGGTTCGACCCAGACGATCACGGTCAAGGAGCTGCGCGCGCTGTTTCCCGCCGTCGTGTATAGCCAGGGCGAGCTCGCCGAGATTGGCAAGCAGGCGGGCCAGAAAACCCGACTCTCCGATTTACTCCAGTTCGTCAATCCGGATTTCAAGAAGGAGGATGACCGGCTGGCCGCCGATATCGAAGCCGCAAAGGGAAAGGTCAGGGCGGCGATCCAAGCTGTTGCCAAGCATTGGCTGGAGCAGTCGAAACTCCGCAACCTAACGACGACGAGGGACTCGCTTCGTCAGCGCGTCGAGGCTCTTGAGAAGACGTTGCCGACCCTGTCGCCGGACGACCAGGCCAAGGTGGATCACTTCGACAAGGCGAACGACTTTGAGTCGAAGCGCTTTCAGGCATCAAAGCATGCCGACCAGATTCTGCAGGAGCTGGAGGTGAGCGCCGCCGAACTTGTCAACGAGCGCGATCTTTCAACGGACCTCAAGGGAGAGGTGGAAGCCGTTCAGCAAAGCTATCGCGACCTGTTCAAGACTTTCGGCACCGGCATAAAGCAGCTGCGGGCTGACCTTGCCAAGAGGCGCACCGTCCTGACCGGTGCCGAAACCGCTTGGGCCGCGAAGTTACAGCAGGCGCGGACCGCCCGGGATGCCGTGCTGGAAAAGCTCGGCGCCCACAAGACGGTCACCGCGCAGATCATCAAGCTCCGCGAGGAAATCACCGAGCTCACCAACCAGATCGGCGATCTCGAAGCGAGGCTCAAGGCCGAAGGTGATCCCACTGCCGCCTTGACCAAGGTTCTTGCCGGTCTCAGGACTGTCAACGATCAGCGGGCAGAACGCACCCAGGCTTGGGCGAAAGAGATCGAAAGGCTGTCGAGCGGCAAGATCAAAGCCATCGTTGCCGCCGCCGGCGATACTTCGGAGATCAGAGAGGCGATCGACGCGGTTGCCGCCAAGACGGGGTCTCAGGAGGCGACGCGCATCGACCGGCTTGAAGACGCTCTTGCCAAAGATTCAGCAGCGGATATGGCGGACCGGCTGCGTACAGACTGTCTTTCGCTGCTGTACTGGCGCCAGATGGGAGCGGCTAGCAGCGAGGAGCAGCCGAAGTGCCCCGACCTCATGAAGATACTCGGCGATACCGAGCGTATTCGGTCAGCGCTGACCGAACGCATGGACACGTCGCGAGTTGAAGCCATCGCGACCGCGGTAGCCAAACCTGAAATCACCTTGTCCTATTGCGACGGTGCCCGCGAGATTTCCTTTGAGAAGGCATCCGAGGGCCAGCGCGCCGCCGCACTACTGTTCATGCTGCTGGAACAGCCGGGCGGCCCGCTGATTATCGACCAGCCCGAAGGCGATCTCGATAACAAGATAATCGCCGACCTTACAGACAAGCTTCATACCGCCAAGCAGAACCGCCAGCTCATCTTCGCGAGCCACAACGCGAATATCGTCGTGAACGGCTCTTCCGAACTGGTTGGATATCTCGACGTCAAGGATAGCGGCGAGCGTCAATTCGAGTGCGCCGGCGCGATCGACAAGCCGGAAATCTGCAAGGTGATTACCTCGACGATGGAGGGCGGCGAAAAGGCCTTCAGGGACCGTCAGGACAAGTACGGTTATTAGTCTGCATCCTGTTTGGCGCGCTTAGCCAGGTCTGCGCAGTCCGATCAGAGCGTTGAGTCAAGAAATATGGTCACCGGGCGACTCCCCCAAGCCGCCGGGAGACGTCAGGCCTTTCGCGCTGCGCCGTGCCGGTTGATCGCCAGCTTGCCGCTCTCGGATTGCCTCGGCTGAGTCGGCTTAAACCTGTGGATAGAAAGTGAAACTTCCCATATTCGACTTGACCACAAATGAAGCAGGTGGAACAAATCGTGAAACCATGAAGCGAGGCCGAGTCGATGGCAAATGGAATTCAAGTAACGCAGGCCGCAGAAAGCTACCTGGAAGCGCTGGCCGATGATCTTGGAGTGAGCGAGGCCAGATATCGGGAAGCCAATGACAGCTACAACGCTCTTGGCGAATGGTTTCACCGGGAAAAGTCGACGATCCGGCAATACAAGCCGCAGGTTTATGTGCAGGGTTCTTTCCGGCTCGGAACGGCAATTCGTCCCATCGACGACCGCGAAGATTACGACGTTGACTCGATATGCGAATTTCGTGGGCTGACGACCGCTGATTTGACCCAGAAACAACTGAAGGAGCTGCTTGGCGCTGAAATCCACTCCTATCATCGCGCTCAGTCTATGACAAAGCCGGTGCGTGAGGGCCGCCGCTGTTGGGTGCTAAATTATGCCGACGGCGCTCAATTTCATATGGATATTGTTCCGGCGCTCCCTGATGCCAATCGCCAAAGACTGTTGCTTGAGACGAGTGGGTTTGACGCCCGTTGGACGCAGACGGCCATCGCAATTACGGACAACGAACGCGCTGACTACGCAATGATGACGGCCGAATGGCAGCGTTCGAATCCTAAGGGTTACAGCGGATGGTTCGTTCAGCGCATGGGTGAAATATTTGAAACCCGTCGCCGGGCGCTCGCTGAATCTGTGCGTGCCAGTGTTGAAGACATACCTGTCTATCGGGTTCAGACACCCTTGCAATCGGCCATAATGATTTTGAAGCGCCACCGTGATTGGCGCTTTGCCGGCAATAGCGAAATCAAGCCTATATCAGTGATCATCACCACCTTGGCGGCTCATGCTTATGCAGGTGAGGCGACTATCGGTGAAGCTCTCACTTCCATCCTCACAAAGATGGATAGCTTCATTCAGAAAATCGGTGGGCAATATGTAATTCCCAACCCAACTGACCCACTTGAAAATTTTGCAGACAAGTGGGTGGAACATCCCGAGCGGGCTGAAGCCTTTTTTCAATGGCTTCAGCAAGCACGTTCAGACTTCCTCAATGCCGCCAACCTGACTGAACAGGCAGAAATCGCGAAGAGAGTAGCCCCTGCTATGGGAGATGCTCTGGCTGAACGCGTACGAGAGCGGGCAGCGAAAACGGGCGGAGGATTGCTGCGGAAGTCATCGGTTGCTCCGGTGATCGGAAGTACGGTCTCGTTCCCTGATCAGCCTAGAATGCCAACGACCCCCAAGGGTTTCGCTTGATCTGGTGGGCGGTACAGCCTGGCCGCGCTAGGGAGGAACGATCTCAGATCGCTGACCTCTCTGAACAAGCGCCTTGGTTGCAAAATCTCCATTGGCGACTTGACGGGCTTCGATTGGCCGCAGATTTCGACATCGTGGCCGAGGACGAGTCTTTCCCGCTGTCTATCTATTTTCCGGAGTATTTTCCACAAACGCCGCCAATCGTCCGGCCGCGTGAAAAAATTCGCTTGTCAGAGCACCAGTATGGCTCGGGCGGAGAGCTATGTCTCGAGTGGCGCGCCGACAATTGGCATCAGGACGTTACAGGCGCGATGATGATTGAAAGCGCCTATCGATTGCTCAGTGGGGAAAGAGAAACAGATACCGAGCAAGTCCCGTCTGCGCATCGAGAGACGATGGGCCAAAAGCTTCGATCTTCACACTTGCGCGTGCTTCTCAGCCCGTCCGCTAAAGAAGCTTTTCTTGCCGTTGAAGAAGGTAAGCCTCTCTCGGCCGCGGTTTCTGAACATAATTACGGTTCAGCGTGGATTGTCTATCCAATTCGAATTGGCGTGAAGGACGCGCCCGATTGGGCCGAGCAGCCGTTGCTCACTAAAGGGATGCGGGAACAGGAGGCGCATGTCCTTCGACTGCCTCGGGGCACGACGCTTCCCCGCAAGCTAACCATGGAGAGCATTCTTAGTCTTTGTTCCGAGCTAGGTGTCGAGGAATGGTTCGAAGAAGCCGCAGAAGAATTTTGGCCCTTCGTGTTCTTGATCGACGATTCAGAAATTCTCCTGATCACAATTCTTGGTGACGAACGCAACGTTTACAAATACGCGACTCTGGAAATTTCCGATGAAGGGGGCAGACTTCCTGCAGAGTACGATGCGCTGGCCGACAAGCGAGTGGCTATTGTCGGTTGCGGTTCGGTGGGTTCGAAAGTTGCGGTCTCGCTTGCCAGGTCAGGCGTGCGATCCTTCCTTCTTGTCGATCCGGACGTCGTTCTTCCCGGAAATATGGTGCGCAATGAGCTTGATCTCCGGGCGGTAGGTACACACAAATCAAACGCACTCGAACACAAACTTCTGGAGATCAGCGCCAACTGCGAAGTAATGGTCAAGCCCCTTCTTCTCGGAGGGCAAGAGAGCAGCGGCTACACGACCAGTGTGCTGAACGAAATGTCGGAATGCAGCCTGCTGATCGATGCAACGGCCAATCCTAACGTTTTCAACCTATGCGCAGCAGTGGGCTGCTCCCATAGGACGCCACTGATATGGGGGCTTGTGCGGATTTCAGAATTACCGGACAGCGATTCCGCTAAATCCCGGACAGCCGTTTCAGTAATTCCCGGACAGTCCGGGCACGGCTGATTATCTTCCT
>NZ_NYVD01000142.1 GCF_002684405.1 Parvibaculum sp. | reverse complement strand
GGGGCGCCGTGGTGGCGCTGGTGTCGCGCATGGGCCGCGACCCCGACGACATGCCCGAAGGCACTGGCGACTACACGCATGTCGGCATTTGGGTCTATTCCGAGGTGACGGCGCCGGACGGCGGCAAGGTGAACGGCTATGCCGTCTACAATCTCTATCAGACAGAGGAAGACTCCGCGCGCAGCGAACTGGTGCAGGACTTCCCCGCGGAGTTTTTCGGTGCCGTCGTCGACCTCAAGGCCGGGATCATCATTCCGAACGCCGAGCTGCAGATGGAAATCCTGCGTGTGCTGAAGTCTCCGACCTACCGGAAACTGCATGTGCCGGCCTATTCCGTCGTCGCGAACCCCTATGAGTGGCGATATCAGAACTGCACGAACTTCGTGATGGATGTGCTCGTCGCCGCAATCTACGACACAGGCAGTCGAGTCGAAATCTCGCAACGCTTGCGGGAGTACTACGAGCCGCAGACGGTTCGGCTGTCGGGTCTTCTGCGGGTCGCCGGGTCGATCTTCGTACCGGGATTTGCGACGGCCGATCACCATGGCGGGCCCTTGCGGACCTCGACCTTCGGGTCTATCGCCCGCTTCCTGACGAAATACGAAATGGCAGAAGCCATTCTCGAAGTCTCGGAAGGCGGTGCCACCGAACCGGGGGCCGAAAGCCTCTGATGAAAGGATATGCAGCAATCTGGGCCCGGGTCGTCGGCTCGGGCCTTTTTGCAGTACTATCGCTACTTGCCCAACAGCGAGTCTACGATCCGCGGTTCATGCTGGTAGTTTAGCGCGAACTCATCGAGTTTCGCTGGCCAAGGTTCTTCATAAGAATAGCCCTCTAGCATATCGAGGTATCCATTCTTAACAAAAAGAACGAATCCGGCTCCATGCTTCAGCCCTTTAACTTTCGCATCAACGTCTCCTATGCGGAAAGTTGAATTTGAGGCTACCGGGGGCGGACCTGTTGGCACCGCAAAAGTACAAAAAAAGCCGTTGCCGGAGTACTCGCGAGTAACCAAATGGGCTGCTTCGGCCTGCAAACGCAACGTCGCCAGGATAGGGTGCTCTCCGGCGAGAAGTTTTGTCAGGACCGCGTTCTCAAGCTTATTTAACCCCTCCATTTCGCCTCCCGTTGAGCAACAAAAAATATACCAATACGAAGTGTTGCCGTCTTTCGATTGCCTTTCACAACGGCACTTTGCCCTGTGACGGCGATTGTCAGATTTTTATTCGCGCTCATGGAAGAGATCGGGGTCGTGCTTTGCTAAGGTGAAGGCGAAGCTATCCTGTCGTATCTCAAAGGGGAGCCAGTTATGCGGATCGGAATTCTCACAGGCGGTGGCGACGTGCCGGGTCTCAACCCTTGCATCAAGGCGGTGACGAGGCGCGCCAGCGAACTCGGCTGGGAAGTGGTCGGCTTCCGGCGCGGCTGGGCCGGACCGCTGGAATGGAACCCCGACGATCCGGAAGGCAGCGAAAAACACCTGATGCGGCTCGATCCGAACGCGGTGCGCACCATCGACCGTACCGGCGGCACGGTACTGCATTCTTCGCGCACCAACCCCGGCAAGGTGAAGGAAGAAGACCTGCCTGACTTCCTGAAAGGGAAATTCGAAAAGAACGACAAGGGGCTATACGACTGCACGCCGCATGTGTTGCGCGTGATGGAGGCGCTGGAGATCGATGCGCTGGTGCCCATCGGCGGCGACGACACTCTTTCCTATGGCGCACGGCTTCATCAGGAAGGCATGAAGGTGATGTCTGTGCCAAAGACGATGGATAACGACGTCTTCGGCACCGACTACTGCATCGGCTTTTCCACCGCCGTGTCCAGGTCGGTGGAGCATATCAATTCGCTTCGTACCTCGACGGGCAGCCATGAACGCATCGCGGTGATCGAACTTTTCGGCCGCAATTCCGGCGAGACGGCACTCATTGCCGGTTATCTCGCCGATGTGGACCGCGCGTTGATCGCGGAAGTTCCCTTCAATGTGAACCGGCTGTCCGAGCAGTTGCTGAAAGACCGCGCCGACAATCCCTCCCATTATTCCATGGTGGTCGTCTCCGAAGGGGCGCAGATGCAGGGCGGTGAAATCGTGGAGCGCGGCGAGGCCGACGCTTATGGCCATCGCAAGCTGGGCGGTGTCGGTGAACTCCTCGGCGAGGAAATCAAGCGCATCACCGGTGTCGGAATCGTCAGCCAGTCGCTGGGCTATATGATGCGGGCCGGCGCCCCCGACGCGCTGGACCTGATGGTTGCGAAGAGCTACGGCACCATGGCCGTCCAGCTTCTGGACGAGGGAAAGCACGGGTTGATGATGGCGATACGGGACGGCAATTACACCACCGTTCCGGGAGATACCTGCATCAAGGGCCAGCGCCGGGTCGATGTGGACGCGCTTTACGACACGCAAGCCTATCGTCCGCGCATCGCCAAGGTGACCGGCATGCCGATGTTCCTCTATTGAGGGAGGTTTCTCGACTTTCCACCGGCGGAATGCTTGAGTAGTGCCATGGAAGAGGGTGAAGAAGCAGTCGTTCTTTCCGACAATGTGCAGGATTTCGCGAGCAGCGCGGGACATGTACTGGAGACGCTCTGGACTCGCATAGAGACAAGCCTGTTCAACTGGCATGCGCTGGTGGAACTCGCGATCATCTTTGCCGTCGCGGTCGCGGCTCTCCAGATCGGGAAACGGGTTTCGCCAAGACTGCGCAGCATGATCGGGGGCTCCTCGTTTCCCCGCTGGGTCATCCGCACACTGGAACACCAGATCCCGCTGATCGCTGCGCTGAGCGCGCTCATCATGCTCTGGGTTGCGGCGGCGGCCCTTACCGCGGCCGGTACGACATCGGACCTGTTGTATCTGGCGACGAGCCTGCTGGTCGCCTGGGTGGTGATCCGCTTTGTGGGCGCCTTTATCGGCAGCGCGGTCGTGTCCGCGCTCTTTTCGACCATTGTCTGGGTGATCGCGGCGCTCGCCATTCTGGGCTGGCTGCAACCGGTCATGCATGCGCTGGATGCCGCCGCCATCCGCGCGGGGAGCTTGCGTATCTCCGTCCTGATGCTGCTGACCGGCGCAGCCCTGTTCGTCGTGTTGCTCTGGGCGGCCAATCTGCTGTCGAAGCTGCTCGAATCCCAGCTGGCCCATGTGGAAGGGATTACGCCCGCCGCCCAGGTACTGGTTGGCAAGATTCTGCGTATCGCGCTCATCACTATCGCCGTGCTGGTGGCGCTCACCAGTGTGGGGATCGACTTCACCGCACTCGCCGTCTTTTCAGGCGCGGTGGGCGTGGGTATCGGCTTCGGCCTGCAGAAGGTCGTTTCCAACCTGATCAGCGGGATCATTCTGCTGCTCGACCGCTCCATCAAGCCGGGCGACGTGATCGAGGTTGGCGACGCTTACGGCTGGATCCGCAAGCTGGGCGCGCGCTACGCGGCGGTGGTCACGCGCGACGGCAAGGAATATCTGATCCCGAACGAAGACCTCATCACGCAGCAGGTGGTGAACTGGTCCTACTCGGACCGCAATGTCCGCATGCATATTCCCATCGGCGTTTCCTATCACGCGGATGTGCGGCTTGCGATGAAGCTGATCGAGGAAGCCGCGCTTGCCTGCCCGCGCGTATTGCGCTTGCCGGCGCCGGTCTCGCGAATGGTCGGTTTCGGCGACAGCTCCGTCGATCTGGAACTGCGCTTCTGGGTGGACGACCCGGAACAGGGCACCGTCAACGTGCGAAGCGATGTATTGCTGGAAGTGTGGGACCGCTTCCACGAGAACGGAATCGAAATTCCGTTCCCGCAGCGCGATATTCACATCGTGTCGGCGGAAGGCCTGAACGGTACAAAGGAGACCGGCTGACCGAGCTTCAGTTTCCTTCGTCGGGCGCGCGCAGCAGCTGCATCATCTGGCGGGCTTCCTCGCTTCCATCCGCAATTTCTGCGAACCCGAAGCGCTTGTAGAGATCCTGCGCATCATGCGTGCTCAACATGACGCGCCGCACGCCCGCGACGGCCGGGTCGTTAAGCATGGTGTGGATGAGCCATTCCCCAAGACCCTGCCCCCGGTGAACGGGGAGGACATAGACGTCGCTCATCCATGCAAAGCGGGAGAGATCCGTCACCATGCGGCCGATACCGGCCTGTTCGCCTTCCGGAGAAAAAAGCCCATAGGCGCGAGAATTCATGATGCTGTCCCAAAGAACCGTCTCCGGGACGTCATGAGCCCAATAGGTGGCTTTCAGCATCTTCGTGATCTCTTCGCGATCAAGACGATCTTTCTCCAGACTGATTTCGAATCCCCGGCGAACCCACTCTGCGTTACTCATAAGATGTACTAACTCGTTTCTTGTTATTCGGTGGCGCTACTATTTCATGCAGAGTCACATGGCGCCAGCCTGCTGAGCGAACTTCCACGCCGTTTGTGCGAGAGGTTTAACGCGGGCAGCCTGTTCTTCGGCATGAGCGCTGGACGCGGTGCCGTCCCGCACGCGCCCGACGATGCCTTGAAGAATGCCGGCGAGCTTGAAGAAGTTGAACGCGAAATAGTAGTCCAGATTGTCGATACCCGGACGGTTCGTCCGCTCGCAATAGAGCTGCACATATTCTTCAAGCGTCGGAATGCCGAGAGATGCGAGGTCTGCGGTGGCGATGGTGGCGACGCCTGCGCCGTCGCCGATTTGCGGCATGACCCATTGCAGCATGGAGTAGGTGAAATCCGCCAGCGGATGGCCGAGAGTGGAAAGCTCCCAGTCGAGCACGGCGACCACACGTGGCTCCGTCGGGTGCATCACGGTGTTGTCCATGCGGTAGTCGCCATGCACGATGCTGGTCGAGCTGTCGTCCGGCACATGTTCCGGCAGCCATTCCATCAGCTTGTTCATTTCCGGAATGGTTTCGGTTTCCGAGGCGACATATTGTTTCGACCAGCGTGAAATCTGGCGGGCGAAATAGTTGCCGGGCTTGCCGAAATCGCCAAGGCCGATTTTCTCGTAATCGACCATGTGCAGATCCGCCATGGTATGGGCAAGCGATTCGTACATTTTCCGGCGCGTCTGCGGATCGAAGCCGGGCAGCATCGGATCCCAGAGAACGCGGCCTTCCACCATGTCCATAATGTAGAACATGGTGCCGACGATATTTTCATCCTCACAGAGACAATAGGTCTTCGGCGCGGGAAAGCCGATGGAATGCAGCGCCGTGATGACCTTGTATTCGCGGTCCACCGCATGCGCGGAAGGGAGCAGCTTCCCCGGAGGCTTGCGGCGCATCACATATTTCTTGCCGGGCGTGACGAGCTGATAGGTCGGGTTCGACTGCCCGCCCTTGAACTGGCGGACCTCCAGCGGTCCCTCGAAGCCCTCTACATGCGCCTGCATATATTGTTCGAGCTTCGCTTCCTCGAACTTGTGCGTTTCGGCCACTTCCTTGGTGCCGGAAAACATGTCCTGACGGCTTTCTGCGCTCTCGCTCATGCGCTCCTCCCCTTCAATGCGTTCTTGTTCTTCGGTACGAAAATCATTTTGAGGTGCTGTCCCTGCATGGCCGGTCGTTCAGACCGAGCCCTTTTCGCGCTCGATGGCGCGCCAGCCGATGTCGTTGCGGCAAAACCCTTCCGGCCAGTCGATGAGGCGCACGGCCTCATAGGCGCGTGCCTGCGCTTCGGCGACGCTCGCGCCGGTGGCCGTTACGTTGAGCACACGTCCGCCCGTCGCCAGAAGCCTGTCGCCGTCGCGCGTGGTACCTGCGTGAAAAACCTGCACGCCCTCCAGCGCCGACGCCTTGTCGAGCCCGCGAATTTCGGTGTTTTTGGGATAGGAGCCGGGATAGCCCTTCGACGCCATGACCACGGTGAGCGCGGTCTCGTTCTTCCAGTCGAGCGCCACGCCGCCCAGCTTGCCGTCTGCCGCAGCGACAAGCGCGGACAGAAGATCGCTGTCGAGGCGCATCATCAGCACCTGGCATTCCGGATCGCCGAAGCGCGTATTGTATTCGATGAGCTGCGGCCCCTCCGCCGTGATCATGAGACCGGCAAAAAGCACGCCCTTGAAAGGAAAGCCCTTGGCGCGCATGGCCGCGAGCGTTGGATTGACGATGTCTTCCATCACGCGTTCGCACATGGCACCCGTCATCACCGGCGCCGGGCTGTAGGCCCCCATGCCACCTGTATTCGGGCCCTCATCATTATCGAAGACGCGCTTGTGGTCCTGCGCGGCGACAAGAGGTACGGCGAGTTCGCCGTCGCAAATGGCGAAGAAACTCGCTTCCTCGCCCGTCAGGAATTCCTCGACCACGACTTCCGCGCCCGCGTTGCCGAAGCGCCCGGCCATGATCTCGTCGATCGCTGCCTCTGCCTTGTCCACCGTCTCGGCGATGATGACGCCCTTGCCGGCGGCCAGCCCGTCCGCTTTCACGACGATGGGCGCCCCGCGCTCCCGGACGAACGCCTTGGCGGGTTCGGCCTGGGAAAAGCGCCCATAGGCGGCGGTCGGAATGTTGAATTCAGCGCAGATATCCTTGGTGAAGCCTTTGGAGCCTTCGAGCTGCGCGGCGCCGGCGCTCGGGCCGAAGGCCTTGATGCCCTCCGCATCCAGCCGATCCACAAGCCCGTTCACCAGCGGGTCTTCCGGGCCCACCACCACGAAACCGATATCCTTGTCGCGGCAGAAACCGACAATGCCGTCGAAATCGAGCGGGGAAAGGTCGACATTCGCTGCGCCCTCCCCGGTCCCGCCATTGCCGGGCGCGCAATAAAGGGCGTCGCAAAGAGGGCTTTTCGAAATCGCCCAGCACAGCGCATGTTCGCGGCCACCGGAGCCGATCACGAGGATATTCATCAGGCTGTCTTTCCCTGGTTCCGCCCCATACAGGATATGGCCGGCGGCACGAAATTCATGCTCCGGCCGCCCTGTCGGCAGGATGCGGATTTCTTGTAACATGGGGTCCGATTCCGGCAAACCGACCCCGCGGGCAAGCAGGCCCGGGGTAGAAAGGATCTCCCGGCCAATGGCTCCTCCCGCACCGTCAGAGCGTTCCGGCAATGCGCATGAATTCTCCGTAAGCGAGATTTCCTTCGCCCTGAAGAAGGTGGTGGAGAGCGAGTTCGGTCATGTGCGGCTGCGCGGCGAGGTCTCGGGTTATCGGGGGCCGCATTCCTCGGGACACTGTTATTTCAGCCTGAAGGACGAGAAGGCCCGGATCGACGCGGTGATCTGGCGCGGGGTGTTTTCCAAGCTGCGCTTCAAGCCGGAAGAGGGGATGGAGGTCATCGCCACTGGCAAGCTGACCACCTATCCCGGCTCGTCGAAATACCAGATCGTGATCGAGGCGCTGGAGCCGGCGGGCGCGGGCGCCCTGATGGCGCTGTTGGAGGAACGGCGCAAGAAGTTCGCCGCCGAAGGCCTCTTTGCCGAAGAGCGCAAGAAACGCCTGCCTTACCTGCCCGAAGTGATCGGCGTGGTGACGAGCCCGACCGGCGCCGTTATCCGCGATATTCTCCATCGCCTGCAGGACCGCTTCCCGCGCCATGTTCTGGTCTGGCCGGTGCGCGTACAGGGCGAAACCAGTGCGGCGGAGGTCGCCGCCGCCATCCGGGGCTTCAATGCGATGAAGAAGGACGGCCCCGTTCCACGGCCCGACCTGCTGATCGTCGCGCGCGGCGGCGGTTCGATCGAGGATCTCTGGGGGTTCAACGAGGAAGTGGCCGTGCGCGCGGCGGCGGAAAGCGAGATACCGCTGATTTCAGCCGTCGGCCATGAGACCGATACGACGCTGATCGATTTCGTGGCCGACCGCCGGGCGCCGACGCCGACAGCGGCGGCCGAAATCGCCGTGCCCGTGCGCGCGGAGCTGGTGGACGCGGTGATGGACCGTAGCCGCCGGCTGACGCGGGCGGAGGCGCGCTTCATCGAGCAGCGGAAAAACGACCTGCGGGGCCTTGCCCGGGGCCTGCCGCGCCTTGCCGAACTCATCGCTCTGCCGCGCCAGCGTTTCGACAGCGCAGCCGACAGGCTGGCGCGCGGCCTGATCCGGGCAACGGAGGTAAAGCGCGCCCAGCTTCAGCGGCTGGAGGGTAGGGTGAGCTTGCGGCCGATCCGCCAGCGTA
Source organism: Parvibaculum sp. (assembly GCF_002684405.1). Taxonomy (GTDB): domain Bacteria; phylum Pseudomonadota; class Alphaproteobacteria; order Parvibaculales; family Parvibaculaceae; genus Parvibaculum. Next base: position 283 of record NZ_NYVD01000142.1, on the reverse strand, counting down.
TCCGCGACCGCCGGGAACGCGTCTCGGAAGTGGCCGCGCGGGCGGAAAGGGCGGAGCGGCGGCATCTGACCGATCTGGCCCGGCGCCTCGATGCGAGTTCCAAGCTTCTCAAATCCTATTCCTATGAAGGGGTGCTGGAACGCGGCTTTGCCGTGGTGCTGGACGAAAACGGCAAGCTGGTGCGCGGCAGCGAAGGCCGCAAGCCGGGCGAGGCGCTGAATGTGGAGTTTGCCGGCAAGGACAGGCTGGGTGTCGTGGTCGCCGATGGCGGCGGCACGCCACG
>NZ_NYVD01000141.1 GCF_002684405.1 Parvibaculum sp. | reverse complement strand
TGCCCAAGGTGCGGCGTCGTTGGCGAGCCGTTCCGTTTCGAGGCGCGCCCAGGCGTTCTGCGCTGCCGCGCCTGTCGCAAAGACGTAAGCCTGATGGCCGGGACCGTCATGGAGCGCAGCCACACGCCGTTGTCGACCTGGTTCTGGGCGGCTTACTTGATCGCCAGCCAAACGCCCGGGATGTCGGCCGTCCAATTTCAGCGGCAGCTCGGCCTATCGCGCTACGAGACGGCCTTCGGCATCCTTCACAAGCTCCGCGCCGGGATGGTGCGCCCCGAGCGCGACAAGATCGGCGGCAAGCCGCAAGAGCATGTCGAAGTGGATGAAACCTGGGTCGGAGGACGGACCCGAGGCGAAGGCCGGGGCGTCCACCACAAGGCTCTCGTCGCTTGCGCCGTGGAGGTGCGTCGCCGGAAGCCGGGAACCAAGCTCGACGATCGGAAAGACGGTCGCTACGCGGGACGCGTTCGTCTCGCCGTCGTCCCCGATCGTAGCGCCAATTCGCTCTGCGGATTCGTCGAAAACGCCGTCGCTCCCGGATCGCTGATCGTCACCGACGACTGGAGCGGCTATGCCGGCCTCCGCAAGCGCGGGTTCGACCACCACGCGATTGCCGAATGCGGAGACCCCGAGATCGCAGAGGAATTCCTGCCGATCATTCACTTGGTCTTCGCCAATTTGAAGACCTGGATCAACGGCGGCCATCACGGGGTCCGCGCCAAGCATCTACAAGCCTACCTCAACGAATTCACGTTTCGATTCAACCGGCGCTTCTATCCGTTCAACGCGTTCCGCTCGCTGCTCGGAATAGCGGGAGGCGCGGCCGCGCCAACCTTCGACGGGCTTTACTCCCGGGGAATGGGCCCACCCCACATTTAGTGGGTGTGGGTAACAACCGGATAGGCAAGGTCAGTTCATCAGGCGACTTCGGATCGCCCTTCTTAGACCCTTTCCTGTATATGATGTTCAATGCCTTTAGCAGTTCCGCATCGTTCTCGTAGTCAACGAGATAGACCGCAAGGAACAGCTTCAGTGTCCCTTCCAGCAGGCTACCGAGATTTGCCCAGGCCAGGATCAATTCTCCTGGCGACAAGTCTCCATCTTTGGACCAATGATTGAGGGCCGTGGCAAGAGATGGGAGCCAGTCCAGGCGGGACTTGTCCAGCAGCGCAGCGACATTTGACGGAGCCCAGCCCTCGGCGTCTTTCCAGAATTCACTAAGACCGGTCTGAATGACCTCAATCCGTTTCACCGGGTTAAGCGCGAGAAGCCCCGTCGTTCAGGGCGGGGAGGAAAGCGCCTACCGGCAATTTGCATTTGAGCAACCGGTGTCCATCTCTATGCCACAAGACCTCGTCGCGATAACCAAGCGGCGCGGAACATCCTTCAGGCCGGAACGCGGCCTTCTGGGAGGGTGCCGGTTGCGGGCCCGACGAACCGAGAATCTCGTCAGATCGCGCAAACCGCGGCCTGATGTAAAAATCCCCCTCCTTCAGGTGGGGGAAGACGTTAAGTTTTCATCGTAGCTACCAGCACCGGTTTCCGTTGTCCTCGCCATGGAAAGCTTCCTCGATTTCACCTCTCGCAGACCCTTCTTATCTCGATTCCGGATGGATCAGACGGCGGTTTCGTCAACATAGGCAGGCCAAACGATCCTGCTCACCCAAGCGGCGCGCATGTGCTACCGTTCCTTCCCTCTGTTCCACACCAACCGCGCCTTGCGGCCCTCGTCGCACGGGAACAAGGACAGTCTGAGTGGCGCGGTCAGGCTCGGGGCGTCGAGGCGGACACGGAGATAATATCTCGGGTTATCGCCTGCCGTCCGCGCATCCCAGGCGTCACCAATGCGGGCGTTTCCGACGAGCGCGCGGAAAGCCGGGGCGTTGTCGCCATTGCGATCGTCGTTGGGGACTAGCCGGACCTGGCGTCGATGGTGAGCGTCCGGATGGAGCCGGTCCGGCCGCCATCCTTGGCGAGGATGAAGTGTCTGATCTGCACGGTTCAGGTCTCCTGTGTTGGTGATGCGGGGGATGCAAAGGGCGGTGCCGATGCGCTGGTTGCGTCATCCGTTTCCGGCGCACTCGCCCGGGAACCCCGGCCGCGGCGGGCGGCGCAAATCCAGTGCGGGTTAAATGATTTGAACCGGGATCAAGTGAGTTGACCCTGGTTCAAATAGATTGAACTCGATTCAAGTGAGTTGAACCGCTTCCCGCGCCACCCGGCCTATCCGAGTGCGATCCCTTTGAGCGGGCTCGTCTCGGGGCGCGGGGTTTCGCGTTCGATTGCATCCAGGAACGGCTGGATCTGCTTCATTTCGAAATTGCCCGGCAGGCGGGGCTTGCCGAGACGCACGCGGCCGCGATCTCCCTTGGCGATTTCATGGGAGCGCAGGTGGAACACTTCGTCCGGGTTCGGGTACACCACGCCGATCCGGCGGGCGGCCCATGCGTATTGGGCGCCGGGATAGCCGCTGGCCTGGGACGTCGTATCGCAATGGCCGGCAACGGCGGCGAGTTCGACCGGGTTCAGCAGGGTTTTCTGGTTCGCGATGAACTGGCGCCGGCAGGAATAAAGCGAGTAGCGCACCTCGCCCCAGATCTTCTTCTGGATACGGACGAGGGTGGTTTTCACGAGACGGTATTCCTTGATGAACTCCGCCGGCTCGTCCCAGGTGCGGCCGTGCTTGACCATGTCGTCCACGGGCTTGCGCCAGAACGGCTCGAGCTCGGTGATATCGATGGCCCGCGAGACCGAGCTCCTAGGATATACGCTGAGCTTGGCGTTCATGACGACGAGGAAGTCGCGTTTGCGGCCTTCCATCTCGAAACTGTGGATATCGGTATAGAGCCATTCGATCGGCCGCAATCCCACCGCGAACGAGGCCTGCAGCCAGAGCCGGGTCCGCGCGGCGCCGACAGAGGAGCGCCGTTCGAGCTCGGTCATGATGGAATCGAAATCGTCCCAGGGCAGATGCCGGTCCGGATGCGCGAAGTCGCCGGATCCTTCCGGGCTCCATTCCGCCGCAGCGGCGGCCCGGTCCGTCCTGCCCATATAGGCGGTATGCTCTGCCTTTTCGGAGAATTCGATCCGGCTCGCATTCATCATTACCCGTGCCGCTCTCAGATTGTGTCGAATGTAGTGGTCCATGCCGTTCCAGAGCGCGTCGAGGACGTCCTTTTGCACGCTCGCGCACTTTTGCTTCGCATCAACAAGGACCCAGTGTACGAATTCGACCGCATCGAGATCGATGTCGTCCTGATCGTCCGGCGTGATCCCGGTGAGACGGCGGTAGCGGTGAATGAGGTCGCGGCACCGGCGCAGCGTGTGGGCGTCCGGGTCCGGGTCGTAATTGTCCCAGGGCTCCATCTCGGCTTCTTCGGGGACATAGGCGGCCTCGCGCAGCTTGATCTGCGCGCGCGCCGCTTCGATCAGGGTCTGCGTCCGGCGGCACAGCGGTGGGGACAGATGGCTGCGGACCGGCCCGATAAAGGTGAGCTCGTCCAGCGCGGCGATGTAGGCGTCCTCTCCCTCGATCCGCAGGATCGGCTCGGCGTCGGCGCCCGAGCTCGGCATCTGCCGGTCCGGCTCACCGGCTCCAGTCTTTCCTCCGGGCTCCTTCATTCCGGTCCCGGACGTTTGGGTAGGGGCCGGTTTGGGCGGCTGGTTGATATAGGCGTATTCGCGGGCTTCTTCTTCCTCTGCCTTCCTGGCCTCGATCTTGGCCATCGCGGCGTCGACGGCGAGCTTGGCATGATGCGCGAGGGCGCGATCGAGCAGCTCGTTCTCGCTCGGTAGCCCGGGCGCATCGATCGGATCGCCGGCTTCGCGGGTATTGATCTTGGCACGCAGGGCTCTCTCCGCGAGGCCCGAGAACACCATGCCCTGGAACTGGATCCCTTCGCGCGCCAGGATATCCGCATTGTCCCGTGTCCCGTCCGGATTGTAGAGACCGCCTTTGGCGAACCTTGAAATCCTGGTGCCGTCAGCCCGGCGCAGGTCCAGCGGATCTCGGTTTACTGCGCCGAGACGTTCGTAGTCCGGCGTGCCCCAGCGGCGCGGGCTGTCCGGCGTCGCCCCCGCCCCTGGCGCTTTCACCGGGGCGGCATCCGGCTCACCGGACACCCTATGTGCCCCAGAAGGCTCGTCCTGCTTCGAAACCTTTCGGGCAGGTGCCACGGCGGCCGACTTTTGCGCCACCTCCGTATCCGTTGCAGGCTTCTCTGCGGTTGAATGCACCGTCGCCGATTTCAAGGCGGTCTGATTTTCCTTCGTCGCAGTCGAATTTGTCACTACCTCACTCGTCCGCTTCTTTTCATCGATACGCGGTTTCGCCTTGGTCGCATCTTTCATCCGGTGCGGTTTGGAAGTGCCTGCATGCTTCACAGCCCGTTGCTGCCCGGCCGGTTTGTCGAGGATACGCTGCGCAATGGCGGCGTACAGATCCGTCCATTTCGTAAAAGCCTGCTTCGCAAACCGCCATATCCGGATTTTCCACATCAGGCGCGGTTGTTTCGCATCTGGCCCTTTCGAAACGGGTGCTCTCTTTCTGGCCCGTTCCTGGCTGGGCCTTTCCTGTCTCGGCTGTTTCTGGCTGGGCTGTTTCTGACCAGGCTGTTTGGCGGTCGGCTTGGCCCCGGTTTTATTCGAAACCGACGGCCCGACAGGAGTGCCTCCAGATCTGGAACCGGCTCGATCCCCAGCACTGACATGCGCGGCCTTCCTTGAATTCTCGCGGCCCGCGCGAACGCCGGCCTGGCTGCCAGCCCCGTTGTCTCCGCGGCGACGATCCGCCTCTGATCCCGAATTCATCATCATTCTCCATTTTGCCTTTCCAGTAGGAGCAGGGCTCCGGTGCAGGACAAGCCTGACGCCACTTTTTGCAAGAAAGGAGAGCTGCATCGCTTCCCACCCGATGGCGATTCCCTTTTCGGCTGGTAATCGTGCGCTCTGCGGTCTCGGGCACTCGATCCGCTGCATGACGATCGACCCGATGACAGACATTTCCGCTCAAGAGCGGCGGGCATGTGACCCCGCTCACCGGCCGGTGACGTCTTGAAGTTGAAAAGAGTGGATAACGTCGCCCGGAGCGTCGGTAAAAGCGCGAACTCCATAATGACACAGGCTACCGGACCGACCCGGCACGCCGAGCTTGCACATGACCACCAGGTTGATCGTCATCGCACCGGTGATGACGATCATGATCAGGGCCCCAAAGAAGATAATAAATGCGCCATATTCGTCTCATACCGTCATCATGAGGCGACAACTCTTCCTCTGCGCCATATTCGTCTCATTTCTCTTGGATTCTTACAAACATCCTGTATATGGGATATATTTGTCTCACACTGAAGGCTTGATCATGGATTTTCTCGCTTCGATTTCGACAGCCAAGGGGTTCGGGGCTGAAATCCGCCGCCAGCGGAAAGCGGCGAAATTGACCCAGGCTGAGCTCGCAACGGCGATGGGCACGACGCGGCGCCTTGTCTCTGCCCTCGAAAACGGAGAACGCGGGGTGTCCATCGAGATGGCATTGGGCGCCGCCAGCGAGCTCGGGCTCGAACTGCGCATGGAACCGAGATCATGACGCACGAAATCGATGTCTTCCTCGAAGGCGAGGACCGCCCGGCCGGACAGCTGACCGGTGACGAGCAGGGCGCCCTGTCGTTCCGCTACACCGCGGACGCCGGACGTCCGATCTCACTCGCCCTGCCGCTTGAACGCGAAAGCTTCAAGGACAGCGCGGCGCGCGCCTTCTTCGACAATCTGCTGCAGGAGAACGCCTCCCTCGACGCAGTGATGGCAAAGCACAACATCGACCGGTCAGACATTGCGGGCCTGCTTTATCACCTCGGCCGCGACTGCCCCGGCGCGATTTCATGTGTGCCTGCCGGCGAAGGGCCGGGAAAGAAGCCCGGGCACCTGGATAAAGACTACGACGCATTGAGCGAGGACGATCTCGCCGGGATCATGCGCTCCCTTCGCGACGACCGGCGTCTGCCGGCCGACACACGCGACCCGTCGCCGCTGGCCGGCGTCCAGGGCAAGATCGCGCTTACGATGCTGCCCGACGGGACCTTTGCGATCCCGCGCCACGGGTCCGGCGTCCCTACCACGCATATTCTCAAGATCCCGCGCCGCGGCGAAGAAGCTCTTGTCGATCAGGAGCATCGATT
>NZ_NYVD01000140.1 GCF_002684405.1 Parvibaculum sp. | reverse complement strand
GGGCGAGGCGGGCCGGCCGCGCATGCGGGCGGTGTGATTGTATTTTGTCCGTCATGCCCCGCTTCATGCGGGGCATCCACGTCTTAGCGGCTTTAAAGGAAGACGTGGATGGCACGGACAAGCCGGACCATGACGCGTTGCTTTGGGAAAACGGAGAAAACCATGACCACCACGCGATGGGCGAGGGTGAGGGCTGCCCTGCGCGCGCAGCGCAACGACAAAGAGCGCGGCAACGAAATCGAAGCGAAGGCAAGCCGCACCGCGGGCGTGATCTCGGTGGAAACGCTGGGCCGCCCGGTCTGGACGCCGCGCGACTATGCGGCGCTGGCCGAAGAAGGCTTCAAGCGCAATGCGGTCGCCTATCGCGCGGTGCGGATGATCGCGGAAGCCGCGGCGAGCGTGCCCTGGCTGCTCTACGACGGCACGAAAGAGGTGACGGCGCATCCGCTGCTCGACCTCATGGAACGCCCGAACCCGCGCGAGGCGGGAGCGGATCTGATGGAGGCCTGGTACGGCTTTCTGCAGGTGAGCGGCAATGCCTATATGGAATGCGTGGAGCTGGACGGACACCCGCGCGAACTCTACGCGCTGCGCCCCGACCGCATGAAGGTGATCCCCGGGCGGCAGGGCTGGCCGGAAGCGTGGGAGTATTCCGTCAACGGACGGAAAGTGACGATCCGGGCGGAAACGAACGGTGCGTCGCCGGTGATGCATATGCGGCTCTTCAATCCGCTGGACGATCACTATGGCTTGAGCCCGCTGGAAGCGGCGGCCTATGCGGTGGACATCCACAATGCGGCGGGCGCGTGGAACAAGGCGCTGCTGGACAATGCGGCGCGGCCCTCCGGCGCGCTCGTCTATAAGGGCGCGGAGGGCGCACGGAACCTCTCCGACGACCAGTTCGACCGGCTGAAGCGGGAACTGGCCGAGAATTACCAGGGTGCGGCCAATGCGGGCCGTCCGCTGCTGCTCGAAGGCGGGCTCGACTGGACGAGCATGGGGCTGACGCCGAAGGAAATGGATTTCGTGGAAGCCAAACGCGCGGCCGCCCGCGACATCGCGCTGGCGCTCGGCCCATGATGATGGGCATTCCCGGCGACAACACCTATTCGAACTACGCGGAGGCGAACCGCAGCTTCTGGCGACAGACCGTGCTGCCGCTGGTGGGCCGCACGGCGCGCATGATGAGCCACTGGCTGGCGTCGAGATATGAAGGCAATCTGCGGCTCTGGTACGACGCGGACGGCGTGGCCGCGCTCTCCACCGAACGCGAGGCGCTGTGGAACCGCGTCGGCGCGGCGGACTTCCTGACCGACGACGAGAAGCGCGAGGCGGTGGGGTATGGAAAGTAGAGATAGTCAGTTGGATAAATTAAAAATATCACCATAATAATGGGTGTCATTTTTAGGAGTGCAACGATGGCACGCCGACCTATTCCCTATCCACGTTGTTTGACCCACCACACCCATTGCGGCCCGACAGTTCAGCCACAGTTACACTTTAATCTAGCGATACTTGTGGATGACTACCTGAACAACTGTGCCAAATGCCTTGAGAGAGACAAGAGCTATTTTGAGAGTTTACCGGACTTGCGTACTGCAATTATGCAAGCTGGAAATGGCTATTTCGGTCCAACTAAGCAAATACATTCACATCAAGAGCGTATAAAAAAGCGTAAAATGCCAAATGGAACAAAAGAGCTCTTGAATCTCAGGCGTAAAAACAAAATTTTGCGGTGCGGATATTTCGAAGAACTGTATTGGATTGTGTGCGAAGTCGCAGGGAGAAAGAGTAGCGGCTTAGGTCCACTGTGGGCTTATGATGTTGCACTCAGAATCTGGAATTTCTTTGGAGAACCAGGCCCCATTGAGAGAGTCTATCTGCAATCGGGTGCCCTAAACGGACATAAAAATCTCGATGCGAGATTAGGAAATAGCATTCCAGCGTATGTTCCGCCGCAGCGTCCAACACATTGGACAACAGCCAAATATGCGCATGTGGATGATTTTCCTATGCCGTTGCGGGGCCTACCTTCTGAGCACATAGAGAATTTCTTATGTCTCTACGCAGACCATCTTTAACGACCCGCTCAGCCCTTCTTCGTCGCCCGGACCTGCTGGACCGTCACGATGGCGGCGACGACGCCGAAGACGATGAAGACGAAACCGAGGCTCGGGTTCATCATGCCGGAGAGCCAGAGCAGCACAAGCGCGATGAAGCCTGAAAACAGGGAGAAGGGCGACAGCGAATAGCCCTTGATGGTGATGACGTTGGGGACGGTCGTTTCGCCCTTGTCGCGGATCTTGCGCTCCATGGTGGCGAGGATCATCGGGGCAAGCGCGAGTACGATCCCCATGACGAGGATCATCCATTGGTCGGTATTCATCTGGGCTCAGGTCTCTTTGCTGCGTTTAGGGGCTGCGTTTATGGCCGGTGCCCGGCAGCATACATGAAACACGCGCATTTCGGAAAATACGAGGCGCGCCAAAAGGCGGTGAAGGGAAATGTCGGTCGAGGGCGTGGAATATGGATGGCATCTCGACAAGCGGGTGCCGATTGCGCTGATCCTGGCGATCGCGCTGCAGACGGGCGGCGCGCTCGTCTGGGCAGGCGCGGCGTCGGAACGGCTGATGACGCTGGAGGCGCGCTCCGCCCGCACCGACGAAATGGTGGAACGCACGGCAAGGCTGGAAGAGCAGGGCAAGGCCATGCGCGCCTCGCTCGCGCGGATCGAGGCGAAGCTGGACAGGGCGGTGGGGCGGTAATCCTTACCGGTGTCATCCCGGCGAAAGCCGGGACCCAATCCACCTGTCGGCAAATCGAGATGAGAGTGGATCCCGGGAATAAATCCCGGGAAGACAGCATCTGTTTTGAAGTCCGGCAGAAAACAAACAGTCGGTGTCGTCCCGGCACTTGTTGCCGGGACCCACTCACACCTCGTCTGGCTGATCTGCCAATGGGTCCCGGCTTTCGCCGGGATGACACTAAGTTTTTGCGTTTAGCCATATTGAAATAACAAAGGTCACCCCGGGACAAGCCCGGGGTGACAGCAGAAAAAGGGAAACCAAAGGCGCCCCTCGCAGGGCGCCTTTTTTGTTGCCCGACATTCGAGGAGGCGGAGCGCGGTGAGGGATTTGAGCGACAAGCGGGCGATCCTTGCCTGCGAGCGGGCGGAGGCGATGTTCGAGGCGAAATCGGTGAGGGCCGACGGCAGCTTCGAGGGCTATGCGAGCCTGTTTCATACCGAGGATATCGGGCATGACGTGGTGATGCCCGGCGCCTTCGCCCGCTCGCTGCGGCGGCGCGGGGCGCAAGGGGTGAAGATGCTCTATCAGCACGACCCCAATGAAGTGATCGGCGTCTGGACCGCGCTGACGGAAGACACGCGCGGCCTGCATGTGAAGGGACAGCTGCTCTCCGACGTCGGCCGCGCCCGCGAGGTGCTGTCGCTGCTGCGGGCGGGCGCCATCGACGGGTTGTCCATCGGCTATCACGCGGTGAAGGCGGTGAAGGACCGCGTGACCGGCGTGCGGCGGTTGATGGATGTCGATCTCTGGGAAATTTCCATCGTGACCTTTCCCATGCTGCCCGATGCACGGGTAAGCGCGGTGAAGGCGGGCGACGTGGAACTGGCGCGGACGATCCGCCGGGCCGCGCGCATTTTCGGGGCGCGATAGCCCCTCTCTCTAAACTCCGACAAAAGGATACTGCACATGAGTGCCATGGAGAACGGCGTGCCGCGCATCGGCGCATCGCTGAAGGAGGACGCGCGCGTCCTCGAAACCAAAAGCGCATCCGGCCATGAAGTGCGCGAGGCGATGGACGATTTCCTCTCCGCCTTCGAGGACTTCAAGCAGGCCAATGACGAGCGCCTGGGCGAGATCGAGCGGAAGATGTCCGCCGACCCGCTGACCGACGACAAGGTGGACCGCATCGACCGCGCGCTCGACCGGCAGAAGAAGATGGTGGACGAGCTGGCGCTCTCGCTGTCCCGGCCGGAAATGGGCGGCGAGGGCGTGACACTCGATCCTGCGCGGCGCGAACATAAACAGGCCTTCCATGCCTATGTGCGCCAGGGCGAGACGGGCGAGCTGCGTGCGCTGGAAGGAAAGGCGCTGTCGGCCCAGTCCGATCCCGATGGCGGCTATCTGGTGCCCGCCGAAACGGAGCGCATGATCGAACGCATCGTGTCGGAAGCCTCGCCCATTCGCGCCATTGCCGGCGTGCGGCAGATCGGCTCGGCGAGCTACAAGAAGCCCTTCACCACGGGCGGGCCGCAGACCGGCTGGGTCGGCGAAACCGATGCAAGGCCGCAAAGCGCCGCGCCGCAGCTTGCCGAACTCGAATTCCCGGCGATGGAGCTTTATGCCATGCCGGCGGCGACCTCCACGCTGCTGGACGACGCGGCGGTGAATATCGACCAGTGGCTGGCGGAAGAAGTGCAGACCGCCTTCGCCGAGCAGGAAGGCAAGGCCTTCGTCACCGGCGACGGCGTGAAGAAGCCACGCGGCCTGATGTCCTATGACACGGTGGACGATGCTGCCTGGGAATGGGGCAAGCTCGGCACGGTCTCGACCGGCAATGCGGGCGCCTTCCCGGCGTCCAATCCGGCGGACAAGCTGATCGACCTCATCTATGCGGTGAAGGCGGGCTACCGCGCCAATGGCCGCTTCGTGATGAACCGCGCGACGCAGAGCATCATCCGCAAGTTCAAGGATATGGACGGCAATTATCTCTGGCAGCCTTCGCTCGCCGCCGGTGCGCCGCCCACGCTGCTGAACTATCCGGTGACGGAAGCCGAGGACATGCCGGACGTCGCGGAAGACGCGACCGCCATCGCCTTTGGCGATTTCAAGCGCGGCTATCTGATCGTCGACCGGCTGGGCGTGCGCGTGCTGCGCGATCCATATAGCGCCAAGCCTTACGTGCTCTTCTATACGACGAAGCGCGTGGGCGGCGGCGTGCAGAACTTCGAAGCGATCAAGCTGATGAAATTCGGCGCATAAGGGAGACGGGCATGGACATGCATCACAATCTGGCGAGCGTGCAGACGCTCGACCCTGCCGTGACGACGGAAGCGCGCGCGGGCGCGCCGGTGGACATTCAGGGCTTTCACGGCGTGGAACATATCGTCGCCATTGGCGCGAGCGGCGACAGCTTGAGCGAGACCGACCGTCTCGACCTCGTGCTGGAAGCCTCCGCCGATGGCAGCAGCTGGGAGGCGGTGAGCGAGGACGGCGGCGTTCTGGGCAGCGTCGATGCGGACGGCGTCTTTGCCAGTATCGACGCGGCAGGCAAAGAGCAGAGCGAATACCGCATCGGCTATGTGGGGTCCTTGCGCTACAGCCGTATCCGTGTGGTGCCCGAAGGCACGCATGACGAAGGTACGCCCGTCGCCGCGCTGGCGCTGCTCGGCGGTGCGGATGTGAAGCCGGTTTGATTTCCCACTCAATGTCATCCCGGGCTTGTCCCGGGATCCAGAGCGGTGGCCACTATGCTCGCGGCCCCTGGATCCCGGCATAAAGCCGGGATGACAGTCTTGAGAGAACCCCATGACCCTGACACTCATCGACGGCCCGGCGGAAGAGCCGGTGACGATGGACGAGGCGCGGGCGCATTTGCGCGTGGACAGCACATCGGACGACGCGCTCATTGCCGGGCTCGTGACCGCTGCGCGCACCATGCTCGAAGCGGAAACGCGCCGCGCCTTTGTTTCGCAAGGCTGGCAATTGACGCTTGATGCCTGGCCGGAGACGCGCCGGATAAATCTGCCGCTTGCGCCGGTGGTGAGCGTGGAAGCACTGGCGGTGGACGGCACGGCGCTCGACGCCGCGCTTTACGACCTCGGCCTGCGTCACGACCCGCCGCGTATCGCCCTGAAACGGAATGCCGCGCTGCCCGCACCGGATGACACGGTGGGAGGGATCGGCGTTTCCTTCACGGCGGGCTATGGCGGGGCCGCCGCCG
>NZ_NYVD01000139.1 GCF_002684405.1 Parvibaculum sp. | reverse complement strand
GGACACGCAAGGCGATACTCACCCTGGCCTGCGGTGTTGCGCTGATCGTGGCCTATCTGGCCGGACGGATTGTGCCCGATGCCGGTCATTTCGCATTCATCGCCGCGCTGCTCGTCGGCCTGATACCGGTCGCGCGACGAGCGCTGGCCGGTGCCATGGCCGGCACGCCGTTCTCCATCGAGACCCTGATGACCATTGCCGCCACCGGAGCCGTCATCATCGGCGCGACCGAGGAAGCGGCGACGGTGGTCTTGCTGTTCCTTGTCGGTGAACTGCTCGAAGGTGTGGCCGCGGGCCGCGCCCGCGCCAGCATCAAGGGGCTGGCCGATCTGGTGCCCAAAACGGCGCTCCTTGTCGAAGGCGATCAGACCCGTGAGGTACCGGCAGCAGACCTCGCAGTGAACGCGATCGTCATGGTGCGCCCCGGAGACCGAATACCTGCCGATGGCGACATCGTCGAAGGGCATAGCGCGATCGACGAATCCCCTGTCACGGGTGAAAGCGTGCCCAAATCCAAGCAGGTGGGCGACCAGGTGTTCGCCGGCACGATCAATACCGATGCCGTCCTCAAGGTAAGAGTCACGGCGAGCGCGAGCGACAACACCATCGCGCGAGTCGTGCGGCTGGTCGAGGAAGCCCAGGAGAGCAAGGCGCCGACCGCCCGGTTCATCGATCGCTTCTCGATGTACTACACACCCGGCGTGCTCGTCGTCGGTGCCCTGGTGTCGATCGTACCTCCGCTTCTGTTCGGGCAGTCGTGGGGCGAATGGGTCTACAAGGGCCTTGCAATCCTGCTGATTGGGTGTCCGTGCGCCCTCGTCATCTCGACGCCGGCCGCGATCGCCGCGGCGCTGTCGGCTGGCGCGCGTCAGGGCTTGCTCCTCAAGGGCGGCGCGATGCTCGAACGCCCGCGCTCGATTTCGATGGTCGCGCTCGACAAGACCGGAACGCTCACCGAAGGCAAGCCACAGGTGACGGACATCGTCGGGGTCGGCCGTTCGGAGTGCGAAGTGCTGTCGCTTGCAGCAGCGCTCGAAACGGGATCGAACCATCCGCTGGCAATCGCGATTCTTTCCAGGGCACAAGCCGACCAGGCGCCGATTCCACCCGCCGCATCGGCCAGGGCCATCGCCGGCAAGGGGGTCTCGGGCAAGGTCGGCGGCGAGGACGTATTCCTTGCTTCGCCTGCGGCTGCGGCCGAACGCGTCACGATCGAGCCGGAACTGCAGGCAGTGATTGACAAGTTCAATGACGCCGGCAAGACCGTTTCCGTCCTCGTTGCCGGTTCAGAAGTCGCTGGCTTACTGGCGATACGCGATGAACCTCGTGCCGACGCCGAGGCCGGCCTTCATGCGCTCAAGGCCGCCGGCGTCGGTGTCGTCATGCTGACCGGCGACAATGCGCGGACCGCTCAGGCAATCGGCTCCAAACTCGGTATCGAGGTTCGGGCCGGCCTGTTGCCGGAGGACAAGCAGCGCATCGTTCGCGAGTTGCAGTCCGAAGGGAAGGTGGTGGCCAAGGTCGGCGACGGTATCAACGACGCTCCAGCGCTGGCGGCGGCAGATATCGGCATTGCCATGGGCGGCGGCACAGATGTTGCGCTCGAAACCGCCGACGCCGCGGTGCTGCATGCTCGCGTGCTCGACATCGCCGGAATGATCGACCTGTCCAAGGCGACCATGACCAACATCTGGCAGAACATCGCGGTCTCCCTCGGTCTCAAGGCCGCCTTTTTCGTGACCACGATTGTGGGCATAACCGGGTTGTGGCCGGCGATCCTGGCAGATACCGGCGCAACTGTGCTCGTCACCCTCAATGCGATGCGCCTGTTGGGTTGGGGCGTTCGCCGCTTCCCCATCGCCGCCGTTGCCGCAGACTAGGCATGCTGTGGCCGCGCTGATCGAGCCAGCGCGGTCCGCCAGGGCTTCAGACTTTGACCAGCATGGCCGTGCCGTACATGAAGGCGACACCGAAGGCGAGCCCGGCCATGACCGGCCATGACAGCAGAGCCGCTGTCCCACGGCCGTCGGATCTCGCCAGATAGGCGCTGACTTCGACGACCACCTGCAGGATGGCGCCGGCTCCGATCGCCAGCGCCAGCGCCGACCATTGTGGCGCATAGGCGAGGCTTCCTATCCACAGGCCCAGGACGGCCGGGCCGCCGGCAAGCAGGGTCAGGGCCGGAAATGTCCACAGGGGCGGGCGCTTCTTCAGCATCGGCGCGGCGATGCCGATACCCTCGGTGATGTTGTGAATGGTGAAGCCCAGCACGAGGAAGGTGCCAAGCCCGGCCGCCCCGGCGGCGAAGGCCGCGCCGATGGCAAGACCCTCGCCGAGATTGTGCAGGCCGATACCGAGAGCGATGAATGTCGCGAGCGTCAACCCGGCCGGCGTGCCGCCGCGGCGTCCGGCGGCCATGAGAATGAGGAAGGCGGCGGACGCTGCAAGAACGACCATGGCTTGCCCCTGGAAAATGGCGGCGGCCTCGCCCGCGAGTTCGAGGGCCTCACCCGCGGCGTCGATCATCAGGAACACCAGCAGCCCCACCGTCGTCGCGAGAAGGAAGTTCATGCCGCCGCGGCCGATACCGCGCAGCGCAGGATAGAACATCAGGCCGATGGCGACCGGTACGATGCCGACGAACGCCCCCAGAAGCATCTGGCTCCAAAGCGTTGCGGCATTGGCGACCGGGGTCGGCACGGCAACGGCGATCTCATGTTCGAACGTGGCGCCGGTGTTGGTGACGATCTTCACCGCATGCGTCTCGCCGAGGACCCAGGGATAGGACAAGCGAATCCATGCAGTGTCGCCACGACCGAGGGGCTCGGCCGGTTCCTGCACAAACTGCCAATAGGCGTCGTCGACCTGCACCTGAGCGATCGTCATCGGCTCCGATCCACCGGCGCGGACGAGAAGATCGATGCCGCCGTCGGACAGGACGGTGCGCTCGAAGGTCAGGTTCTCCACCGGCGGCGCACCATTGTCGAAACGGCTCAATGGATTGGCCGTAACAAGCCAGGTGACTGCAAGCGCCAGCACGGCGAGTGGCAGCAGAAGCCAGATGAGGGCTGCGCGTGACCGCAGCGGCTCGACCGGTGCCGATCCGGCTTCGGCAACAGGGCGAGTCTCGTTCATGCCACGGCCTCCTTGACGTCGAAAAAGCTCATCCAGCCCAGCTCGGCGAATTCCGACTGGTGCGCGTGGAACATGTAGAGGCCGGGTTCGTGCTCCTTGAAGGAGAACTCGAGAATGCCGCGCTGCGCCTGGCATTGGGTGATCGTGTCGACGGTACGCAGTGTCGGCGTCAGCGTCGTGCCATGATCGAAGTAGTCGTAGAAATTGCCATGCAGGTGGAACGAGTTGATCGGATCGAACTCGACGGCGTTGACGAGATACACCCGCACCGGCTTGTCGCGCAGGATGGGGATCGGGCGTTTCATATAAGTATGCGCGACCGTGTTGACCGCATAGACCTCGTTCTCGTCGTCGAAATTGGTGTCGAAGGCGTTCATCACCATAGCGAACTCCTGCCACTCGGCGTTCTCCGGGGTGCCGAGCAGGCGGGAGCGGGCGACATCGGCATGCTCGGGATGGCGCACCGGGTCGGGATCGACGACGAAAAGCCCGTAAAGGCCCTTGTGGATGTGCCGCTTCAGGGGCAGCGCATGGCAATGGTAGAAATGGCAGCCGAATGGTTTGGCGTCGAACTCGTAGACGAACTCATCACCTGGATCGATCACGCCGGCGCCGGGAATGCCGTCCATGCGCGCGGAGTGAATGCCGTGGAAGTGGATCGAATGGGGATGTGAGCCAAAGTTGCGGAAGACGATCCTCAACCGCTCTCCCTCGGTTGCCCTGAGCGCCGGGCCGGGAACACGGCCGTTATAGGTCCAGGCCGGAAACATCACTCCGGGAGCGATCTCGATTTCCTTGTCGACGGCGTCAATCTGGAAGGTGCGCAGAACGCGCCCATCGGGCAGTCGGGAAACCGTTCCGGTCTCCCACTCGGTCAGCATCTTGGCCGTGTCGAACCCGTTCCGCGCCTCATCGACATCGCCGACCGTCATCATCGCGCCGTGGCTGGACGCGTGGCCCGAACCGGCCATCCCTTGATGCGGCTTGCCGCCACCATATCCGGCTTGACTGACCTCCTGCGCGCTGCCCACCGCGGCGACGGCAGAGCCGCCCGCGGCCGCTAGACCCGCTCCCAGAACCATGCGCCGGCTCAACCGTGTTCGCAGCCAATCGGAAATCTCGAACATTCAACGTTCCTGAAATTGAGAATTATTTGCAACTTAGCAGGAGCTATGATTTGAAGCAAGGGCTGCATTGTTTGGCTCAGCGCGCCGGTGCGAGCGAAATGGGTCGGCGCATCCATTCCCGGTGGCCCATTCCATCGCCGCGCGCCCGGAGGCATTCTCACAACAATGAGTTGGCATCCGAAGGACGTCAGCTCGGTCGCGGTCCCCACAGGATGATTGCGGCGCCGACCAGACAAACCGCAGCACCGCTCACGTCCCAGCGGTCGGGACGCTGAGATTCCGCCACCCAAAGCCAGAACAGCGACGCCGCGACGTAGACGCCGCCATAGGCTGCATAAGCACGCCCCGCGAAATCGCTGTCGATGCGCGTCAGCAGCCAGGCAAAGAGCGCGAGACTGGCCATGCCCGGTACGAGCCAGAGCGGCGACCGGTCCAGACGCAGCCAGGCCCAGAAGGCAAAACAGCCGGCAATTTCCGCCAGCGCCGCGCCGATATAGATTGCGAGCGTTGCCATCACGATGCCAGCGCCTCCAGCACCGGGCATTCCGGTATGTCCTCGCCGGAGCATTGCGCGGCGGTCGTCGCCAGCACCTTCTCGATCCGCTTGAGGTCGTCGATCTTGGCGCGGACATCGGCGAGGTGTTGCTCGGTCCGTTCCTTCACCTCGGCGCAGGTCTGAGTGCCGCCATCAACGAGTTCGAGCAGGCCGCGGATCTGCTCGATGGAAAAGCCGAGCTCGCGGGCGCGCAGGATGAAACGCAGCCGCGAGATGTGGGCATCGTCATAGACGCGGTAACCCGACGCCGTGCGCGGTGGATCGGGCATCATGCCGGTCTTCTCGTAATAGCGAATGGTTTCGAGATTGCAGCCGGTGTGCCTTGCCAGTTCGGCGCGCTGCAATCGCTTCCCGGAAACGTGATCGGCCATGGCTCGAAATTCTCCTTGAGTCTGTAGTTACTACAGACCGTAGCTTGCTTTCGACTGAAATTCGAGGGCGAACCGTATGGGCGAGACAAAAATCGAAACCATGGCGCTGGACGTGCCGACGCATGTGCCAGATCGGAAGAAGGGTTGGTTTGCCGCCGGCGGTGTCGTCGGCGCCATCTTGGCTTCGACCTGCTGCATTGCGCCGCTCGTCCTACTGACGCTTGGTGTTTCAGGCGCCTGGATCGGTAATCTGACCGCGCTTGAGCCCTACAAGCCGATCTTCGCCGGGGTGGCGCTCGTCTTCATCGGGCTCGGCTTTCGGCAGGTCTACTTCAAGCCCAAGGTCGCCTGCGAGGACGGGTCCTACTGCGCCCGCCCGGAACCCGCTCTCATCACCAAGTCCGCCCTGTGGCTGTCGACCGTACTGGTCGTTCTGGCGCTGACGATCAACTGGTGGGCACCGTTGTTCTATTAGGAGAAATCAATATGAAGCCGAAGTTCTTCGTCGCTGCTGGAATGCTTGCTCTGGGCGTATCCGGCCTGCCCCTTGTCTCTACCGTCGCGTCGCCGATCCTTGTTTCAGCGGCTCAGGCGGCTTCGAGCGAACACGCCGCCACCTTCGATGTGCCGGGCATGATCTGCGCACTTTGCCCGGTCACGGTCAGGAAGGCGATGGAAAGCGTTGAAGGTGTGAGACAAGTTGAGGTCGACTTCGATGCCAGGACGGCGACTGTTGTGTTCAATCCGTCGGTGACCACCGTCGAAGCCATTGCCGCCGCCTCGGCCAATGCCGGATACCCGGCGACGGTGCAGCAGGGAAGCTGAAGTGAGCGCATTGCCGAGCTTCGAACTGCGTGCCGGCGTAGCCTTTCCCGACTGGACTGCGGTGACCTCGCCAGCCTCGGCGGATGCGCTGGCCGCAATCCTCTCCGCCTTCGATCTGGCTAAGAACTGGAGCGGCTATGACGATGAGGAAGATTGCGTGCGACAGGCGGCCATCGAGGGGTTGGCCGAGTTGGATAGCGCGCCGAATACGGCCTGGATCGCGGTCCGGACGGGACTTGACGAGGATCGCGTGTCGGCACTCCTGGGCCGGCTGGCGACCCGCGATCTGGTGGTCCGCGATGGAGGCAGCAGCGCCATCGTAGGCGCTTATCCGCTGACCACAATGTCAACTGAACACCGCGTCGGGCTCGACGGCAAAGTGACGCACGCCATGTGCGCCGTCGACGCGCTCGGTATAGGGGCTATGTTCGATGCCGACGTGGTGATCAAGTCTAGCTGCCGCGCATGCGGCGGTTCTATCCGGATCGCCACAAAGGACCGTGGCGTCGCTCTGGATTGTGTAGAGCCGGGTACAACCGTAGTGTGGTCTGGCAACCAATATGATGGAGCTTGCGCAGCGACCTCTCTCTGCACCGTAATCCCCTTCTTCTGCTCCGAGGCGCACCTCGAAGACTGGTGGAGAACCAACCGATCCGGCTCGGAAGGGTACCGCCTCACGCCGGACGAGGCGATGCAGATCGGGCGGGCACTGTTCGCGCCGGTGCTCACGCGGGCGGGTGGCGCTGTCGGGAGACTGGCATGAAAGACACGACCATCCTGAAAACCGGAATCGCCGGCTCGAACATCGCGGCGATCTGCTGCTCAACACCGGTCCTGGTCATCGCGCTCGGCGCTCTTGGCCTGTCAGCCTGGCTCGGCTGGGTCGACTATGTGCTCATTCCAGCGCTTGTCCTCTTTCTCACGATCACTGCCTATGGGCTCTGGCGGCGGCAGCGGGCGGCGGCGTGCGGCGCCTCTGAAACACAATCGAACAACGGAAGGGCCTGACATGGCCGATTGCTGCAGCACGGACGGAAGCCGGAAGGATGGCTATGATCTCGCTGTCATCGGAGCGGGTTCGGCGGGTTTCTCCGCTGCGATCACGGCCGCTGAGCAAGGCGCGAACGTAGTTCTCATCGGACATGGGCTTATCGGCGGCACCTGCGTCAATGTCGGCTGTGTGCCGTCCAAGACCATGATCCGCGCCGCCGAAGCGCTGCACGGTGCACGCGCGGCAAGCCGGTTTCCCGGCCTCGCCGGTGAGGCCCATGTCGCTGACTGGCGAGTCCTGATCGCGGCCAAGGACGATCTCGTCGGAACACTCCGGCAGAAGAAATATATCGATCTGCTGTCCGAATATGACGGGATCGCCTACCTGGAGGGGGCAGCAAGGTTGAATGGCGCCGGCGTGCTTGTGAACGACAGCCCCGTTGCTGCCGGCAACATCATCGTCGCCACCGGCGCATCACAGGCCGTGCCAGGCATCCCGGGCATTGAGAATGTTCCCTACCTCACCAGCACCACGGCGCTGGAAACTAACCAGCAGCCGCGCTCGCTTCTGGTTATCGGCGGCGGCTACATCGGCTGCGAGTTGGCCCAGATGTTCGCCCGCACCGGAACCGCCGTGACCTTGGTCACGCGCTCGCGCCTGCTGCCCGAGGCCGAACCGGAAATAGCGCAAGCGCTTGCTCGCTACCTTGCCAAAGAAGGCATAACGGTTCGTGCCGGACTGACCTACTCCAGGATCGAGCAGCAGAACGGTGAAACCACGCTGACCATTGACGTGGATGGTCGCGCCGAGACGCTGACCGCCGAGCGGGTTCTGGTGACCACCGGACGCACGCCCAACACGGCGGACCTTGGGCTGAACGAATCCGGCGTGAAGCGCGCGTCCGGTGGCGGAATTATCGTCGATGACCGGATGCGCACCTCGAAATCCGGCGTCTATGCCGCCGGCGACGTGACCGGACGCGATCAGTTCGTCTATATGGCCGCCTATGGCGCCAAGCTTGCCGCACACAACGCGCTGAACGGCGACAGTTTTGTCTATGACAATACCGCCATGCCCTGGGTGGTCTTCACCGATCCGCAGGTCGCCGGCGTTGGACTTTCCGAGCGCCAGGCAAGACAACGCGGCTTCGATGTGAAGACATCGGTTGCACTGCTCGACCAGGTGCCGCGGGCGCTTGCGGCGCGTGACACGCGCGGACTCATCAAGCTGGTCGCGGACGCTGAGACCGATCGCCTGCACGGCGCGCAAATCCTGGCGCCCGAAGGCGCAGACAGCATCCAGACCGCCGTGCTCGCCATCAAGCACGGCATGACAGCCAAGGCTCTGGGGGAAACAATCTTCCCGTACCTCACCACCGTCGAAGGGCTGAAGCTCGCCGCCCAAGGCTTCGGCAAGGACGTTGCCAAGCTTTCCTGCTGTGCGGGTTAGCGAGAAGGACTGGCGCCGCCGCTGGCCCTGTGGACCAAGATCTGCTGTTGTTGTTCGCATGCCGACTATCGCTCCTGTTCGGTTGACAGGAACTAACGCCGAGCGCCAACTGGAGCTGTTAAGTTTGCAAGATCTGGGAGGCGAACTACGGCTGCAGCGGGTAGGACGTTTTTTCCTTTCTAGACTGGAACTTGCAGCGAGTGTCGGTATCGGTGGTTGCGAGCCCCCGCAACCAACATCAAAAAGCCCGTCAGGTTAGCGCCTGGCGGGCTTTTTCGTTGCTGTTTCCCGCTCCCGCGCCGCGTTGTCGTTTCCCCCTCGGTTCATATTGAAGTTATCGCAGGGACCGGGCATTTTACCGCGCGGGGGGCGTTCGGTGGAGCGGCCGCGGACGTCAGGGGAGGGCGGTATGCCTCATACGAATCCGGTGCATCGAAACGGTCGGCGGTACAAGCGCCTGCCCGCGCGCAAGGCGTGGCGGGCGGTGCTTCTGGGTGCCGGCGTTTCCGCTCTCGGGGGCGGGGCGGCGGCCGCGCCCGCGGACCTCTTCATCTATGTGCCGAATTTCAACGACGATACGGTCGGGGTCTTCTCCACCAATACGGACGGCACGGCGAGCCCGGTCACCACGGTTGGCGGTGTCGGTTCCACGCTGCTGTCGTCGACCGTGCGGGGCGACCAGGCCTTCGCCTATGTGCCGTCGCGTGGTTCCGACACGCTTTCGGTCGTCGACACGGCCACCAACACCGTGGTGCAGACAATCAACACCGGCATCCAGCCCTCCGGTCTCGCCTTCACGCCGGACGGGGCCCATGCCTATCTCGCGCTCGGCAGTGGCGGCGTCGAGGTCTATGACGTCGACGCGGTGAGCGGCCAGTTGACCTCGGTGACGACCGTTTCCACCGGTGCGGGCAGTGGGTTGCGCAATCTTGTCCTTTCGCCCGACGGCACGCGCGCTTATGCCGTCGATCAGGTTCAGGACCGGGTGGTCGTCATCGACACGGCCACCAACAGCGTGCTGACGAATGTGACGGTCGGCGATCAGCCGCTCAATATCACCGTCAGTCCGGACGGCGCGCATCTCTATGTGAGCAATTTCACGGACAACAGCGTCTCGGTCATCGACACCGCCATCCATTCGGTAAGTGCCGCGCTGAGCCTTGATTTCGGCGGGACGCTCGGACGCGGGCCGGATGGCGTGGCCGTCAGTCCGGATGGGGCGTATCTTTATGTCGCCAACCGCACGACCGGCAACATCACCATCATCGATACGGCGACAGGTACGGCGGTCGGGATCGTTTCCAATGGATCCCAGACCAACGGTATCGCCCTTTCGCCCGACGGCACGGCGCTTTACGCCGCGTCGCAAGGCGCCGGCGACAAGCTGTCCTTTTACACCGTCGATCCCGTCACCGGTCTTCTGACGGCAAACGGTTCGACGGCAACGGGCGACGCGCCGCTTAGCGTAAGCATGTGCAACGACCCGAAGTCCGGCGCCCCGCTCGCAAACGGGGGTACCTTCGTCGCCAACACGGGGGCGGCGCTGGCCTGCGCCGGCGGCACGGCAGTCGTCGATGGCGGCACGCTGCTCATTAACGGCGCGAACCAGACGATTGCGACGGCAATGTCGCTTGAGGCCGCCGGCGGCACGATCGACACGAACGGCAACGATACGCTGATCGACGGTATCGTCAGCGGCACGGGTGGCCTCACCAAGACCGGCAGCGGCATGCTCACGCTCAATGCCGTCAACACCTATACCGGCATGACGACGGTGTCCGCCGGGACGCTGGCCGTGGGTGATGCCACGCATCCCGGCGCCTCCATCGCGGGCAGCGCCACCGTCGACAGCGGGGCGCGGCTCATCGGCCACGGCGCCATTGGCGGGTCCGTCTTCAACCAGGCCGCGGGCACGGTGGCGCCGGGCGGCTCCGTCGGTACGCTCTCGGTGGGCGGCAATTATACGCAGGGTGGTGGCGCGACGCTGGAAATCGAGGTCTCGCCCGCCGCGGGCTCGCAGCTGGCGGTGAACGGCACCGCCACGCTGGATGGGACGCTCGATCTCGTCTACCAGGCGGGCAGCTACAGCCCGTCCAGCTATGCCATCGTGACGGCGGGTGGCGGCATCAGCGGCCGGTTCGCCTCGATCAGCGGCACGGCGCCGGCCGGGTTCCGCCAGACGCTCTCCTATGGGGCGTCGCAGGTGACGCTCTATCTGCTGTCGGTTTCCCAAGCGCCCGACGGCGCCACGCTCTATACGGGGCTGCGCACGGCGGCGCTGCAAAATGGCGGCGAAGCCGGGCGCCTGCTGCTTCGCCGTCTGGCAGGCGAGGCGCCGAGGACAGGTGACGCGGTAGCGCTGCGGGGTGGGGAACCGGTTCAGCTCGCGGCGGCGGGCGACAGTGACAGTCTCCGCGGCCTCCTCGGCAATGCGCAGGGCAAGCCCGATGTCTGGGCCTGGGCTTATGGCAGCTTCACCGATGTGGACAATGACGGCGCGACGCCCGGTTTCGACACGAAGACGGGCGGCTTCCTGATCGGCCGGGATCTGCCGCGCAGCGATGGGGGCTTTTCCATGGGGCTTGCCGCCGGCTACAGCCACACCTCGGTGACGGAAGGCGGAGTCAATGACGCGACGCTGAATACAGTGCGCGTCGCGGCCTATGGCGGCTGGCTGGACGGGCCGGTGACGCTGGGCGGCACGCTCGGCTATGGCTATCACCATGTCGATGCGGACCGTGCGGTGCCCTCGACCGGCGGTATCGCCGGCACGGATTACGGCATTCACGAGGCCTCCGCTGCGCTTCAGGCGGCGGCGCCCACACAGGCCGGAAATGTGACGCTCACGCCGCGCGTGGGCGTTCAGTATATTCGTCTGTGGGAAGACAATTTCACGGAGGAGGGTGCGCCGGGCTTCAACCTTTCCGGCGACGGGCGGCAGGTCGACAGCCTGCGTCCGTTCGCGGCGCTTTCGGCCTCGCGGGTTTTCAGGACGGGCGAGGTCGGCACCGTCACGCCGTCGGCCGAAATCGCCTATAGCCGGGAAGTGCTGGACGCGGCCCCGCATGGCAATGTGTCCGTCGCGGGCTATCGCTATGCCGTCGCGGCGCTGGAGGCTGCGCGCGATCGGCTGTCGGTCGGCGGCGGTGTGGATGTGCAGCTCGACAGCCGGTTGTCGGCGCGGGCGAGTTACGAGGCGGCATTGCCGGTCGGCAATGTCTTCAGCCAGACCTTCCAGCTCAGTCTCGCCTATCGTTTCTAGGGGCAGCGGCGCGCTTTCCGCCGCGTCAGGCGGCGGCAGGCGCGCTGACGAAGCGCAGGTGGCCTTCTTTCGTCCAGAGGCGGCAGCCTTCCTTGCCGGCGGTCAATGAAAGCGCAGCGCCGATGGGCAGGCGCAGCCATGACCATGGCGAGAACTCTTCGCCGCTTTCAGTGAAACCGCCCTCGAGACACAGGATTTCGATGCCGTCTTCGGGTGCGAGGTCGAGATGCGCGTTCGGGGCCAGCTCGATCAGGCGCACCGTTTCGCGTTCGTCCGTGAAGAGCGTGGCCGCCTTTGCGCCTGTGTGTCCGTCCATCGGTTCCAGCGCCAGCGCAGTCGTGTCGAGCGTCACATAGGTCCGGTCGTCGGGCGCGAACTGCCAGAGCTTCACGAAGATGGTGCAGCCCTCCGCCGCGCCGGGCGTGTGGTGCGAGGTCGGCGGGTTGCGCACATAGGTGCCCGCGGGATAGTCGCCATGCTCGTCCTGGAAGGTGCCGTCCAGCACGAGGAATTCCTCACCGCCGCCATGGGTGTGTTCGCTGAAGGCGCTTTCGGGCGCATAGCGGACGATGGAGGTTGCGCGCGCCACTTCCTCGCCAATCCGGTCCAGCATCTTGCGCTCGACGCCCGGCATGGGCGAGGGGATCCAGTCCTGCGCCGCGGCATGCATGACCGCGCGCTTGTCGAATTCCGCATTGAGCTTCATGGCATGGTGCTTCCCTGTTTGCGCCCCGGCGGCGCCTGCCGGAAACATAGGATTTTCGCGCTGCCTGTCCAGATATCGGCCGAAACCCGCAAATTGCCGGTAGGTGATCCGACGCCGGGGAAGGGTGGCGTTTTTCGTCTCGCGATCCCTGCGTCAAATTGACATGACGCGTTTTCAGATTGCCATTGACTGGTTCTTCACGTGAGTCAAAATCAAGTACCCACAATCTCGAGATGGAAAACCCAGCCTCGCACGCAGCCCATGGACGGCGTGGACAAGAGGCAAAACAAAAGGGAAGAGAAAAATGACAGGGACGGAAACGCTGGAGAAGCCGGCCGCGGGCGCCGGACAGACTGAACATTTCGACGTGCTGGTCGTCGGGGCCGGCGTGTCCGGCATCGGTGCCGCCTATCATCTGCAGGACCAGACCCCCGACCGCTCCTATATCGTCCTGGAGACGCTGGAGAGCTTCGGCGGCACATGGCTCACGCATAAATATCCGGGCATCCGCTCGGACAGCGACCTCTATACCTTCGGCTATCGGTTCAAGCCGTGGGTGGGCGCGCCGATCGCCTCGGCGGAAGAGATCCTGAAATATATGGGCGAGGTGATCGAGGAGAACGACATCGGCCGCCATATCCGCTACCGGCACAAGATCAACTCGGCGAGCTGGTCGAGCGAGGACAATATCTGGACCATCGAAGGCACTCGTCTGGACACGAACGAACCGTTCCGCATCACGGCGAACTTCCTGTGGATGTGCCAGGGCTACTACAAGCATGACGAAGGCTATACGCCCGACTGGCCGGACATGGACAAGTACAAGGGCCAGATCGTCCATCCGCAGACCTGGCCGGAAGACATCGAGCTCAAGGGCAAGAAGGTCATCGTCATCGGGTCCGGCGCCACGGCGGCGACGCTTGTGCCCGCCATTGCCGGCGATTGCGAGCATGTGACGCTGCTGCAGCGCTCGCCGACCTATTTTATTCCGGGCCGGAACGAGAACGAGCTGGCAGATCGCCTGCGTGAGCTTGAGGTCAAGGAAGAGTGGATCCATGAGATCACTCGCCGCGAAATCCTGCACAATCAGGACGAGTTCACCCGCCGCTCCTTCGAAGAGCCGGAAGTGGTGCGCAAGGAGCTGCTGGACGCGGTGCGTCTCTTCCTGCCGGAAGAAACCGTGCAGAAGCATTTCACGCCGCGCTATCGCCCTTGGCGCCAGCGCATTGCCTTCGTGCCGGATGGCGACATCTTCCAGGGTATCGCGTCGGGCAAGGCCAACGTCGTGACCGACGAGATCGAGCGCTTCACGGAAAAGGGTATCCTCACCAAGTCCGGCGAGGAACTGGAAGCCGATATCATCATCTCGGCGACGGGCTTCCACCTGTCCGTGCTGGGCGACATCGATTTCGCGGTCGACGGCAAGAAGGTCGATTATGCCGATACCGTCACCTATCGCGGCATGATGTTCACCGGTGTGCCGAACCTCGTCTGGGTGTTCGGCTATTTCCGGGCGAGCTGGACGCTGCGTGTGGATCTGCTCGGCGATTTCGTCTGCCGTCTCCTCAACCACATGAAGGAGAAGGGCGTCAGCAAGGTCACCGTCGAGCTTCGGCCGGAAGACAAGGACATGAAGCTCGGTCCGTGGATCGATCCGGAAGATTTCAATCCGGGCTATCTGATGCGCTCCATGCATCTCCTGCCGAAATGCGGCGACAAGCCGGAATGGCGTCACACGCAGGACTATTGGAAGGAGAAGGACGAGCTGCCGCTGATCGATCTGGAAAGCGCCGAGTTCGTCTACGCCAAGGCCAAGACGAAGGAGAAGGCAGTCGCCTGATCCCGACCGTCTCTGAAACGACCAACCCCGCGGCCCTCACCGGCTGCGGGGTTTTTTGTTTTCGGCGTGTGGGCCCTCCAATCGCGGCCCATATCGACGAGGCGTCTCAGTTAATGAAAGTAACTACAGAAACCATATAAAGTTTATGGTCTCCTGTGGCGGCCGGAAAATAGTGAACAGGGCTCAAATTCGGCCGCCGGAAAGATATTTTCCGGTCGATCGAGAATGAATTTTTTATCGGTGGCATCTAATACTTGCTCCAATGGGGCTGCGCACCTCATAATCCACAATTGAAAAACGAAAAAAGGTGTCGGGAGCGGTATGCGGAGCGGCTCGGCTTTCAAAGACACAGATAGCGCTACTCTCTTTCGTATGCTGCTGGCGACCGCCGTCGACGGGATTCTCGTCATCGACGAACGGGGCGAACTGCTCATCTACAATGATGCGTGCGAAAAACTGTTCGGCTACACCCCGCAAGAGGTGATCGGTCAGAACATCCGTATGCTCATGCCCGAGCCCTATCGACACGAGCATGACGGCTATCTGAAGGCCTACCGGGACACGGGCGAAAAGAAGATCATCGGCATCGGGCGCGAGGTGAAGGCCCTGCGCAAGGACGGGTCCGAGTTTCCGGTCTATCTCTCGGTCGGCGAAGGCCAACTCGATGAAAGGCGCGTCTTCGTCGGGATCGTTCACGATATAACGGTACGGCGCGAGGCCACGCGGCGCCTTCAGGAGACGCAGGCCGAACTCGTTCACATGTCGCGCTTCAATGAAATGGGGCAGATGACCTCATCTCTGGCGCATGAGCTGAACCAGCCGCTCGCCGCCATCATGAATTATCTCAGCGCCGCCGGGCGAACGCTTGCGAAGCTGGACGCGCCCGAGGCGGCGCGGGCGCGCGATCTCATGCAAAAGGCGTCCGACCAGTCGGCCCGCGCCGGGCAGATCATCCGGCACCTTCGCGATTTCGTGGAGAAACGCGATCACAATCGCAGGGAAGAAAATCTCAACCTCCTGGTCGAGGAAGCCGTCGAATTCGCC
Organism: Parvibaculum sp.; assembly: GCF_002684405.1. Lineage (GTDB taxonomy): Bacteria > Pseudomonadota > Alphaproteobacteria > Parvibaculales > Parvibaculaceae > Parvibaculum. Next base: position 10,955 of record NZ_NYVD01000139.1, on the reverse strand, counting down.
CTGTTGGGATCCGACGATCTGGATGTGCATGTCGATATCGAGCTTGAAGACGGCCTGCCTGCCGTTTTCGCCGACCGTATCCAGATCCAGCAGGTGATCCTCAATCTGGCCAGGAACGCCGTCGAGGCCATGCAGGACTGCCCGCTGCGCAGGCTGAGCGTGACGACGTCGCACCTGGATGACGGTTTTATCCGAACCAGCATCGCCGATACGGGGCCGGGCCTTGCATCGGAGGTCGCCGAGAACCTTTTCCAGCCCTTTATCACGACCAAGGAAAAGGGTATGGGGATCGGGCTTTCCATCTGCTGGTCGATCGTCGATGCGCATGGCGGAGAGCTGTGGGCGGAAAAGAACGAAGCCGGCGGGACCAGCTTCCATTTCCGCCTGCCGTCGACACCGGATTGAGGTTTTCTGAATGTCTGTCGAGAGCACGGTCTTCATCGTCGATGATGACGAAGCGGTCCGCGAGTCGCTGCAAGCCCTTGTGGAGACGGAAGGCTACGCCGTTCAGGCGTTCGATTCCGCGCGCGGATTTCTCGAAGGTTTTTCGCTGCCCGACGTCGGATGCCTGATCGTCGATGTGCGGATGCCGGATATGGGCGGGCTTGAGCTTCAGGCCGAACTCGTCGCGCGGGAGGCGAGCCTTCCCGTTATCGTCGTGACCGGGCATGGCGACGTGCCGCTTGCCGTGCAGGCGATGAAGGCCGGGGCGATCGATTTCATCGAGAAACCCTATAACGACCAGCAATTGCTCGACACGATCGCCCGCGCGCTGGAAATGGCGCGGAACCGGCAGAGCCAAAGTTCTTTCGCCCAGGAAGCCAAAGAGCGCGTTGCGTCTCTGACGCCCCGGGAGGCGCAGGTTCTGGAGCATCTGGTTGCCGGTCAGGCGAACAAAGTGATCGCCTATGAGCTGGGCATTTCCCCCCGGACGATCGAAATCCATCGCGCCCATGTGATGGAAAAGATGCAGGCGCGCAGTCTGTCCGATCTCGTCCGCATGGCCCTTGAGGCCGGTATACGCACCCCCGAATAATACGCCGTTTTCCTTGTCGCGTCGGTCCTGCGAAGCGTTGCGGTTCAAATCCCTTGAACGGGTAGGGGTAATTCCGTATTTCCCGGCATGGGACGCTTTCCTATGTTTCAGTTCAATGAACCCCTGTGTCGCAGGAGACGCGGTTGGAAATTCTCGAAGGCGCAACGGCCTATGTCGTCGATGATGACGAAGCGGTGCGCGATTCAATGCGGGTGCTGCTGGAATCCTACGGAATGTCCGTTGAGGATTATCCGTCCGCCTGCGCGTTTCTGAAGGCGGGCCCGCGTGGCCTGACGCTTTCTTGTCTTCTGCTGGACCTGCACATGCCGGGCATGGGCGGCATCGAGGTGCTGGAGCAGCTTCGCGCCCGGGGGGACCGCATTCCGGCCATCGTCATCACAGGCAAGGGCGACCTGGCGTCGCGATCCCGCGTGGTCGGGGCTGGGGCGTTGCAGATGCTCGAAAAGCCCGTGAACGAGGACGTGCTGGCCCAAGCCATTGCGGCGGCGCTCCGCTCTTCCGCCGCGGTCTGATCTCCGGCTACGTAGATGCCCGTAAGTGGAATTCCTGAATTTTCCCGCGGCGCTTCAGTCTTCATAGTTTCAGCATGAAAGCAGACGGGCTTTCGGAACCAGAGACCGAAAAGGGGGTTTCCCGATGTCGCTTACCCATGAATTTCAGGAAGATTTCTCTTCTCGCGGCGCCATGGACAATGTTCTTTCCATCGGCGGTGCGAAGGGTGCCCGGCATGCGGCGTCTGCCATAGTTCGCGAAGCGCAGCCGGATGTGCTGGCGGCGGGCAATCTGGGCGTCACCCTCTCCCTGTCGCGCAACAAGACGCTCTTCGAAGAGGGCGAAAAGGCGGATTATTCCTACCGGGTCATCAGCGGGGCCGTGCGTCTCTGCAAATTGCTGCCGGACGGGCGCCGTCAGATTTCCGATTTCTGCCTGCCCGGCGACACGTTCGGCTTTATCGCGGAAGAAAGCTACACGCTGACGGCGGAGGCCGTGGAGGACACGGTGCTTGTCCGCTATTCGCGCCAGACGGTGGGCGAGGCCTGCAAGTCCTTTCCCGCCACGAGCGAGCGTGTGCTGGCCGAAGTGCTGCGCGAACTGTCCTCGGCGAAGAGCCATCTCATCATGCTGGGCCGCCAGACCGCGCGCGAACGCATCGCGTCCTTCCTGCTGATGGTTCTCGACCGTCAGCCTGCCGACAAATATTGCGATACCCGCGTCTATCTGCCGATGGGCCGTCAGGACATCGCCGACTATCTCGGCCTCACCATCGAGACGGTGAGCCGGGCGATCAGTGAGCTTCGCCGGTCCGGCATCGTCCGCGCGCTGTCCACGCGGGAAATCCTGATCCGCGATGTGGACGCCCTTTCCGAGATTTCTTCAGGTTGCGCCTGAGGCTCTCTCTTCGGCAGGGCGCGCATGGCGTTCGACGCTCACCGATTTGATGACGGCAAAGACCTTCATGCCCGGGCGAAGGCCCAGCCTTTCGCCTGACTTGCGGGTAATGCGCGAGACGAGATGCGCCCCGCCGCAGGCAAGCGCCACATCGAGATAGGGGCTATCCCCCGTTTCCCCGACATGCCGGATGGTGGCGGGGATCACATTGTTGGCGCTGATCCCTCGCGGTTCTTCAAGGGACAGCATGACGTCTCCCGCCTTTACGCGCAGGCGTACCCGGCGGCCCGGGGCGGCGGTCAGGCGCGGCACCCAGAGACGCCCTCCGTCAAAACCTATTTCCGTCATGCGGTGGCCGTCGTCCTGCGACAGGACCTCGCCGGCAATGACCGCGCCCGCTTCCAGAAAGGCGCCGCGCGGCGACAGGTCGGAGCGGGAGAGCACGTCTTCCGCCGGGCCGGAGGCCAGCACTTTTCCGTCGTCGATAAACACCACATTGTCGGCGAGCTGCGTGACTTCTTCTATCGCATGACTGACCAGCAGGATCGGAATGCGGGCCTCGTCGCGCAGCCGTTCCAGCCAGGGCATGATCTCGGCCTTGCGCGTGGCGTCGAGCGCGGCCATGGGCTCATCCAGCAGAAGAATACGCGGATTGGCGAGCAGGGCCCGTCCCAGCGATACGCGCTGGCGTTCGCCGCCGGACAGGGTGCGCGGGCGGCGCGAGGCGAGGTGGTCGATCCCGAGCATGTCGAGAATGCGTTGCCTTTCCGCAGGCGGCAGCGGATCGGGCGAGCGCTTCGCGCCGAAATCGAGATTGGCGGCGACGCTCAGATGCGGAAACAGCCGGGCCTCCTGAAAGACATAGCCGACGCGCCGCGCGCGGGCCGGCCGGTTGATGCCGGTTGCCGTGTCGTACAGGGTTTCGCCGCCGATGGCGATGCGGCCGCTCTCGGGCGTGAAAAGACCGGCGATGGCGTTGATCGTGCTCGTCTTGCCCGCGCCGGACGGGCCGAACAGGGCGGTGATGCCGGTTTCTTCCGCGGCGAAGGCAATATCGAGCGCGAAGTCGGGAAAGTGGTGGCGGAAGCGGATATCGAGCGTCATGTGCCGAGCATCTTCCTGACGCGCCAGGCCGCATATTCGGCAAGGGCGAGACCGGCCAGCGCCAGCACGATGGAGAGCGCAACGAGACGCGCCGCCGCCGCTTCGCCGCCGGGCGTCTGGATGGCCGAATAGATCGCGAGCGGCAGGGTGCGGGTTTCGCCGGGAATGTTGGAGACGAAAGTGATGATGGCGCCGAATTCACCGAGGCTGGCGGCAAAGGCGGTGATGGCGCCTGCGATGATGCCCGGCGCTGCGAGCGGCAGCGTCAGATTCCAGAAACGGTCGAAGGGGCCTGCGCCCAGTGTCTGCGCGGCTTCGGCCAGATGCGGGTCGATGGCTTCCAGCGCCAGCCTTATGGCGCGTACCTGAAACGGGAAGGTCACGATCCCGGCGGCCAGCGCCGCGCCGGTCCAGCTGAAGATGAAGCGGATACCGAAGGTTGCCTCCAGCCAATGGCCCATCGGCGCGCGCGTGCCCAGCGTGACGAGCAGCAGATAGCCCATCACCACGGGCGGCAGGATGAGCGGCAGATGTACCAGCGCGTCGAGAAGCGCGCGGCCGGGAAACCGACGTCGCGACAGCAGCAGCGCCGCGCCGATGGCGAGTGGCAACGCAAACGCCACGGCGACGAGCGAAACGCGCAGGCTCAGCACCAGCGCTTCGATTTCCGCATCGCTCAGCACGCTGTGCAGCATGGGGTCTTTCCTGTGTCCGTCAGTTTCGGCGAAAGCCGAAGCGTTCGAATATGGCAAGTCCTTCGTCGCTTGTCAGGAAGGCGAGGAATTTACCGGCCTGTTCGGCGTTCCCGTCTTTGAGAAGCGCGAAGGGATAGGTGATGGGGGTATGGGCGGTGTCGGGGAACGCTTCCACGACCCTGACCCGGGCGATCCGGGCGTCGGTCGCATAGACGATGCCGTAGGGTGCTTCGCCGCGTTCGACCAGCGCCAGCGCCGCGCGGACATTGTCGGCGGCGGCCAGACGCGGTTCGAGCGCCGTCCACAGGCCGAGGCTTTTCAGGGCCTCCTTGCCATAAATGCCCGCAGGCACATGGGCGGGATCGCCCATGGCGATGCGGCCCTGCCCGCCGAGCAGCGCGGGCAGGTTTTCGATCCGTTCGCCGCCTGGCGGTTTTTCGCTTTCCGGGGCCACCAGGACCAGCCTGTTTGCGATGGGGCTCGTTCTGCTGCCGGCAAGGACGAGGCCGCGCGTTTCCAGCCAGTCCATCCATTTTTCGTTGGCGGAGGCATAGAGATCGGCGGGCGCGCCGGCTTCGATCTGGCGGGCGAGGGTGGAGGAGGAGGCGAAGGAAAACCGCAATTGCGCGCCGGTCTTGCGTTCATAGACCTTGCCCGCCTGCGTCATCGCGTCGGTGAGGCTCGCGGCGGCGAAGACCGTCAGCGGCTCGGCGGCGGCGGCGCGCGTTCCTGACGGGAGTACGCCCGAAAGCAGACCGAGGGCCAGCGCGACGGCGATCCGGCGAAGGGTTTTCGAGATATGGCCGGGTGTCGGCACGGGGGCTTCTCCTGCCATGCGTTATATCCAGATGAATATTCCGCATGGCAGGCGGGGAATTGCAAGGCTGAAGCCGTTGGCGACCGCGTGCCGGAAGAGCCGGTCCCTGGCGGCGATCAGGCGCGCGAGTGAAGGGGCGTGGCTGCGGCTTCGCCGGACCTTGCGGCCTGCGTCGTTGCGATATGCGTATTGTCGGCCTGGATCGGCTTGGGCATCCGGTTCGTCACGCTGGCGACATAGGCCATCATCTGGGCGAAGGCGTCGTCGGTCAGTTCCACGAAAACGCGCCGTCCGTCTTCGGGGTCGCGGATGCGGGTCGCCAGTTTTTCGGCGACGAGATCGCCGATCCGGCGCAGCGCCGTGGTGGCGGGCACATTGGCGGCGATGCACAGGCTTGAAACGGAGACCCGCTTGTTGGAAAGCCGCGCTTCGGCAAGGTCGAGCAGCATGTCCCAGGCGGGATCGGAAAACAGCTTGCCCGGCAGATAGTTGGATCGGGTGCCGGACAATTCGATCAGGGCGCGCACCCACCGGCGCATCTGGGCCTGATCGAGCGAGGGATCTCCCGCCGTGCCGCCCCGCCGGGCTGCACCGAAGGAGACGAGATTGCCGGACCCGGCGCCATTGACGCCACCATCGCCCCCGTTGCCGTCGGATTTGCGGGACGCGTCGTCCAGCCGATCGAGAACGCCCAGCATGTTGGAGGTACGGGCCATCATCAGCTCCGCTTCGCTGCGGATCGTATCGGTGAAATAGGCAATGTGGCAAAGCTCGTTCAGCTTGCGGACGCCGTCCTGGAAGGTGGCGGCCAGATCTTCCTCGGCAAAGGGATGCGGCAGGCTCGACCATGAGGTGCTGCGGCCGAGCCGGGCCACGGTACGGGGGCAGAGCTGGGTCGCCATCAGCACGATATGAGTGCGGCTCCGTGCCTCGCTGCCGGCGCAGGCGTGGTGGATACGCTTTACCCATTCCTCGGCGGACAGGTCGCAAAGCGGGTCATTCGCGTCGTCGCCGGCGCCCGGCAGCAGCGAAATCAGCAGGAGGCGCGGATCGGCGCCGCGGCAGATAGCCTCCAGAAAGGCGGCGCGTGTGGGCGGGGCTTCCCATGAAAAATGCCCGACCTTCTCGGTCAGGCGAAGGGCGTTGGCTGTCTGTCCGGCATCGGTCAGCGAGGCGGCGAAGGCCGGATCGACAATGACGGCGGATGATTGGGCCGCGGCAAGGCTTCCCTGAAACAGGCTATTCATATCAGACCCCCATTAACCATAGACTCAGTGTTGATAAAACCATGTTGCCACATCTTTAGTTCTATACAAGAGGGTATATCGTAAATTTTTGGTTATAGCCTCGAAATTGACAAGTTGGGGGTGGTCGCGGCGCGTCGCCTGTCGCATTTATCATGTATGCCCCACATGCATGCCCTAGGGGCATCGTGCGGACCGGGGCAGAGAGCGCAGGGTTTGTGAATGAGTAAGTTGTCGAGTGGGCCGCAGCCCTGGCACGCCATGGACGAGGCCGCCGTGCTGAACGCGCTGGCGACGCAAGCCAAAGGGCTTGGCGAGGAAGAGGCGGCGCGGCGGCTGGAAAGTCATGGGCCCAACAGCCTGCCCGAAACCCGGCAGCGCGGCGTATTTCAGCGATTTCTCGACCAATTCCGGAATGTCCTCATCTATGTGCTGCTGGTGGCGGCGGTGGTCACGGGCGCCATCGGGCATGTCACGGATGCCCTGGTCATTCTGGGCGTCGTGCTCATCAATGCGGTGATCGGGTTCATTCAGGAGGGACGGGCGGAAGCCGCGCTCGATGCCATTCGCGAGATGCTGGCCCCGCTCGCCACGGTACGGCGCGACGGTATGCGCCGCGAAATTCCGGCCAGGGAGCTGGTGCCCGGCGATGTGGTGCTGCTCGATCCGGGCGATCGGGTGCCGGCGGATCTCAGGCTTACGGGCGCGCGCGGCCTTGAGATACAGGAGGCCGCGCTGACGGGGGAATCCCTGCCCGTGGTCAAGGAGACGGGCCCGCAGGCGGCGGAAACGCCGATGGCCGACCGGCACGACATGGCCTATTCGAGCACGCTGGTCACGCGCGGCGCGGGCGAAGGCGTGGTGGTGGCCACCGGCGCGGAAAGTGAAATGGGCCGCATCGGCAAGATGATCGCCGAGGCGGAGACCCTCGAGACGCCGCTGATGAGGCGGCTGCGGACATTCGGCGGGCAGCTCACGATCATTATCGGCGCGCTCGCCGTGGCGGCCGTTCTGTTCGGGACGCTTGTTCGCGGATATGCGCTGCAGGACATGTTTCTCGCCGCGGTGGCGATTGCCGTGGCGGCGATCCCCGAAGGCCTGCCCGCCATCATGACGATTGCGCTTGCCATCGGCGTGCAGCGTATGGCGTCGCGAAACGCCATCATCCGCTATCTCCCCGCCGTGGAGGCGCTGGGCTCCGTCACCGTCATCTGCACCGACAAGACCGGCACGCTCACCTTCAACCAGATGATGGTGGAGCGCGTGGTGACGCCCAGCGGCCGCCACGATTTCAGCGGTGCCGGCTATGAACCGGAAGGCCGCCTTACGCCGGACGGCCTTTTGAACGATGGCGAGGGGGATCTCGCCGAAGAGGAAGTCAGACGTTTGCTCGCCGCTGGCGCCCTTTGCTCGGATGCCGCGCTTGAAAAGCGGGACGGGGGATGGGCCGTGCAGGGCGATCCGCTGGAAGGGGCCATCCTCGCCGCCGCGCCCAAGGTCGGGCTCGATACAGGGGCGCTGGGTCTCGCCAGACCGCGTCGCGATGTGGTGCCGTTCGAGTCTCAGCGGCGTTTGATGGCGGTTCTGATCGCATCGGACGAGGCGCAGGGCGCGGAGCTGATCGTCAAGGGCGCGCCGGAAACCGTGCTTGCCGTGTGCGACCGTCAGGCTGGCGTCGATGGCGACCGGCCGCTGGACCGGTCCCGCTGGGAGGAGGCGATGCATCGCCTCATGAAGGAAGGCGACCGCGTCATCGCCGTCGCAAGGCGCGAGGTCGCGGACGGAAAGGCCGATATTCTCGATGACGATCTTAAAGGCGGCTTCGTGCTTCTGGGGTTGCTCGGCCTGTCGGACCCGCCCCGTCCGGAAGCTGTAGAGGCCGTGGCGGCCTGCCGACGCGCCGGGATCGACGTCAAGATGATCACCGGCGACCATCCGGCGACGGCCGAGGCAGTTGCGCGGCGCGTGGGGCTATCGGGCGACAGGGTCGTCACGGGGACGGAGATCGACGGTCTCGACGATGAGGGTCTGCGGGCCTGCGTTCGCGAGGCGGATGTCTTTGCCCGCACGACGCCGGAACATAAATTGAGGCTGGTGAACGCCCTGCAGGCGCGCGGCGAGCTCGTCGCGATGACGGGGGACGGCGTCAATGACTCGCCGGCGCTGACGCGGGCCGATATCGGTATCGCGATGGGCGCGCGCGGAACGGAGGCGGCCAAGGATGCCTCCGCCATGGTGCTGGCCGACGACAATTTCGCCTCCATCGTCAGCGCGGTGGAAGAGGGCCGCACCGTCTATGAGAACCTGAAGAAGTCCATCGTTTTCATCCTGCCGACCAGCGGCGGCGAAGCGATGGTGCTGATCGGCGCCATTCTGGCGGGCACGATTTTGCCCGTCACCGCGGTTCAGATCCTGTGGGTGAATATGGTGACCACGGTCACGCTGGCGCTCGCGCTCGCCTTCGAGCCGAGCGGCAAGGACATCATGACCCAGCGCCCGCGCCCCACCGGCGAGGCGCTGATCTCGGGTCAGCTCCTGTGGCGGACGGCCTTCGTGTCCCTGCTGATGATGGCGGGGATCTTCGCGGTATTCTTCGGCCTCGGCGAGGCGTCGCTGGCGCATCGGCAGACCCTGGCGGTCAATATGCTGGTGGCGTTCGAAGCGTTCTATCTTCTGAACTGCCGGGAGCTGCGCCTGTCGCTTTTCCATGCGCATTGGGGGCGCGGGGCGCGTCCCGTTCTGCTGGCAATCGTTTCGGTTTTCGCGTTGCAGGCCGTCTTTACATACTGGCCACCCGCGCAGGCGCTGTTCGGCACCGCGCCCCTTGCGCTTTCCGACTGGCTGTTGCTCGGCGCGGCGGGGCTCGCCCTGCTCGTCATCGTCGAAGCCGACAAGGCCGTCTGGCGCCTCTTCAGTCGGCGGCGGCCTGCATGACGGGCGCCGCCATCGGCGTCCCGATATAATCGGCCGGGTCGAGGTCGCGCGTCTGCTGGCGGTAGCTCATGGTGAGACCGGGCCAGATGGTCGTGTTCTTGCCGCTCTCGGAGATGTACCAGCTGTTGCAGCCCGTCGCCCAGACCGTGTGCCCGATCTCCTGCTGAAGATCGCTGTTGAACTTCGCCTGCACCTCCGGCTTCAGTTCGAGCGCGGCGAGGCGGTCCTTCTCCATCAGGCCGAGGGCCTGCATCGTGTAGTGCGCCTGCGCCTCGATCATCAGGATGATCGAGTTGGAGCCGAGGCCGGTATTGGGGCCCAGCAGCATGTAGAAATTCGGAAAGCCCGCCGTGGTGATGCCGTAATAGGCTTCCGCGCCGCCAAGCTCGGTCCACACCTCGTTGAGGTCGCGGCCGCCGCGCCCCCTGATCGAGATTTCCGCGAACGGATCGGTCGCCTTGAAGCCCGTGCCGTAGATGATGGCATCGACCTCGATCTCTTCGCCCCCATTGGTGACGATGGAATGTTCGCGCACTTCGGCGACGCCGCTCGTTTCGACGCCGGCGTTGGGCGCGGCCAGCGCCTCGTAATAATTGTTCGACAGCAGCACGCGCTTGCAGCCGAGCTGATAGGTCGGCGTCAGCTTCTTGCGCAGCTCCGGGTCCTTCACCGCCTTGCGCAGATATTTGCGTCCCAGCGCCTCGCCCTTCTTCACCTGGTCGGGACTGTTGACGAAGAACCAGGTGCCCAGTTCCATGCGCGCCCAGATGAAGCCGCGGAAGAGCCGCCGCGCGAAGGGCACGTATTTGTAGAGCCGTTTCTCCCAGTTGCGGATCGGGCGGTCGTCCTTCGGGAGCACCCAGGGCGCGGTCCGCTGGAAGAGGGTGAGGTGGGCCACCTTCGGCTGGATTTCCGGCACGAACTGAATGGCGCTCGCGCCCGTGCCGATCACGGCGACCTTCTTGCCCGTCAGGTCGACATCATGGTTCCACTCTGCGGAGTGGAAGGCCGCGCCCTTGAAATTCTCGATGCCCTTGAGGTCGGGATAGGCGGGCAGGCAGAGCGCGCCCACGCCGGAGACGAGGTTGCGGCAGGCAATCTCATTGCCCTTCAGCGTCTTCACCTTCCAGAGCAGGGTTTCCTCGTCGAAGGATGCGCTCTCGATCCCCTCATTGAAGCGGCAATATTTCCGCAGGTCGTATTTGTCGGCCACGCGCTTCTGATAGGCCCAGATTTCCTGCTGGCCGGAATACATGCGGGACCATTCCGGATTGCCCTCGAAGGAGAAGGAATAGAGATGCGAGGGCACGTCGCAGGCGCAGCCCGGATAGGTGTTGTCCCGCCAGGTGCCGCCGATATCACCGGCCTTTTCGAGGATGGTGAAGTCGGTCTTGCCGGCTTCCTGCAGCTTGATCGCCATGCACATGCCGGAAAAACCGGCGCCGATGATGACCGTTTCGACGTCGGGCGCGACCTTTTTGCAGGGGTCTTCCACTGTCTTCCGAGGGGTATTCATGGCATTACTCCGTGCTGTCGGCATTGGCCCTACGCATTCTGCTGCTGCCTATTTGTATCTGACAACACCGTATGTCAATATGTTGCATGATCATGGATGAGAAAAACGACGTAGCGGAAAGGCCCGTTTCGGGCTCGGAAAGCGGCGCGGGTGCCCGGCGCTATCGCGGGGCCGCGCTCGCCGAGCGCAAGGCGATCCG
>NZ_NYVD01000138.1 GCF_002684405.1 Parvibaculum sp. | reverse complement strand
GGTGCGCGATCAGGGGCCGGGACTGAAGCTCAAGCCGCTCACCACGGAACGGCGCGATCTCTTCCGCCGCCCGCTGCTGGCGAGCGAACTCGATAAATATGACGCGGTGGTGCTGGACCCGCCCCGCGCGGGTGCGCAGGCGCAGGCCGCCGAACTGGCGAAATCGCGCGTGCCGCGCATCGCCTTTGTGTCATGCAGTCCGGCGAGTTTCGCCCGCGATGCGCGCATGCTGCTGGATGGCGGCTACCGACTGGTGTCGGTGACGCCGGTGGACCAGTTTCTCTGGTCCGCCCATGTGGAGCTGATCGGGGTCTTTTCGCGGGATTGAGCTTCGGCTCAGACGCCCACGCCCGGTTCTTCCGGCGGGGTGGGGATGTCGATGCTGCAATAGCGCTCGATCGCTTTGGCGACCATTTCGGGCGAGAGGTTCAGAATGTTGAGCTTCACGCGCACGCCATTGCTGCCCACTTGCCGCCAGCATTTGTACATATATTGCCGCCACACGGCCTGAGCATTTTCCGGCGGCACGACTGCTTCCGCCACAGCGCGCGACAGGGTGATGCGCAGTTCCGCATTGCGGATGTTGCGCACGAAGCTGTCATGGACGGCGACATCTTTAATGTCCGGCCAGGGGAAACGTCCCAGCCCGGCAATTTCGATGCCCGCCGGGCCGATTTTCAGCGCTTCATTGTTGCGCGCGACGAAGGGCCAGTGAAACGCAGCCACGGCGAAGGAGATGGCTGCGAGGAAAAGGGCGGTGTGCCCGATACGCGGTGTGGCCAGAAGAACCAGCCCCACACCGATCAGCAAGCCGCCATAGACGATGGTCTGCCCCTTTTCCCGGCTGTAGCGCGCCGTCACCGTTGCGCCGGGAGGGATGGAAATCTCGTCGGTCATGTCGGGTTCCTTCAGGCGTCGCCTGTTCAGGCACCGCCCATTTGGCCACGATGGCGCAGCAGGTGGTCGGCAAGGACGCAGGCCATCATGGCCTCGCCCACGGGCACGGCGCGAATGCCCACGCAAGGATCGTGACGCCCCTTGGTGATGATTTCCGCATCCTCTCCCTGCCGCGATACCGTCTTGCGCGGTTGCAGGATGGAAGAGGTGGGCTTCACCGCGAAACGCACGACAACGGGCTGGCCGGTGGAAATGCCGCCCAGAATGCCGCCTGCGTGATTGGAGGCGAAGGCCGGACCTTCATTGCCCATGCGCATCTCGTCGGCATTTTCCTCGCCGGTGAGCGCGGCGGACGCGAAGCCTTCGCCGATCTCGACGCCCTTTACCGCGTTGATGCTCATCATCGCAGCGGCAAGGTCGGCATCGAGCTTGCCATAGATCGGCGCGCCGAGGCCGACGGGCACGCCTTCGGCCACGATCTCGATGACCGCGCCGCAGGAAGAGCCCGCCTTGCGCACGCCGTCGAGATAGCTTTCCCACTCGGCGGCCGCCTTGACGTCCGGGCACCAGAAAGGATTGTTCTCCGTTTCCGCCCAGTCCCAATTGTCGCGATTGATCTTGTGCGGGCCGACCTGCACCAGTGCGCCGCGAATGGAAACGCCCGGCAGCACTTTGCGGGCAATGCCACCGGCTGCGACACGCGCCGCCGTTTCGCGCGCGGAGGACCGTCCGCCGCCGCGATAGTCGCGAATGCCGTATTTCGACAGATAGGTGAAATCCGCATGGCCGGGGCGGAACTTGTCCTTGATGTCCCCGTAATCCTTGGAGCGCTGATCGACATTCTCGATCATCAGCGAGATCGGCGTGCCGGTGGTCATCTCCTGCTGCGCATCGTCGTCGAAGAAGGTGCCGGAAAGGATCTTCACCTGATCCGGTTCGCGGCGCTGCGTGGTGAAGCGCGACGTGCCCGGGCGGCGCCGGTCGAGCCAGGTCTGGATTTCCTCCGCCGTGACGGGAACGCGCGGCGGCACGCCATCGACCACGCAGCCAAGCGCCGGCCCGTGGCTTTCGCCCCAGGTCGTCACGCGGAACAGATGGCCGAATGTGTTGTGCGACATGACCTAAATTCGTTTGCCGGAATCACTCCCCGCCTGCGTCGGGGCAGGCCTGGAAGCGACCATAGCGGAAATCAGACGATGCTCATATCCGGCGCGTCTTCGGCCTTCATGCCGACGACGTGATAGCCCGCGTCGACATGATGGACCTCGCCGGTCACGCCGGAGCCGAGATCGGAGAGGAGATAGAGCGCGGTATTGCCGACTTCCTCGATGGAGACGACGCGCTTCAGCGGCGAATTGAGTTCGTTCCACTTCAGGATGTAGCGGAAATCGCCGATACCGGAAGCCGCCAGCGTCTTGATCGGACCGGCGGACACGGCGTTGACGCGGATATTGTCGCGGCCGAGATCGACGGCGAGATAGCGCACGCTGGCTTCCAGCGCGGCCTTGGCGACGCCCATCACATTGTAGTGCGGGATCACCTTCTCCGAGCCGTAATAGGTGAGGGTGACGATGGAGCCGCCATCCGTCATCAGCTTTTCCGCGCGCTGACAGAGCGCGACGAAGGAATAGCAGGAGATCGCCATGGAGGCGGTGAAGTTTTCCTGCGAGGTGTCGACATAGCGTCCATCCAGCTCCGACTTGTCGGAATAGGCGATGGCATGGACGAAGAAGTCGATCTTGCCCCATTTCTCTTTCAGCGTCTCGAAGACGGCATCCATGCTGGCCGCGTCGGTCACGTCGCAGGGCATGATGAGGTCGGGATCGGTCCCGATGGATTCGGCAAGCGGCGTGATGCGTTTGAGCAGCGCATCGCCCTGATAGGTGAACGCAAGCTCCGCACCATGCGCGGCGCAGGCCTTGGCGATACCCCAGGCGATGGAGCGGTTATTGGCAACCCCCATGATGAGGCCGCGCTTGCCGGCCATGAGGTTGGAGCCACCCTGTGCGGTATTGGCGTTGCTGGCGGCTTCACTCATTATTTTCTATCCCTTCGAAATGTCGGTGCGGGCGGGCGACCCGGACAGTGGCGCATTTTGCATAAAAGGCACACCCGGTCCACGAAAAATCCCAGCGTTCTCCGAAACTTGGGAGTTTCCGTAGCGATATATCAATCCTTGAAAAGATGCTGCCTCACACTCGAGGCAAGGCCCTGCGCCCAGCCCGCTGCGAAGTCCCGGAGGGCCCGGTCAGGCTTTTCCGGCAGGGTGATGGAAAGCGTCACATACTGGTCGCCGGGCCCGTCTTTCGGGTTCTCGGGAGCGATCCCCTTGCCTCGAAGCCGAAGCTGCGTCCCGCTGTTCGATCCGGCCGGGATGGTAAGGCTGACTGCTCCGGAAAGCGTCGGCACATCCACCTTGCCGCCGATGACGGCCTCGGCCAGCGTGACGGGCAGGGTAAGGTGAATATCGTAGCCCTCGCGCCGGAACCAGGGATGCGGCTGGACGCGCACTTCCAGAAACGCATCGCCCGCGGGCGCGCCGCCGCTGCCCGCTTCGCCCTGGCCGCGCAGGCGGATCTGACGGCCCGTCTCAAGGCCTGCCGGTATGCGGATGTCGAGCGTTTTGCCGCCCAGAGCGACCCGGCGCATACCGCCTCTCGCCGCCTCCAGAAAGGGAATTTCCAGCGCATAGGCGGCATCGCGCCCGCGCCCCCGGAAAACCCGGCGGCCGGCATCGCGAAGCCCCTCGTAAAACTCGCTGAAGACCCCTTCCTGCTCTTCTTCGCTCAGCGGTCGGGCCTTGAGCGGCTCTTTGAGGTCGGAAGGCTCGAAACCGGGTTTTTCGGCGTTCCCGGCTTTTTTTGAGGCCGGTTTGAAGGGTGCGTCTTCTGCCTTCGGACCGGATTTGCTCCGGAACCTTGCGCCATAGGCGGCGGCCTTTTCGAATTTCGGTTTGGCGGCGGCATGGCGGATGGCGTCGTAGCGCCGCCGCGCATTGGTATCCTTCAGGAGGTTGTAGGCCGCCGTGACTTCCTGAAACCGCGTTTCCGCGCGCCGCCGGTCCGGGGCCTCCGCACCGCTCAACGCATCCGGATGCAGTTTGCGCGCAAGCCGCCTGTAGGCCGCCTTGATCTCGGCCAGGCTTACATGGGGCTCGACGCCCAGGGTTTCATACGGATCGCGCAACCGGCCTCTCTCCCGATGCCGCAAAACAGGGCGCGCAGGATAGCGTGCGTCCCTCTACGAAACCGTTAAGCGGTAGTTGCTCTCAGGAGGCGGGATCGGATGGCGGTGCGGTGTCCGGCGTGCGGATGGCCGCATCGGGCGCCCGCAGCCTGTCGCCTGCATCCTTATCCGGGGAGGCCTGCTTGTCCGAACCCGGATGGTTATCCGTATCCGGCAGCAGAATATCCACCGGGGGTGCCGGCGGTGCCGGTTTCACGGCCTTGGCAGCGGCCTCGCCGGGCGGCGGATTGGGCGGGGGGAGCGTGGGCACAAGTTGGGCCAGACGGGCGAGCGCCATGCTGTGGCCCTGCCGCGCAGCCAGCGCATACCAACCCATGGCGCGCGGCAGGTCGCGCGAGACGCCCAGACCCTTCTCGAACATCACGCCGAGATTGTATTGCGCGATCGGCTCGCCTGCGACCGCGGAGAGATGAAGCCAGAAGCTGGCCTTCTTGTAGTCGCGGGGAATGCCGTCGCCTTCCAGATACATGAAGGCGGCATTGAGCTCGGCAGGCACGAAGCCCGCCTCCGCCGCGCGCTCGTAGAAGAACAGGGCCCGCTCCGGATCGCGCTCGGTGCCCAGCCCCTTGCGCAGCAGCAGGGCGACATTGCGCATTGCCGCCAGATCGTCCTGCTGGGCAAGCGGCAGCCAGTCCTTGAAGGCAGCGGCGTAGTCGCCCCTGTCATAGGCTTTCACGCCGCGCTGGAAGCGTGCCTCGTCCGGCCCGCTGCGGTGGCCGGGAGAATTCTCGATGGCTTCCTTGACGGTAAGGCCTTCGGCCTTTGCCGCGTTCGGCACGAGAAAAGCGCCCGCCGTGGCAAAGACGGCGGACGCCAGAAGCAGGCGGACATAGCTGGGAAGGTCTTTTTTCACTCGGCTTGTCCGTCTTCAGTGTCGTCGAAATCAGTTCTGAATCTGCCAGGACCCGTCCTGCATCCGGCAGGCCGTACCATGCGCCTGCTGGCTGCGACCGTCGATATAAATCGTCTGCGTATATTCGCGGCAGGGACGGCCGGAAGAGGTCGTATAGGCCGGTTGCGGCGTAACGGTGCCGTAATGGCCGCTATCGGGATTGCTCCAGCGCGAGGCCTGGCCCGACGGGTTGTTTTCCAGCGCGCTGTATGTGGTGCGGCCCATATAGGCGCGGTCGGCGCGGTCGAGCGACTTGCCGATTTCGCTGCCCATGAGCGCACCGATCAGCACGCCGGCACCCGTCGCCCAGAGCCGGCCTTCGCCGCCGCCGAACTGCGAGCCGATCACGCCGCCCGCCAGCGCGCCGGCACCCGTGCCGACCGTTTGCTTGGGACCCATACCGCCCATGCCGCCATTGTAGATGCCCTGGTCGCAGGCAGCCAGCGACAGACCGATACCGGCAATTGCAAATGCTTTCAGGAGTTTCATGCGCTTTCCATTTTCTTCTGCCTCCCGGGGAGGCGGGAATTCCGTCCCGGGCGGGAGGCGCGGGACGCGACAAATCGATTTCTGGTAACTATATAAGGAACCGATTGTGGCAAGAATTGAGCAGCGTCAAAGCTATCATATTGCTACCGAATTTGGCCGTTTTCGGCCCGTTTTTGATCTGGAAGGCCATCTGGAGCATGACTGACGCACCCGCCGGCACCGAAAAGACGGAGGATGTCTTCACGTCGGACAATCCCTTCGAGCTCTTCAGGGAGTGGCTGGACAAGGCCGCGAAGAGCGAGCCGAACGACCCCAATGCGATGGCGCTGGCGACCGCCGATGCGCAAGGCTTTCCCGATGTGCGCATGGTGCTGCTGAAGGATGTGGATGAGCGCGGTTTCGTTTTCTACACCAATCTGGAAAGCGAGAAGGGGCGCGAGCTGAAAGAGAATATGCGCGCGGCGCTCGGCTTCCACTGGAAGTCGCTGCGCCGCCAGGTGCGCGTGCGCGGGATCGTCTCGCCGGTAAGCCCGGAAGAGGCGGACGAGTATTTTGCCAGCCGACACCGCGATAGCCAGATCGGCGCCTGGGCCTCGCGCCAGTCGCGGCCGCTGGAAAGCCGCTTCGAACTCGAAAAGGAAGTGGCGCGCTACGCCGCCAAATTCGGTCTCGGCAAGGTGCCCCGGCCCGAACACTGGTCCGGCTTCCGCATTGCACCGGTCCGCATCGAGTTCTGGCGCGACCGCCCGTTCCGCCTGCATGATCGTCTGGTCTTCCACCGCGACGACCCGGCGGCGGGTTGGAAGACGATGCGGCTTTTCCCGTAAGGCGGACGAATGGCACTGGACGCAAAGACGGCGGCGGAAAACGCTACCCTGATGAAGCGGGCGACCTACGCCGCGGTGTGCGTTGCCGTGGTGCTTGTGGTTCTCAAGGCGGGGGCGCTCTGGTTCACCGGATCGGTGGCCATGCTGGGCACGCTGCTCGACAGCCTGCTGGACGGCTCGGCCTCGCTCCTGAACCTCGTCGCCGTGCGCCACGCGCTGACGCCCGCCGACCAGGAGCATCGCTTCGGCCATGGCAAGGCGGAAGCATTGGCAGGCCTCGGCCAGTCATTCTTTATCTTCGGATCGGCGGGCTATATCGTCTATGAAGCTTTCCAGCGCATCATGACGCCGCAGCCCATCTCGCATTCGCTTTGGGGCATTGTCGTGACGGTGATCGCCATTGCCATGACGCTGGGCCTTGTCGCGTTCCAGCGCCATGTGGTGAGCCGGACGAAGTCGCTCGCCATCGAGGCGGATTCCATCCACTACCGCGGCGACCTGTTGATGAACCTGTCGGTGGTCGCGGCGCTGGTTCTCTCGGGGTTTCTCGGCTGGGAATGGACGGACCCGGTCTTCGGCATTCTCATTGCCGGGCTTATCGCCTGGGCGGCGGCGCAGATTGCCTCCAACGCGTTCGATCAGCTGATGGACCGCGAATTGTCCGAAGACGAGCGCGAGCGCATCAAGACGCTGGCGCTCTCTCATCCGGACGTCATCAACATTCACGATCTTCGCACGCGGACCTCCGGCGTGCTGAGCTTCATCCAGTTCCATCTCGAACTCGATCCCGAAATCACTCTGACCAAGGCGCACCGGATTTCCGACGAGGTGGAAGGCGAGATCATGAGGGAGTTTCCCGGTTCGGAGGTGCTGATCCATCAGGATCCGGCGGGGCTGGAACCGCTGAGCCGTCTCGAACGCGTATGAGTAAAAGGACGTTTTGACCTCCGATACCGACACTCAGCAAACGATCGGCTTTCTCTCGCGGCCCGAAGCCTATGGGCTCGATGCGGGGGAAATCGTCGAGCACATCGAAACCCACGCGAACCACATCTTTCTGGCCGGCGATTTTGCCTGGAAAATGAAAAAGCCGATCCGCTTCAGCTTTCTCGATTTCTCGACATCGCAAAAGCGCCGCGAGGCCTGTGAATCCGAACTGGCGCTCAACCGCCGCACGGCGCCGGAGCTCTATCTGGGGCTCGCTGCCGTCACCAGGGACGAGGGCGGTTTCCGACTTGTGCCGGTGGAACCGGGAGCGGACGCCCCGCACGGCGCGGCGGACTGGCTCGTCAAAATGAAGCGCTTCGACAATGACGGGCTTCTGGCGCGGCAGGAAGACGAAGGCCGGCTGAAAACCTCGCTTGTGGAAGACCTCGCCGCCCGTGTCGCAAGCTTCCATGCCGGGGCGGAAGTGACGCGGGATTTCGGCGGCGCGACGGCCTTCGCCAGCATCGTCGCCGACAATGCCCATGACATGCTGGAAAAGGCGGGCAGCACCTTTTCGCGAGACGAAGCCGAGCACACGAAAGCGCAGTGCGATCAGTTGATCGAGCGGCATTGCAGGCTCATGGACAATCGCCGCGATGCAGGCTGGGTGCGGCGCTGCCATGGCGACCTGCATCTGGGCAATGTGGTGGAGATCGACGGCGCGCCGGTCATCTTCGACTGTATCGAGTTCAACGAAAACATTGCCTGCATCGATGTGCTCTACGATCTCGCCTTCCTGCTGATGGACCTCTCTTTCCGGGAGGGCGAGACGGCCCTGCTCGCCAACCGCGCTCTGAACGCCTATTTCGACCACATCGCCGAGGCGGATATCGACGACATGATCGGCGGCTTGCCGCTGGTGCCGCTCTTCGTGGCGGTACGCGCCGTGGTGCGCGCCAAGGTCACCGCGATGCAGGTGGAGCAGGGCGGCGACGCTAAGCTCAGGGAGAGAGCCCGCGCCTTTTTCGATTTCGCCATGACGTCCTTTGAAACGGGTAAGCCGGGCCTGGTCGCCATTGGCGGTCTGTCCGGCACCGGCAAATCAACCGTGGCGAAGGTGCTGGCGCCCCGTCTCGGACGGCCTGCCGGCGCGCTGCATCTCAGAACCGACATCATTCGCAAGCGCCTTTTTAATGTCGGTCCGCTGGACCGGCTGCCGGAGGAGGCCTATGCGCCCGAAGTGGGCGCGCGCGTCTATGCCGAGATGTTCCGGCTTGCGGGCCATGCACTGGAGGCGGGCGTCAGCGTGGTGATAGACGCCGTTTTCGCGCAACAGGAAGAGCGCGACCGGGCCGCTGAACTGGCAGGCCGAATGGGCGTGCCGTTTTCTGGGCTCTGGCTCGAGGCCGATCCGGCGGTGCTGGAGGCGCGGGTGCGCGCGCGCTCCGAGAAGGCCGACGACGCCTCCGACGCCGATGTGGCCGTGCTGCGCCGCCAGCTTGCCTATGATATCGGCACGCTGGACTGGCACCGGCTTGACGCGGCCGGAAGGCCGGAGGAGATCGCGGCCCGGGGTCTGGACACGCTCACGAAATAATGACCTTAACCCCGGTTAATGTGTGCTGGCTCTTGGCCCTGCATTTCAGTAGATTGCGCTCATGGCACAGATCCCCAATGCGGAACGAAAGACATTGCTGCTGACCGGCGCAAGCCGGGGCATCGGACATGCGACGGTGAAGCGTTTCTCAAGCGCGGGCTGGCGCGTGATTACCTGCTCGCGCCATGCTTTCCCGGAAGATTGCCCATGGGAGGCCGGACCTGAGGATCATATTCAGGTCGATCTCGCCGATCCGGAAAACACCGCGGAGGCGATCAACGAAATCCATGAGCGGCTGAAGGATCAGGGCGGGCGTCTCAATGCGCTCGTCAACAATGCCGCCATTTCGCCCAAGGGCGAGGGGGGCTCGCGGCTCGGTGTGTTCGATACCAGCCAGGAGCTCTGGTACAAGGTCTTTCAGGTGAACTTCTTCGCCCCCGTCATTCTGGCGCGCGGGCTGGTTCAGGAGCTGAAAGCGGCGAGCGGGTCGGTCGTCAATGTCTCGTCCATCGCGGGCGAGCGTGTGCACCCCTTCGCGGGCAGCGCCTATGCGACCTCCAAGGCGGCGCTGAAATCGCTGACGCGGGAAATGGCCTCGGAATTCGGGCCGTTGAACGTGCGGGTGAACGCCATCGCACCGGGCGAGATCGACACGGCAATTCTCTCGCCGGGCACCGAAAAGATCGTGGAAGAAATCCCCATGCATCGCCTCGGCACACCGGAAGAGGTGGCGCGGGTGATCTATTTTCTGTGCACGGATCAGTCGAGCTATATCAACGGCACCGAAATCCAGATCAATGGCGGCCAGCACGTCTGAGGGTATGAGCCATGCTTCGCTCGCAATGACAGGCAAATGTCAGGGCAGGAACAGCACCGCGCTCTGGCTCTCGCGCACCTGCGCATCCTCGTTCACGGTGAAGGCGGAGACGATGAAGCCGCTGGCGCCGGCAAAGCCGCCCGTGCCGCCCGTCACCTGAAACACGACGTGACCGAGCTGCGTTTTCGGGTCGGGCGTCTCACCGAGATAGCCTTCGCGCACGCTTTCATAGCTCAGCGTGCCGCCGCCGAAGCGGAGCGTGCCGGTTTCGCTGAAGCCGCCATATTCGTCGTTATCGACCGCGGCCTCGCATGTCACGTGCAGGCCGCTGCCGGCCAGCGCCGGATCGAAGTCCGGCGGCAGCACGGCGGAGGTCTCGATATTCATGCGCTCGCCCATCGCGTCTTCGGGCGAGGCCTTGCCGGCAAGTTCGATCTGAAAGCGGATTTCGCGTGTCATCCCTGCGCCCCGATCACTTCATCAGCCCTTCCTTGCGGGCATGGGCCGTCACCTCGTCCAGCGCTTCCTCAAGCGTCTTGAAGATGTCGTCGACCTGGCTCTCGGTGATGATGAGGGGCGGGCAGATGGCGATGATGTCGCCGGCCAGCGGACGCAGGATGAGGCCGCGTTTCTCGCAGGCCGCCACGACCTTCGCACCGATACCGGCACCCGGCTCGAAGCTCTCTTTCGAGTCCTTGTGGGCGACGAGTTCCAGCGCGCCGATAAGCCCCTTGGCGCGGACATGGCCGACCAGCGGATGTTCCGCGAGGCGATGCGCATGGCCTTCGAATGTCGGCTGCAGCGAACGCACATGGCCGACGATGTTGCGCTCCTGATAGATGTCGAGCGTCTTGGAGGCGACGGCGGCGGCCAGCGGATGCGCGGTATAGGTGAAGCCGTGGCCGAACGTGCCGATCTTGCGGCTTTCGTCCAGCATCGCCTGATACATGTCTTCGCCGACCGTGACGGCGCCGATGGGCACATAGGCGGAAGAGAGCGCCTTGGCGACCGAAATGCTGTCCGGCTTCATGTTGAAGGTTTCAGAGCCGAACATGTTGCCCGTGCGCCCGAAGCCGCAGATCACTTCGTCGGCAATGAAATAGACATCGTATTTCTGCAGCACGGCCTGGATTTTCTCGAAATAGCCGTCCGGCGGCATGATGACGCCGCCCGCGCCCATGATGGGCTCGGCGATGAAGGCGGCGACCGTGTCCGGGCCTTCCTTGATGATGAGGTCTTCGAGGTTTTTCGCCAGACGCGTGGTGAACTCGTCTTCCGTCTCGCCCGGCTCCGCATAGCGGTAGTAATGCGGGCAGTCGGTGTGGAGCACGCCCTCGATGGGCAGGTCGAAATCGCGATGGTTGGCGGGCAGGCCCGTCAGCGAGGCGGAGGCGACCGTCACGCCGTGATAGGCGCGGATGCGCGAGATGAATTTCTTCTTCTCCGGCTTGCCGCGGGCATTGTTGTAGTACCAGACGAGCTTCACCTGCTGGTCGTTCGCTTCCGAGCCCGAACCGCAGAACAGCACCTTGGAGGCGGGATGCGGCGCGATGGCTTTCAGCTTCTCGGCCAGTTCCGCCGCGCGCTCATGGCTCTTGCCGCCGAAGACATGGGTGAAGGGCAGCCGCTCGAGCTGCTCGGTCGCCGCGTCGATGAGTTCCTTCTCGTTATAGCCGAGCGAGGTGCACCAGAGCCCGGCCATGCCCTCGATATATTTCTTGCCATGACTGTCATAGACATAGATGCCCTCGCCGCGCTCGAGGATCATCGGCCCCGTCTCGCGGAAGGTTTCGAGATTGGTATAGGGATGGATGACCGTTTCGATATCGCGAACGGCGGCGTTGCTAAGGCTCGACATGGGAGCGCTCCTCGAATGAGCAGGTGTGGGCGGATGCCGCATAATGCGGCGTCGCCCGAGGGGAAGTCAAAGGGCTATGTCTTCTGAGTCATGCCCCGCTTTATGCGGGGTATCCACGTCTT
>NZ_NYVD01000137.1 GCF_002684405.1 Parvibaculum sp. | reverse complement strand
TGTTCGGCCCGGTCATTCAGCCGTTTCCCGCGAAACGTCCCTTTTTCGGGCGGTGATGGGCCAGCCTTCGCTTTCGCGAATTTGCGTGGCCGACAGCGAGCTGACCGGCCCCTCCAGAAAGCAGAGCGCGGGGGGCTGCGCCGTGGCGAGGCGGCGGGCATCGCCGGTATCGAGGGTCGCCTGCCGCAGCGCCTGCGCCGCGGGCGAGAGGCGGGCCTTCAGCGTATAGCCGGGTCGCGGATAGATCGCGATAGGGATCATGCGCGTCAGCTCTTTCCAGCGGTACCAGCGCGGCAGCTGGATCATGTTGTCGGCGCCCATCAGCCAGACGAAATGCACATCCGGGTGGAGGGTGACGAGCGAGGCGATGGTATCGACCGTGTAGCGGGTTTCCAGGCGGCGTTCGATATCGGTGACGCAGATGCGCGGATCGTGCGCCATGGCGCGCGCGGAGGCCAGGCGCTCGGCGAGCGGCGCCATGCCCATTTCGGGTTTCAGCGGGTTGCCGGGCGAGACCAGCCACCAGATGCGGTCGAGGCCGAGGGCGCGCATCGCCATGCGCGAGACCAGCAGATGCGCCTCATGGGCGGGGTTGAAGGAGCCGCCCAGCAGCCCGACGCGCAGGCCCGGCGTCAGCATTTCGTTTCGCCTGTCGTCGCCTGCGCCGGGCGGGGTGATCTCGCTTGTCATCTGCGATCAGGGCCGGGTCTGGCCGTCGCCGCGCACCAGATATTTGAAGCTGGTGAGCTGTTCGAGCCCCACGGGGCCGCGCGCATGGAAGCGGCCCGTCGCGATGCCGATTTCCGCGCCCATGCCGAACTCGCCGCCATCGGCGAATTGCGTCGAGGCGTTGTGCAGCAGGATGGCGCTGTCGATATCGTGGAAGAAACGCCCTGCCGTCTCGGCATTGTTCGTCACGATGCATTCGGTGTGATGCGAGCCATAGCGCTCGATATGGTCGATGGCGCCTTTGACGCCGTCCACCAGCTTCACCGAAATGATGTTGTCGAGATATTCGGTGGACCAGTCCGCTTCCGTGGCGGGCTTCAGCTGTTTGGCGGCGAGGTGGATTTCGCCGTCGACGCGCACTTCGCAGCCTTCCGCGATCAGTGCCTCCACGATGGGCGCCAGATGGGTGTCCGCGCAGGCGCGGTCCACCAGCAGCGTTTCCGCCGCGCCGCAAATGCCGGTACGGCGCAGCTTGGCGTTCAGCACGATGTTGATTGCCATGTCGAGCTCCGCGTCGCGGTCGACATAGACATGGCAGATGCCTTCCAGATGCGCGAAGACGGGCACGCGCGCCTCTTCCTGCACGCGGGCGACGAGGCTCTTGCCGCCGCGCGGCACGATGACGTCGATATTACCGTTGAGGCCGCGCAGCATTTCGCCCACGCAGTCGCGATCCTGCACGGGGACGAGCTGGATGGCGTCTTCGGGCAGGCCGGCGGCCTGCAAGCCTTCGACAAGCGAGGCGTGGATGGCGTGGTTAGAGCGCACCGCTTCGGAGCCGCCGCGCAGGATGGCGGCATTGCCCGCCTTCATGGCGAGCGCGCCGGCATCCGCCGTCACATTGGGGCGGCTTTCATAGATGATGCCGATAACGCCGAGCGGGGTGCGGATGCGCTGGATGTGAAGCCCGTTGGGCCGGTCCCATTCGGCAATCGTCGTGCCAACCGGGTCGTGCAGGGCGGCGATGTCTTCCAGCGCCTTGGCGATGGCTTCCACGCGCTCGTCGGTCAGGGTTAGCCGGTC
Organism: Parvibaculum sp.; assembly: GCF_002684405.1. Lineage (GTDB taxonomy): Bacteria > Pseudomonadota > Alphaproteobacteria > Parvibaculales > Parvibaculaceae > Parvibaculum. The sequence goes on along the minus strand of NZ_NYVD01000137.1, from coordinate 26,138 downwards.
CACCAGCGCGCCGGAGAGGCCACGATCCTCGGCGGCCTTCAGGTCGGCGGCGTTGGCTTCCAGAATGTCGCCCGCATTGGCGCGAATGCACATGGCGGCGGAAAGAAGCGCGGCATCCTTCTGCTTGGTCGTTGCACGGGCAAGGGTGCGGGCGGCTTCGCGCGCGCGCTCGCCGATACCGGTCATCAGGGCGGGAATGTCGGCGTGGTCGCCTTTCATCTTCACGATCGTCACGGCTCTAAACCTTTGAACCCGTTGGTTTTCATCTCAATCGGCCCGTCAAACTAACGCAGAGCGGGCGGGTGGCCAAATCGGCTAATCCGTGCTTCCCGGACGTTTCAGCACCAGATCGTCGCGATGGATCATTTCCGCGCGGCCCGAATAGCCCAGCAACTCTTCGATCTCATGGCTCGAATGGCCGATGATTTCGCGCGCATCGCGGCTGGAATAGGCGCTGAGGCCGACGGCGATTTCATGACCGGCGTTGTCGCAAACGCTCACGGCGTCGCCCCGGTCGAACTCGCCTTCGATGCGGGTAATGCCCGCCGGGAGAAGGCTGCGCCCGCGTTCCAGCGCGGCCACGGCGCCGTCGTCGATGACGAGGCTGCCAAGCGCCTTCAGCGTGCCGGAGATCCAGCGTTTGCGGGCGGCGCGGGGGCTGGCATGGGCGGCAAACCAGGTGCAGCGCGCTTTTCCTTCACGCAGGGTGCGCAAGGGATGGTCCATGCGGCCATTGGCGATCAGCATATGGCTGCCGCCCTCGGTGGCGATGCGGGCGGCGGCGACTTTCGTTTTCATGCCGCCGCGGGAAAACTCGCTTGCCGCGTCGCCGGCCATGGCTTCGATGTCGGGCGTGATGGCGGGCACTTCGGCGATATGGTCCGCGCCCGGTGTGCCGGGCTGCGCGGTGTAAAGCCCGTCCACATCCGACAGCAGGATGAGCAGGTCGGCGGAGATCATGGCGGCGACGCGGGCGGCGAGGCGGTCATTGTCGCCATAGCGGATTTCGGTGGTCGCCACTGTGTCGTTTTCATTGACGACGGGCACCGCGCCCATGCGCAGAAGCGTGTTCATGGTGGAGCGCGCATTCAGATAGCGGCGGCGTTCTTCCGTCTCGCTCAGCGTGAGCAGGATCTGGGCGCAGGACAATCCGTGACCGGAGAGAATTTCCTGATAGGCATGGGCGAGCGAGATCTGCCCGACCGCGGCGGCGGCCTGGCTTTCCTCCAGTTTAAGCTTGCCGGAGGGCAGTTTCAGTGCGTGGCGGCCGAGTGCGATGGAGCCCGACGAGACGATCAGCACTTCCTGTCCCGCATGGCGCATGGCGGCGAGATCGTCGATCAGCGCTGCCAGCCATTTCCGGTTCAGCTTGCCGGTCGTGCTTTCGGTGAGGAGCGAGGAGCCGATCTTCACCACGACGCGCTGGGCGGTTTCGAGGCGTCGTGCGATCAAGGATGCCACCCCTCGTCTTCGCCGCTGGCATTTGCGGCTTCCCGTTCGGCCTTTTCCGCCGCGCGGGCCGCGTCCACCAGGTCGGCGACCATGTGCAGGATCTTGTCGACGCCCTCGCCGGACACGCCGGAAATGATCTGGACCTTGCTGCCGCTTGCCTCTTCAAGAGCTTTGCGCTTTTCCTCGCGGTCTTCGGGCAGCAGGGCGTCGGCCTTGTTGAGGCAGAGGATTTCGGGTTTCTCCGTCAGGCCTGCGCCATAGGCGTCGAGTTCCTCGCGGATGACGCGATAGGCCTCCGCCACGTCGTCGCTGGTCCCGTCCACGAGGTGGATCAGCGCGCCGCAGCGCTCCACATGGCCCAGAAACCGGTCGCCGAGCCCCACGCCTTCATGCGCACCCTCGATGAGGCCGGGAATGTCGGCCAGCACGAAGCTGCGCGCCTCCACCCTCACCACACCGAGATTGGGGTGGATGGTGGTGAAGGGATAATCGGCGATCTTCGGCTTGGCCGCGCTTACCGCGGCAAGGAAGGTCGATTTGCCCGCATTGGGCAGGCCGACGAGCCCGGCATCGGCGATGAGCTTCAGCCGCAGGATAATCGTCTTTTCGATGCCTTCCTGGCCGGGATTGGCGCGGCGGGGGGCCTGGTTCACCGAGCTTTTGAAATAGGCATTGCCGAAGCCGCCATTGCCGCCGCGCGCGATGACGATGCGCTGGCCGACTTTCGTCAGGTCGGCGATCAGCGTTTCGCCGTCTTCCTCGAAGACCTGCGTGCCGACGGGCACTTTCAGCACCACATCGGCGCCGCGATGGCCGGTGCGGTTGCGCCCCATGCCGTGCATGCCGGTCTTGCCCTTGAAGTGCTGGCGGTAGCGGTAATCGATTAGCGTGTTGAGGCCGTCGACGCATTCGACCACCACATCGCCGCCCTTGCCGCCGTCGCCGCCGTCCGGGCCGCCATATTCGATGAACTTCTCGCGCCGGAAGCTGACGGAGCCCGCCCCGCCGTCGCCGGAGCGGATAAAGACACGGGCTTGATCGAGAAACTTCATCTTTGTGCCTTCGGAGCAATTCCAGGAAAAGTGGATACCGGTTTTCCGCCTGGAATTGCGAAAAATAAAAATCCGGGGCGGGCAGCGCCTCCCGGGAGGCGCTGAACCGCTCTAGGCGGCGTTCCGGCCGACCTTTGCCTCTTGCTTGAGGACCATGCGCAGCGCATGGACATGCTCGTTGCGGGCCAGCGACCAGCGTTTTTCTTCGCCAGTATAGCGGAAGCCCAGCTTGGTCAGTACACGGCCCGAGGCGTGATTGTCGGCGAAATGGCCGGAAATCAGCGTCCCGGCGCCGAAACGGGCGGCGGCTTCGTTCAGCACGGCGTGCGTCGCTTCTGTCGCGTACCCCTTATTCCAGAACGGTTCGCCGACCCAGTAGCCGATCTCGTTCGTGCCGTCGGCATGGGCCTGAACGCCGCAGGTGCCGATGAAGCCGTCCTCATGCGTGATCGCATAGACGAATTCGGCGCCCTCGGCGCGATCCGTCGCCTGTCTGGCGATCCAGTCCCGAGCCATTGCCCGTGTATAGGGGAAGGGCATGCGCGTGAGCATCCGGGCCACGTCCCAATTGTTGGCGAGTTCCGCGAGTCTTTCCACGTCGCTCTCGCCCATGGGCCGCAAGATGAGCCGTTCCGTCTTCAACTGTTCCAGCATCGGGTTTCTCCTCCTCCGCTCCCCGCCGGGGAGAGCGCATAGAAAAAGGGAGATGGCGACCCATCTCCCTCTTTGAAACCCTGGATGGACGCCACCGGCGAGGTGGCATCCTCGCCCTTGTCAGTCAGCCGCTTTCGGCATGTCCGCCGGTACGACGGACACATAGGCGCGGCCACCCTTGCGGGTGCGGAAGGCGACGACGCCTTCGGACTTCGCGAAAATCGTGTGGTCCTTGCCCATGCCGACATTCTCACCCGGGTGCCACTGCGTGCCACGCTGGCGGATGATGATGTTGCCGGGAATGACCTGCTCGCCGCCGAACTTCTTGACGCCGAGACGACGGCCGGCACTGTCGCGACCGTTGCGGGATGAACCGCCTGCCTTTTTATGAGCCATTGTGTCTGCTCCTTGCTGCCGTTCAGCCGGCGATGCCGGTGATCTTCAGGACGGTGAGGTCCTGACGATGGCCGTTCTTGCGGCGCGAGTTCTGACGGCGGCGCTTCTTGAAAATCGTGATCTTGGGACCGCGGGCCTGCTCGACCACCTCGGCGGTGACCTTGGCACCGTCCACAAGCGGGGAGCCCAGCTTGGTCTCGCCTTCGCCGCCAACCATCAGGACCTCGGCCAGTTCGACCGTGGCGCCGGGCTCGGCATCGAGCTTTTCGACCTGCAGGACGTCGTCTTTTGCGACTTTATACTGTTTGCCGCCGGTCCGGATGACTGCGAACATCGGAATACCACCATGTAAACGAAAAAGGCCGGGCAGGCGCTCAAGGAGCGTCCCGGGCCGAATTGGCGGGGAATATACAGGCCGGCCCTTATGTGTCAACCCGAAGACGGGCTGAATCCGGCCCGGTTGGCCGGGAAATCCCGCCCGGAGCGGGTTACCGGTCCCGTCGACCCCAGAGCGGGCTTGCCGTCCGCCAGGCGCAGAGCCCCAGAAAATAGAGGGAGGCCGCCGTCCAGAGGCCGAAAACCCCGGGAAACGCGTTGGCCGGCGCCGTGGCGGCGGGGGTCGCGGCCACCAGCCATAGGGTGAGCGCGGCCCAGAGCGCCGTCACGGCCAGCGTCAGGGGCCTCAACATCGCCACCCGGAAGGGATGGACGAACTTCGCCGGGATGAAGGTGAGGAGCCCCAGAAGGGCGATGATGACGAGATTGGTCCAGGGGCCCGTCGCGGCCAGCCAGAAACAGAGCACGACGAGGTTCCAGGTCGCGGGGAAGCCGGAGAAATAATTGTCCCAGGTCTTCATTTCGCGGTTGCCGAAGCAATAGAGCGCACTCGTCATGATCCAGCCGGCGGCGGGGATCTCCCAGCCCGGCGGCACCAGGCCGAAGCGATAGATCATGAGGGCGGGGATCACCGCATAGGTCAGGTAATCGATCACATGGTCGAGAATCGCCCCGTCGAAGCGCGGCGCGAACTCGGTGACGCGCAGCTTGCGCGCCATCGGGCCGTCGAAGCCGTCGATGAGGAGGGAGACGCCGAGCCAGATCAGCGTCATACGCGGATCGCCCGCGATGAGGGCGGCAATGGCCAGCAGCGCGGCGATGACGCCCGACGCGGTAAAGGCGTGGACGGCCCAGGCCGCGGCCACACGGGCCTTGTTCGTCCCTTTCGGGTTTTCAGCTGCGTTGTCGTTCCTGTCCATCCGCCCCTCCGCCATGGGCGCCAGTGTAGCAGGCCGGACGCCATCTCCACAGGCATGTCCGCAGGCATGTAACGATAGTGCAATGCGGGGTTGTGCGGCAGGGCATCCCCGGTCTACATTCCGCGCCGTTTCCCGGATCGTGGCGGTTTCGTCACATCCGCAGCTGCGTCTGGAGAGGTGGCTGAGTGGTTGAAAGCGCCGCACTCGAAATGCGGTATAGGGGTAACTCTATCGGGGGTTCGAATCCCTCCCTCTCCGCCAGACTTTCGAGGACCGCTCTTCAGGGCGCCTGCTCCTTGCTCCCGTCCGTTTCGAATTTCCGCTCCAGTTCGGCCACGCGCATGGCAAGCGCGCCATAGGCGGCGGGCGACCGCGGGGCGCAATTCCTCGACCTCACCCGGCGGCATCGGAAATACGCAAGTCGTTCCAGCGCTTCATCGGTTGCGTGAGGCGCGCTCTCTCATGCGTTTCTTCGCATGTTTTATTTTTCGTCTTATCTTCCGGATAAAGAATAATTCCCGTGTGTGACCGTTGCGACCGGCGTTTATGAAGGCCGGATTGATGAACAGACGGGCGCCCCTCCCTACGACCTGGTTGTGGAGAGTGACATGTTCGCAGATTTCGTCTCCGGCAGCGTCCAGGCCGATATATTCTGCGTCTTCGAAAAGGGCCCTTTTGTAGATAGCCAGCCCGCCAAAGGCCGAATCGACTTCAATCCAGTCGGCATTCTTCGGAATGGTGATCATTCGGGCATGTACGCTGGCAAAAAGATTTCTCTCCCTGCGCTTTGAATATTTGTTCAGAAAATCATACTGCGCCCAACAATCGTTTGGCGACCAGTCGGGGTGCCGTAAGGCCCATATGTCGTAATAGGGTCCGTCCGGGTTCGCAAAACACGCATCCCATTCGTCATGCGTCCAGCAGCTCTCAACTCCCTCCGCGGAAATTTTCGTGTTCAGCCCATCCATGTCCGCGACGACGACATAATCGACATCCAGATAGATCGAGTTTTCGCGGATTTCCTTTACATAGACATTTCGGCAATGGGCCAGCCGCGCCGTTCGCTTGGGCTGTTCGTCTCTCAACCTGCCCAGGCTCACATATCTGAGATTTTCGAACGTCCCGGAGATCTTTTCGAGTTCAACGACCGTGTCGTCATCGCTGTCGGATTCGATGAACAGAAAATGCAGCGCCTTGCTGCCCCCAAGCGCGTCGCTGAGCCTCTCGACTTCGCGCCTTATGCTTTTGGCGCCATTCCTTACCAGCCCAACGCAGAGAAAAACGCTCTCGGCCATCGTCTTGTGCCCGGGAAAGCCGCTAGCCTGATTCATTTTCTGCACTCTTGGCGCCTGTTATCAGCCTTGAGGTTGAAACCTTATCCCCCTTCGAAGGACAAGCAAATCTCGTCGCCGGAAGCCTTGTTCGGCCTATCCAGCGCACGTGGATAGCGGCAGGCCCCCTTTGACGGACCGGGATCGGCACTGAAACTGATTTCGAGCGCGGCGGGCAAAAGCGATGCATCCAGCGGAGAATAATTGTTCGCGTGGATATGTACGATCTGGAGGTTCAGCCTTTCCAGGAACGAGCCGATTTCCTCCAGATGCTGACCGCAATCGTGAAACTCGATGGCCATTCCCGTTATTCTGTTTTGAACGTCCAGTATCTCGTCGAGTATCTCGTACTCGCTTCCTTCAATATCTATTTTGAGAAATATTTTCTGCGAGGCGGTGCTGTCGAAAATTTCCTTGATGGAAACCTGATGCTCGCCCTTCTCCCGGCCAACGAATTTCTCGATATGCCGACGGTGCCCTTTAAAGAAGTTCGTGTAAGAGAAGTATGTCTTCCACGCTCTTTTTGTCAGTGACGGTTTGTCGACGACCCGGCGAAGTTCCTTGATCGCTCGCCACAGAAACTGGCGACCGTTGATTGATCCGTCATATGCGAGAACGGGAACATCATTCTTCTGTGTAAAGTCGGTTTCAAAGGACCAGTCGTCATTGATGCCCAGACCGATCAGAAAATCCGCTTCCTGAACATCCTTTCCGCATATGACATAGCCGCCATCATAATCCCGTCCGAGACGAATCAAGTCGCCGACTTCGTCATGCCGGAAAATGCCGGGAAGTTTTGCCGTGATCATTTCCACACCATGACATTCAAAAAGACTATGACGGTCGACTTGCGGGCCTTTCTCCGGCCAGCGTGACAAGTCGATATTTCCCGGCTGGAGCGTGCAGGCGGCGCGGGCCGGCTATGCGCTCATATGTGACTCTGTGTACATGAGCGCCCGGCTATCGGTCAACGCAGCGTCAGCTTTGCATCAGGCCTTGTCCGCCGGTTTCAGTGACGACAGAAGGTCCATCGGCAGCGGGAACATGATGGTGTTGGTCTTGTCGCCTGCGATGTCGTGCAGCGCGGCGAAATAGCGAAGCTGCATTGCGGCGGGCTCGGTTGCGAGCTGGCGGCCTGCCTCGACGAGCTTCTCGGCGGCTTGCTGTTCGCCTTCCGCATTGATGATCTTGGCGCGGCGATAGCGTTCGGCTTCGGCCTGGCGGGCGATGGCGCGGATCATGCTCTCGTCGATATCGACATGCTTGATCTCGACATTGGCGACCTTGATGCCCCAGGCGTCGGTCTGTTCGTCGAGGATCGCCTGCACATCGGCATTGAGCTTGTCGCGTTCGGCGAGCATTTCGTCGAGCTCGTGTTTGCCGAGCACGGAGCGCAGCGTGGTCTGGGCAAGCTGGCTGACCGCCGCCATGTAATCCTCGACATTCAGGATCGCCTTGTTCGGCTCCAGGATGCGGTAATAGAGGACCGCGTTCACCTTCACCGACACGTTGTCGCGCGAGATCACATCCTGGCTCGGTACGTCCACCACGAAGGTGCGCAGGTCGGTCCGCACCATTTGCTGGATGACGGGGATCAGGATCATGAAGCCGGGGCCGGCGACGCGCGTATAGCGTCCGAGCGTGAAGACGACGCCGCGCTCATATTCGCGCAGGATGCGGATCGCCGAGGCGAGGAAGATCACCAAGGCAAAAAGGATGAAGGCGATGAATGCGAAGTTCATGGGGGGCTCCTAACCTTGCGGGTCGCCGAGAATGAGGGTGAGGCCGTCGAGGCCGGTCACGGCGACTTCGTCGCCGGGCTTGAGGTCGCGCGGGCCGCGCGCGTGCCAGCGTTCGCTCTGGGCGAGAACATATCCCTCGCCCTCGCGCCATTCGACGATGCGCGCCTTGACGCCCGTCATGCCCTCGCGGCCCGTGGTGACGCGGCGGCGCTGTTCGCGCCAGACATAGCCGAGCAGCAGGATGAGCAGGAGGCCGGTCACGATGGTGGTGATGGCGATGACCGACCATGAAAGCTGGAACTCCGGTGCGTCGCTGTCCACCAGCATGGTGGCGCCGATGACGAAGGCGACAAGCCCGCCAAGTCCCAGCGCGCCGAATGTGGGCGTTACGGCTTCGGCCACCATCAGCCCGATGCCGAGCGCGATGAGCGCAAGCCCCGCATAGTCGAGCGGCAGCTGGTTCAGCGCATAAAAGCCCAGCACGAGGCAGATCGAGCCGATGATGCCGGGGCCGAAGCTGCCCGGATTGGAAAACTCGAAGATCAGGCCGTAAATACCGATCATCATCAGCACGAAGGCAACATTGGGGTGGCTGATGAGGGAGAGCAGCTTCGTCAGGAAACTCGGCTCGATGGTCCGCACGATGAGCCCTTTGGTTTCAAGCGTCACCTTGCCCGCGCCCGTCACCACTTCGCGCCCGTCGGCCTTTTCCAGCAACTCGCCGATATTGCCCGCGAGTAGCTCGACGACATTCTGTTTCACGGCGTCGCTGGCCGTCAGGCTCGCGCCGTCGCGCACGGCTTCTTCCGCCCACTCGGCGTTACGGCCGTGCAGTTCGGCGAGGCCGCGAATGAGCGCGACGGCATCATTGACGATCTTGTGTTCCATCGCCGTGCCGCCGGACGGTGCCTTGCCGCCATCGGCATCTTTCGTCTCGGGCGTCTTGTCATCTTCTCCCAGCCCCGGCAGGCCGCCGCCGCCCATCTGAACGGGCGTTGCGGCGCCGAGATTGCTGCCCGGCGCCATGGCGGCGAGGCTGGTCGCATACATGATGTAGGTGCCGGCGCTGGCCGCATGGGCGCCTGCGGGCGCAACATAACCGATGACGGGGATGTCGGCGGTGGTGATGAGCGAGATGATGTCCCGCGTGGAATCGACCAGACCGCCCGGCGTGTTGATGCGCAGGATGAGGATGTCCGCGCGCTCCGCTTCCGCGGTTTCGATGGCCTCGCCAATCTGCTTCACCGTGGCGGGGCCGATGGCGCCGGTAATGTCGGAAAGGGCGGCGATGCCGCTTCGCTGCTCCTGCCGCTCGGCCGCGCCGGGGGCTGCCGCCCACAGAACGAGCCCTGCCAGCGCCAGAGCGGCGGCAGCGAGGTGGCGCATCTTTGCGGGAACGGTTTTCACCTTTTTGTTTCCCTGTATTCCTCCGGGCCCCAAGTCTGCCAGAGGGGCCCGGCAACACCAAGGCTTTCCGGCAAGGCGACGGGGGCTGCCCTCTCTCAGGGAGGCTTTCCGGCAGTTTCGGCCGAGGCGACGATGCCTTTTGCGCTGATCGATGTGGGTGGAAGCCCCGGCTAGGGATATGCTCGGGGCCGGACGCCGGTTTCCTGCCAGGGGAGGCGGCGAACATAAAACCGTCATCCCTCTGTCGATACTGCTGCCTATGAGTGTTCGTAAAAAGTCCGGTGGGGTGCCGCCGTCCGATATCCCGCTCTTTCCTGCGCGTGTGGGCCTGCGCCATGGCGCGGTGCCGGGGCGCGCGCGGTACTCTGTGGACGGCCTTTACCGCTCCGCCGTCACGCGGGCAAAGCTGGAACACGGGCTGGCGGGCGATCCGCAGGTGACGCGCGCCCGTATCGACCTGAGGACGGGCAATCTGCTGGTGGAGTTCGACCGGGCGCTGAGCCATGAGGAGATGGCCTGGCGTATCGACGGGCTGCTCGACGGCAAAGCCATGGCGCCGGGCGTCGCGAAAGATCCGGTATCTCCCCGACAGAACAAGCCGGGCCGGAAAAAGCCGGTGCCGGGCACGCATGAGCCGTCACCGGCCTCCGCGCCCCGTGTCGCGGAAGGCTGGCATGCCGTTCCTCTGGAAGAAGCGCTTGCCGCCGTCGCCGCCCGCCGCGAAGGGCTGGGCGTGGAAGAGGCCGCGTCGCGCCTGCGCGAGCAAGGCCCCAATGAATTGCCTGTCGGCGAGCCGCGCTCGGATCTCGCGCTCTTCCTCGATCAGTTCAAGAGCCTGCCCGTCGCCATGCTGGGCGGTTCCGCGATCATGTCGTTTGCAACCGGCAGTCCGCTCGATGCGCTGGTGACGCTGGGCGTCGTCGGGGCCAATGGCGGCGTCGGTTATGCGATGGAGTCGGGCGCGGAAAAGACGATCCGCGACATTACCGGCCATGGCGAACATCGCGTGCTTGTCCGGCGCGAAGGCGCGGTGCGCGACATCGCCTCTCGCGAGGTCGTGCCCGGCGATATTGTGGTGCTCACACCTGGCGCCTTTATCGAGGCCGATGCGCGCATCATCGAGGCGATCGGGTTGACGGTGGACGAATCCTCGCTGACGGGCGAAAGCGTGCCCGTGCCCAAACATGCGGGGACGCTGGACGACCGCGACGCGCCGCTCGGCGAGCGCGCCAATTGTATTTTTCGCGGCACCATCGTCGATGGCGGCAGCGGGCTTGCCGTCGTCATGGCGACAGGCGTCGAAACGGAAATCGGACGTATCCAGGCGCTGACCGGTGAGGCGCGCCCGCCCCAGACCCCCATCGAGCGCGAGCTGGAGCGGATGGGGCGGCATCTCGTCTATCTCTCGCTCGGCGTGTGCGGCGGCGTCTTCGCGCTGGGCGTGGCGCGCGGTCTCGGCACCATGCCGATGCTCAAAAGCGCGGTCGCGCTGGCGGTCGCCGCGGTGCCCGAGGGCCTGCCTGCCATCGCCACCAGCACGCTGGCGCTCGGCCTCGGGGAACTGAAAAAGAAGAATGTGCTGGTGCGCCGTCTGGAAGCGGTCGAAGGGCTCGGTTCCCTCAACGTGCTCTGTTTCGACAAGACGGGCACGCTCACCCAGAACAAGATGACGGTGGAAAGCCTGCTTGTGGGAGCGGAGACGGTTCATCTGGGAGTGGACGGGTTCGGCACGGAAGACGGTCATGCCGATCTCACACGCCATGAAATGAAGAAGTTTCTGGAAGTCGCGGCGCTCTGTTCGGAGGTCAGGATCGAGCAGAACGGGAACGGTCCCCTGTTTCACGGATCGCCCACGGAAGTGGCGCTTGTCGACCTTGCCGCGCGCGGCGGTGTCGATGTCGCCGCGGTTCGCGACGACAATCCCGCGGATCGTATCGTCTATCGCACCGAGCGGCGCAAATTCATGGTCTCGCGCCATCATCGCATTTCGGAAGAAAAGATCTCTCTGGCGGTGAAGGGCAGTCCCGATCAGGTGTTGCAGCACTGCCGTGTCATGGAAGTGGATGGCGTTCTCGGCGTGATCGACGACGCGGCGCGGGCGCGGATCGTTGCGGAGAATGAAAGGCTCGGCGGCGAAGGCCTGCGCGTGCTCGGGCTTGCCTATAGTCATGACCCGGGGAACGATCCGGACGATCCGAAAGACCTCATTTGGCTCGGTCTTGTGGCAATGAAGGATCCGTTGCGGGGCGGCATGGCCGATCTGATGGCCGAGTTCCACAAGGCGGGTATCCGTACCGTGATGATTACGGGCGACCAGCCGGCGACAGCCCATGCCATTGCGCGCGAAGTCGGCCTGGCGGGCGACGCGGCGCCGGTGGTCGTCGATGCGGCGAAGCTCGACAGCCTTTCGCCGGAAGAGTTCCGAAGGACGATCGCGAGCGGCAATGTGTTTGCGCGGGTAAGCCCGGCCCGAAAGCTGGAAATCATCCGGGCGCTTCAGGAAACGGGCATGCGTGTCGGCATGACGGGCGACGGCATCAATGACGGCCCGGCGCTTCGGGCCGCCGATGTCGGGATCGCCATGGGGCAGGGCGGCGCGCAGTCGGCGCAGGATGTCGCCGATGTCGTCATTCGCGATGACGATCTCACCACGCTCGGCGCGGGCATCGCGCAGGGGCGTGCGACCTATGCGAATATCCGCAAGGCAATCCATTTCCTGCTGGCGACGAACCTTTCGGAGATCGCGGTGATCGCGGCGGAAACGATGTCACCGGGCGACCAGCTCGAATCGCCCATGGAGATGTTCTGGATCAATCTGGTGACGGATGTGCTGCCCGCGCTGGGTCTTGCGCTGGAAGAGCCGGAACAGGGCATCATGTCCGTGCCGCCGCGCGATCCCGACGCGCCGATGTTCACGCCGGACTATTACAAGATGCTGGCAAGCGAGGCGGGGATTATTTCCGCCTCCGCGCTTGCCGCGCATGGATATGGATTGCTGCGTTACGGGCCAGGGCCGCGCACGCGCAGCCTGACCTTTTCCACACTGGTCGGCGCTCAGCTTCTTCATGCGCTTTCCTGCCGGCACGACCGTTTCCACGGGCTCACCGGCGGCGAGCTGTTCGGCAACAAATATCTGAACGGCACGCTCGCGGCTGCGGGCGCGCTTCAGGTGCTGCCGCTGGCCTGGCCGCCGCTCCGCCGCCTGCTGGGTCTCGCGCCGATCGGGATTTCCGACGGGCTCGTCATTGGCGGCGGCATGCTCGCCTCGTTCGCGGGCAATGAATATCTGCTGGCGCGGCGCACGATGAAGGATGCCGCGTCGCACCCCGTCTCCTGACCCCGCAATGACGCCGGAAGCTATTCCCCCGGCGCGCCCTTGTCGGTCTCGCCTTCGAAGGATGCCGAGCGAAGAGAGTTCAGTGCGTACCAGAGGGCGGAGAAGGCAGGCATGGCGATGCGCCCGCGCGCGAGCTGCACCACCGCGACCAGAGAGAAAAAGAGAAACATGGCGGTGTTCACATCGAACGAGCCCGACGAATTGCGACGGAGCATCGTCTCGACATCACGCATCCGTTCGCGCAAACCCGTCATGGCGTCGGGGGCCGGTCCAGGCTCTTCCAGAACGAATAGCCCCGCCTCGATGGCGCCCTTGCCGATCTCGCCGAAATCGCCCTGATACCGGATGAGAAGGCCCGCCGTCAGCGGATTGGCCTCGACCGAATAGACGCCCGGCAGATCGATCATCGCATGGGCGAGCTTCTCAAGGGCCTCGCGTTGGCGCCGTAAGGCGGGCACGCGGATGCGGGCACGCTCTTGCGTCAGATGTTCGAGATTTGCGGATGGCGGCGGCGGGGCGGTGCGTTTCGTCGCACGGCGCTTCGTGGCGGGTTTGCGCGTCGTCGCGCTTTTGGCGGCTGTCTTCTTGCCAGTCTTCTTTTCCGGGCCGTCCTCTTTCTTCGCGGGCATATCAGCCCTCGCCGGACGGGTTGCGGCTTTCGGCGAGTTCGGCTTCCGCCTCGGCATAGGCGTCTTCGACGATTTCCATGAATTCGGCGAAGCTCTCGCCCGCGCGTTCGGCGAGAATGACCGCCGTCTTGGTTGCGGTCTTGGCCGCCGGTTTGGCGGCGCGCAGCAGGGCGGGGGCGATGACGGGGCCGAAGACGAGGGCGCCGGCGGCTGTTGCGCCAAGGGCGGCCAGACCGAATGTGAGGCGTACAGACAAGCTATTCTCCCGCGGTTGCGCTGCGTTCAGTCAAAGTCCGAAAGGCAAGTGTGCTTTGACATTGTGACGGGCACAACCGCAAACGTGCCATGGCGGTCGATGCGAAAAAGGGAGCGCTCTTGAAAAGAGCGCTCCCCGGATCCTTTGCCGCAATGTCGGCGCTTCGATCAACTTTCGACCTTGTGACCGGCTTTCTTCCAGGCTTCGATGCCGCCTTCCAGATAGAAGCCTTCGCAGCCGCCGGCGCAGCCCGAAAGCTGGTTTTCGAATTTCTGGGTCCGCATGCCGCCCTTGCAGTGGAACACGACCGGCTTGTCGCCGAGATCGGCGATCGGGTCGTTACCGATGCCGGACAGCGGGACGAGTTTGGCGCCGGGAATGCGTTCCGCGGCGGTCTCGTTCGGTTCGCGAATATCCACCAGCACGCAATCGCCATCGGCGAGCCATTTCTCCACGGTCTTCACGTCAACGGGCTTCAAAGACATTGTTCGTTCCTTATTTCTTCACGCCGGGCGGACAGAAGATGCCGACCAGTGTGTTGATAATGGCGAGGGCCGCGGGGGAGGCGAGGTGATAGTAGATGGTCTGCGCTTCGCGCCGCGTCTCGACCAGCCCGAGATCGCGCAACACGGCCAGATGCTGCGACAGGGCCGACTGGCCGATGCCGATCAGGTCCTGTATCTGGCCGACCGACAGTTCCCTGTCCGCGATCTGGCACATGATGAGCAGGCGGCGCTCATTCGACATGGCGCGCAATAGTTGAGCGGCATCCGCTGCGCTTTGCTCAAGTTCCATGATGGTTGCATCGACCGTTTCGACCATCTTGCTACTCCCGGCTGCCCGGCAGCCTTTCATGAGTTACTTATATAAGAGATATATAATATATTCAAGGCCCGGTTGGATCGGCTTGCGATACCGCGATCAGCGCTGCGACCCGGCGGCTCGCCCCGATGCCCGCCCTCAGGCCGGTGGCAAGACATGCGGTCAGCAGATAGCCGCCTGTCGGCGCTTCCCAATCGAGCATCTCCCCGGCGCAGAACGTGCCGGGAAGAGCTTTAAGCATCATATCTCCATCCAGCGCGTTTTGTGTAATGCCACCTGCCACGCTGATGGCGCTTTCCATGGATGTCGGGTTTGCGAGCCGCAGGGGCAGGGCCTTGATCGCATCCGCAAGCGTTTCGGGAGAGGAAAAAGCCTCCTTTACCGCGCATTCCCGCAGCAGGGCGGCCTTGACCCCTGAAATGCCCGCCGCCTTGCGTAGGTGGTTGGCAAGGGATGCCTTGTGGTGCGGACGGGAAAGATCGCGGACGAGCCTTTCCCGCGGTCGGTCGGGTGTGAGATCGAGGTAAAGCGTCGTCTCTCCCGCCCGTTCGATTTCGTCGCGCAGAAAGCGCGAAAGCGCATAGACAGCGCCGCCCTCGACGCCTGACGCCGTGACGACGAACTCTCCCTCGATCCGTCGTTCGCCGAATGTGAGCGCGACGGATTTCACCGGCATACCCGCAAAGCGCTCGCGCATATGGGTCGACCATTCCGTTTCGAACCCGCAATTGGCGGGCCGGAAGGGGCGCAGGTCCACGCCCCGCGCCGCCAGCAGGCCGATCCAGTCGCCGCGTGAGCCGAGGCGCGGCCAGCTCGCCCCGCCTAGCGCCAGCACGGTTGCGTCCGCTGCAATACGTACTTCGCCCTCCGGCGTGTCGAAGGTCAGCGCGTCCTGTTCGTCCCAGCCGGTCCAGCGGTGTCGCACATGTAGCGTCACGCCTTTTCCGTCCAGGCGGCGAAGCCAGGCGCGCAGCAGCGGCGAGGCTTTGAAGCTTTTGGGAAAGATGCGGCCCGAGGAGCCGACAAAGGTTTCCTGCCCGAGCCCTTCCGCCCAGGCGATCACCTCCTTCGGTCCGAAGGCGCGCAAGGCGGGGGCGAGCCAGTCCGCCGCCTCGCCATAGCGCGCGAGGAAGGCGTCGAAGGCTTCGGAGTGCGTCAGGTTGAGCCCGCCGCGCCCCGCCATCAGCAGCTTCCGGCCGAATGAGGGCATGGCGTCATAGACATGGATGGCGGCGCCCGGCGCCCTGTCGGCTATCGCCTCGGCGGCCATCAGGCCCGCCGGGCCGCCGCCTATGATGATCGCTTTGGGGCTTTCCTTGGTCATGGCGGGGGAACTTAATCGGCTTCCGATTATGATAGAAGCGGATTTCCGATTCAGAACTGCGCGAAGAGCATGACCGACAGGCTTCCTGAAATTTTCGTCGATGCCGATGCTTGCCCCGTCAAGGCGGAGGTGGAGCGGGTGGCGACGCGCCACGGCCTCACCGTCCATATCGTCTCCAATAGCGGGATGCGACCGACCGGCAATCCGCTGCTGAAGCCGGTCGTGGTGCCGGAAGGCCCGGACGCGGCCGATGACTGGATCGTCGAGCATATCGGTGAGGGCGATATTGCCGTCACGGGCGACATTCCGCTCGCCTCGCGCTGCCTTGAAAAACAGGCCGCCGCGATCGGGCATGACGGCAAGCCGTTTACGGCATCCAGCATCGGCATGGCGCTCGCCATGCGCGACCTGATGAAGGATCTGCGCGAGACCGGAGAGGTGAAAGGGAGCGGCCGCGGCTTCACCCGTGACGACCGCTCCCGTTTTCTTCGTGCGCTGGAAAGCGCGGTGCAGGCGCGATTGCGCGCGCGTTAGCTCGCCTTGGCGTCCTCGGCCGTTTCGCCCGGCGCGAAAGTCATCGCCACGCCGTTCATGCAGTAGCGAAGGCCCGTGGGCGGCGGGCCGTCGTCGAAGACATGGCCCAGATGGCCGCCGCAGCGGCGGCAATGCACTTCCGTGCGTGTCATGAAGAAGGAGCTGTCCTCCGAGGTGCCGATGGCATTGGGCAGGGGCTCGTAGAAGCTCGGCCAGCCGGTGCCGCTGTCGAATTTTGCCTCGGACGAATAAAGCGCGAGATCGCAGCCGGCGCAGTGATAGATACCGGCGCGCTTTTCCTTGTCGAGGGGGCTCGAATAGGAGCGCTCCGTTCCGTGATCGCGCAGCACGTAATATTGCTGCTTGGTGAGCTGTGCTTTCCATTCCGCGGGCGTTTTCGTGATTTCGAACGCTTCCTTGTTCGCGGGGCTTGCGTCGGCGCTGCTCCGCCACGCCCAGGCGCCTGCGCCGAGCAGGGCCGCGCCACTCACGCCTGCCAGAAAGCCGCGTCGTGTCGTCTTGTTCATGGTCGCCTCCTTTTTTGCTCAGTGTTCCGCGGGTTCGCCGCCGCGCGCCTCGTCGCCCCAGAGCTGGTCGAGGCGCTGATCGCGGCCGCAATTCCAGCGGTAGAATTTGTAGCGGAGCGGATTCTTCAGATAGTAATCCTGATGATAGGTCTCGGCCGGGTAGAAGGGCCGGGCGTCCACGATCTCGGTCTGGATGGGCCTTTTGAAACGGCCGGACTTTTCCAGCGCCTGCTTGCTTTCCTCGGCGAGTTTCTTCTGCTCCGGCCCGTGGGTGAAGATGGCGGTGCGGTACTGATAGCCGACATCGCAGAACTGCGCGTTCTTCCGCAGCGGGTCGGTATTGCGCCAGAAGATGTAGAGCAGCTTCTTGTAGCCGACCTTGGCGGGATCGTAGGTGATCTGCACGGCCTCGGCATGGCCGGTGCCGCCTTCGGACACCTGTTCATAGGTCGGGTTCTTCACATCGCCGCCGGTATAGCCGGAAACGACTTTCTTCACGCCGTCCAGTTTTTCGAAGGGCGGTTCCATGCACCAGAAGCAGCCGCCCGCAAAGGTGGCGACCGCCAGATGGGCGCCTTGATCCGGGTTCGGCGCCATGGCCGCGTCGTCCGCGCTCGCGCCGCGCCCGGTCAGGCTCGCAAGCAGCAGCAGCGCCATGAAGGTCAGGGCGGCGAGGCCGAGGGTCTTTGCGGTCTGTAATTTCATGGTCGTTCTTCCCGGGTTTCTGTCTCTTGCGGTTTTGCGGCGGGGTCGCCTCATTTCTGAATGTAGGCCCCCAGGCGCTTCCTTTCCTCACACAAGCGATCACGCTTGCGCGATCAGCTTTGGCAGGCGGGAATGCCGATTGTTGATCTAGGCCATGGACGCCATGCGACAAATTGACATATCCTTTCTTGAGGTATGGTTTTGTCGGGAGGAGGCGACCATGGGCGTAGCACTCAGCCATGAGGGCCAGAAAGCAGGCGGTGGATCCGGTTCCATCGAAATCGCAAAGATCAGGGCGGACGATCCATGGATCTGGATTCGGCGCGGCTGGGCGGATATGGGCCGCGCGCCCCTGGTCAGCCTGAGCTACGGGCTCGGATTTTCCGCCATTTCCGCCGCGCTGGTCGCGGCGATGTTCTGGCTGAATGCGAGTTCGCTCGCGCTGGCTGCCGGTGCCGGCTTCATGATCGTGGGGCCGATGCTGGCCGTCGGCATGTATGAGGCGAGCCGCCGGATGGAAAGCGGGCGCCATGTGGCGCTTTTCGACGTGCTGTTCGTTTCCACGCGCAGCCCCGCCCAGCTTGCCTTTATGGGCATCATACTGATGGGCGTGTTCCTGGTGTGGATGCGGGTGGCGACGCTGCTCTTCGCGCTCTTTTTCGGCGATAGCGGGTTTCCGCCGCTTCCGGACTTCATTCCCACATTGCTGCTGACGCCGCATGGGCTGAGCCTGCTTGTGGTGGGCACCATTGTCGGCGCGGTGCTGGCGGTCTTCACCTTCGCCCTTTCCGCGATCTCCGTGCCGCTTCTCATGGCGCGGGATGTGGACGCCGTCACGGCGGTCCTTGCCAGCTTTCAGGCGGTTCGGAAGAATTTCTGGCCGATGATGCTCTGGGGCTGGATCATCGCCTTTGCGATGGGCTTCGGCATCGCCACGCTGTTTATCGGCATGATCTTCACCTTCCCGCTGGTGGGCCACGCCACATGGCATGCCTATCGCGCACTGGTGAAGAACTGAGGCCGATCAGTCTTTCTTTTCAGCGTCTCTTTTCGGCGGCGGCGGGTTTTCCATCTCGTCATCGTCGAAAAGGATGCGCTGGGCGGCCCCTTCCATGTCGTCATACTGTCCGCTTTTGAGCGACCAGAGGAAGGCGGCAAGCCCCAGTCCGCCCAGAATGAGGGCGGCGGGCACGAGATAGATCAGGACAGCCATAATCTCTTCCCTGGCAGGTGTCAGTCGATCCTGCGCCAGTTGAGGCGCACCGCATTGAGCGTGACGGTGATCGACGAGGAGGACATCGCGATTGCCGCGATGAGCGGGGTCACGTAGCCGGCAACGGCCAGCGGCACCGCGATGGCATTATAGACCAGCGCCAGCCCGAAATTCTGCACGACCAGTCGCCGCGCTCCGCGCGCGATACGGATCGTTTCGACGATGGGCTTGAGGTCCGCGCCCTGGAAAATGAAATCGGCGGCGGTCTGGCTCACATCGGCGGCGCTGGAGGGCGACATGGAAACATGCGCCGCCCGCAGCGCGGGCGCATCGTTGAGGCCGTCGCCTACCATCAGCACCTTGCGGCCCTGCGCGCGGAGTTCTTCCAGCCGGGCGATCTTTTCGTCCGGCCGGGCTTCGGCGCGCCAGTCGGCGATGTTCAGCTTGTCTGCCAGCTCGCGGACGACTTCCTCCCGGTCGCCGGACAGGAGTTCGATCGCGAAGCCTTCGCGCGTCAGCCGGTCGATGGTTTCGGCGGCGTCGCTTCGGGCCCTGTCGGCAAAGCGGAACTGTCGCGGTGTCTCCCGGCCTTTGGCAAGCCAGAGTTCGGGGCCGGCATGGGAGGAGGCTTCGCCGGCGGTGCCCGTGAAGTTGCGATTGCCGAGCCGCACCGTTTCCCCGTCCAGCACCGCTTCCATGCCCATGCCGGGCACTTCGTGTATATCGGAGAGGGCGGGGGCGGCGATATCGGCCCCATGGGCTGCGAGCGCCCTTGCCAGCGGGTGGCGGCTTTGCCGGGCCAGCGCTACGGCAAGCGCGATCTCCGCCGGGCCCGCCTCGCCCGACGAGACGAGTTCCGGCTCGCCCAGCGTCAGCGTGCCGGTCTTGTCGAAGACAATGGTGTCCGCATCGGCCAGCTTTTCCAGCCCGTCCGACGCCTTGACCAGGACGCCATGCTTCAAAAGCCTGCCGGTGGCGACCACCTGCACCACCGGCACGGCAAGGCCGAGCGCGCAGGGACAGGTGACGATGAGGACGGCGATGGCATGGGTGAAGGCCGTTTCCCAGCCCGCGCCGAGCGCAAACCAGAGCGCGAGCGTGGCGGCGGCCAGAATATGCACGGCAGGCGCATAGATGCGGGCGGCGCGGTCGGCCAGCCGCACATAGCCGGCGCGGCCCTGTTCGGCGGATTCCATCAGCCGCACGATTTCGGCCAGCAGGGAATCGTCGTCGCGCTTCGTGACGCGCAGGGTGAGCGGCGCGGAAATATTGAGCGTGCCCGCAAAGACCTTCGAGCCCGGCGCCACCGCCGTCGGCACGCTTTCGCCCGTGACGAGGCTCGTATCGATATCGGCGCGGCCGGTCAGCACCTCGCCGTCGGCGGGGATGCGTGTGCCGGAGGCGACGCTCACCTTCATGCCGGGTTCTAGGTTCTCGACGGGGACGGAATGCTGCGTGCCGTCCGGCCCGATCACGGTTGCCGCCATGGCGCGCAGGCCGAGCAGGTTCTGCGCGGCGGAGCAGGCTTTCGCCCGCGCCTGAACGTCCAGATAGCGACCGATCAGCAGGAAGAAGAGCAGTGTCACGCTGGCGTCGAAATAGACATGGCTCGCATTGACGATGGTCTGGATCAGGCTCATGCCCGTCGCCAGCAGCACGGCCAGCGAAATCGGCACATCCATGTTCATTGTCCGCGCGCGCAGGGCGCGAAGCGCGGAGCGGAAGAAGGGCTGGCCCGCATAGGCGATGGCGGGCAGCGCGATCAGCGCCGAGATCCAGTAGAAGAAGGCGCGGGTGGAAAGCTCCATGTCGCTTGCAAGCCCGGCCCAGACACCCACCGAGATGAGCATCACATTGGCCGCGGCAAAGCCTGCCACGCCGAGCGCGCGCAGCAGGCGGCGCTCTTCCGTCTCGTCAAGCGCGCTCAGGAGCTTGGGGTCGAAGGGAACGGCCTCGAAGCCCGTATCGGCGAGCTTTTCCACGATGTCGGCGGGTTTCAGCTGCGCGGGCTGCCAGCGGACGGCGACGCGCTTGGTCGAGAGATTGGCGCGGGCATATTCCACGCCCGGCAATTCGTTCAGGCCCCGTTCGACCTTTCTCAGGCAGCCGGCGCAATGCATGTCCTGCACGACGAGATCGATCTGGGCGAGACCTTCGGATGTCTTGCGCACGAAAAGAGACGGGTCGACGCGCCCGGCTTTCGGTCCGGCCGCCTTTTCCCTGTCGGTTCCCTGGCCGCTGCCGGCCTCGCTTGCTGCTGTCTCGTTCAACTGGTTGCCCCTTTCCCGAGGCGGGGCCGCCGATATCCGTTCAGCGGCCGATCAGGACGCGCTTTTCCTGTACGAATTTTTCGCCCCGGGGACCTTCGGCTGAAATGCGCACCAGCCAGTTCCCCGTCCATTGCAGATCCGCGTCGCCTTCATAAAGACCGGGTGCGGTCTGAACGAGGTCAAGCGTGCGGTCGCCGCCCTTCGCCACGGGCCGCCAGAAGGTGCCGTTGACGCGGAGCCCGGTCAATGGCGCGCCCCCGGCATCGGCGAAGCGGACCTGGAGATGCGTCTTGTTGCCTGCGCCGAGGACGAGCTCTTCCTCGATGTCGGCGGTCCAGCCGAGTTTTTGCTGGGCCTTCATCGCCTCCAGATTATGGTTATAGGCGCGGCCCTTCTGGTAGGCGTCGTTGATTTCGATGCCGGAGAAGGTCGAGATCGCCCAATAGGCCATGTAGCCATTGGCGCCGAAAACGATGCCGAAGAAAAGCAGGAAGAAGCCGAGGACGTGCCAGCCGGTCAAGCGACCGAAGAAGCCGGGCTTTTTCATTCGTTCCACGTTGCTCATTTCTCCGGTCCCTTGAAGTTCACTTCCTTGGACGACACTTCGCCCGTCTCCAGATTGGTCGCCTTGAAGGTGAAGGCGGCTTCACCGGATTTGAGCTGGCCAAGGCGGTCGGCCGGCAGCGCCACGAAGAACTTGGCGGAGGCCAGGTCGTCCGGGGCAACGTCGACTTCGGTGTTGTCGGCGTCCGTCGCGCCGCCGCGCAGCAGCACGGCGCCCTTGAGGCCGTCGAGGCTCACATCGAAGGCCTGCGGCTTGTGCTCCTTGTTGATGATCTTAACCTCGAAACCGTTGCGGATCGAGCCATCGGAAAGCTGCACGAAGAGCGGGTTTCTGTCAGCCAGCACGCTGATGGTCTGCGTGTCCCGGTTGAGGAGCGCGACCAGCATGATGATGCCGACCAGCGCCCAGACCGCCGTATAGAGGATGGTGCGCGGCCGGATGATGCGGAAACGCGGCTTTTCGCCGTTCTTGCGGCGTTCCATGTTCTGGATGGTGTCGTAGCCGATCAGGCCGCGGGGCCGTTCGACGCGATCCATGATTTCGTTGCAGGCGTCGATGCACAGCGCGCACTGGATGCACTCAAGCTGCATGCCGTCGCGAATGTCGATGCCCATGGGGCAGGCGGCCACGCATTGACCGCAATCGATGCAGTCGCCGCGGTCGTCCCAGCTCGCGCCCTTCTTGTGGGGGCCGCGCGGTTCGCCGCGATCGATCTCGTAGGAGACCAGCAGGGATTCCTCGTCGAACATGGCGCCCTGAATGCGCGGCCAGGGGCACATATAGATGCAGACCTGTTCGCGTGCGAGGCCGCCCAGCAGATAGGTGGTGAAGGCGAAGAGTGCGACGAAGGTATAGGCGACCGGCGCGGCGTCGAAATGCAGGAATTGCTGCGCGAGCGTGGGCGCGTCGTCGAAATAGAAGACGAAGGCGCCGCCCGTTGCGATGGCCACCAGCATCCAGCTCAGATGTTTGCCGAGCTTGCGGGCGAGATTGGCGGGCTTGAACTTCTGCTTGTCGCGGCGGATGCGGGCGGAGCGGTCGCCTTCCCAGAAGCGTTCGATATGGATGAAGAGATCGGTCCAGACCGTTTGCGGGCAGGTGTAACCGCACCAGACGCGCCCGGCGACGGAGGTGAGGAGAAAGAGGCCGAGCGCGGCGAGGATGAGCAGGCCGGTGATGTAATAGAATTCCTGCGGCCAGATCTCGAGGAAGAAGAAATAGAAGCGCCGCGCGGGGAAGTCGAGCAGCACGGCCTGGTCGGGCAGGCCCGGTGCGCGTTCCCAGCGAATCCAGGGCAGCGTGTAGTAGACGCCGAGCGTGAGCGCCATCACGATCCATTTCAGCTTCCTGAAATTGCCGTGGACGAGCTTGGGGTAAACCTTCTGGCGCGACTGGTAGAGGGGACGGTTTTTCTGGGCGTTGACCGGGGTTACCGCTTCTTCTCCGCCGCCTGCATTGGCGGAGGCTTCCGCGACCAGGGCATCGAGACCGCTGTTCACACCATTATTTTCCGGGGACAAGGTTTCGGACATCTGCTTCTGCCAAACTCTGAGTGAGGTACCTGAACTGTAACGGGCTGACCGCGAATGCTCCATGACCTCTGTCAAAACGTATCGGTCAAAGAAGAGCCCGGCGCTGCTTTCGCAGGCCGGGCTGATCTCTCGCTTGCGCTGGTGAGGCGGGTGTTACTCACCGCCGCCCAGCGAATGCACATAGAGCGTCAGCGACTTGATAGTGCCTTCGTCGAGGCGTCCGCCCCAAGCTGGCATGACGCCGCTGCGTCCCTTTGACACGGTTTGTTCGATGGTGGCCTTGTCGCCGCCATAGAGCCAGATCGCGTCCGTCAGATTGGGTGCGCCGAGCTGCTGGCTGCCCTTGCCGTTTTCACCATGACAGGCGACGCAGTTCTGGGCGAAAACGTCCGCGCCCTTCGCCGCCGCCTTGGCGTCGTATTTCTGGCCGGAAATCTCCAGCACATATTCGGCGACATCGTTGATCTGCTGCTTGTCCAGCATGCCCAGATCGCCGAAGGCCATCATGGTGTTCAGGCGGGTATCCTCGTCCCCTTCCCAGCGGATGCCGTGAAGCAGGGTGGTGTGGATATCGTCCAGCGTGCCGCCCCAGAGCCAGTTGTCGTCATTGAGGTTGGGGAAGCCCGGGCCGCCTGCCGCGCCGGAGCCATGGCAGGGTGCGCAGTTGTCGCCGAAAGCGGCTTTACCGGCGGCCAGTGCCACTTCGCTGAGCTTGGGGTTCTGCGCCAGCTCGGCGAGCGGGGCCTTGGCGATTTCCTGCATCACTTCCGAGCGGCCCGCCGCCACGGCGGCGAGTTCGTTGGCGACGCTACCGCGATCGCTATAGCCGATCACGCCTTCGGTGTAGGTCCACTGGCCGTTCCAGATGATCGGCCAGGCGGGCATGACGACCCAGTAGCCGACCGCCCAGAGGCAGCAGGCATAGAAGGTGTAGAGCCACCATTTGGGAAGCGGGTTGTTCAGTTCCCGGATCCCGTCCCAGCTATGGCCGGTGGTCTCGACGCCCGTGATATCGTCCTTGTGCTTTTCGCTCATTTTTCGGACTCCGTCTCGTCCTTGTGTACGGCCGCATCTGCGCCATCGGGCGTGTCGTCATCCTGCATAGGCAGGCTGGCCATGCGGTCGAATGTCCTCTTGTTGGACGGCCAGAGCGCGTAGGCAACGATGCCGAGAAAGAGCACGAAGAAGAAGATCAGACCGCCTGTGGCGAGCCATGTCCTCGAGAAATCGTATGCTTCCTGACCTGTCATGTTCTACGTCTCCGGTCGTCCTGTGATGACGTTGTTCCCGATGATCGGGGGCTATTGCTTGAAATCGGCATTCTCATAGGCGTTGAAGTCCACGAGTGTGCCGAGCATCTGCAGATAGGCGACGAGGGCGTCCAGTTCCGAAATCATCTCCGGATTGCCGTCGAAGTCGCGGGCGACCGCCTTGGGATAGCGCTGCATGAGCCCATCCGTGTCGGCGTCCGGTGTTGCCTGAGCTTCCAGATCGGCCTTTGCATCGGCGATGTCCTCATCCGAATAGGGCACGCCCGTCATGCGAAGAGCCTTCAGATCGCTCTGAATCTCGTCGTATTTGAGAGGCGTCTGCGCCAGGAAGGGATAGCCCGGCATGACCGATTCCGGCACCACGGAGCGCGGATCGTGCATGTGGAGCTTGTGCCATTCGTCGGAATATTTGCCGCCGATACGGGCAAGGTCGGGCCCCGTCCGCTTCGATCCCCACTGGAAGGGGTGGTCGTATTTGCTCTCGGCCGCCAGCGAGTAATGGCCATAGCGTTCCACTTCCGCGCGCAACGAGCGGATCATCTGGCTGTGGCAGAGATAGCAGCCCTCGCGGATGTAGATGTTGCGGCCTTCCAGCTCCAGCGGGGAGTAGGGGCGAACGCCGTCCACATCCTCGATGGTGCTCTTGATAAGGAAGGTCGGCACGATCTCGACCAGGCCGCCAATGGCAACCGCGATCAGGATCAGGACCAGCAGAAGGATCGAGTTCTTTTCGACCCGTTCGTGAGAGAAAGTGTTGTTTGCCATGATGTATGACCTCCCTTACTCGGCGGGCTGCGCAGCGGGCGCAGCATTGAGGCCGGAAGCGATGGCGGGGTGCTGCGATGCTTCGCCTGCACGTTCGCGTCCCCGTATGGTCATCCAGCAATTATAGACCATGATCAGCGCACCCGTGAGGAAGAGCACGCCGCCCAGCGCACGGATGACATAGAAGGGATGCATGGCCTCGACCGTTTCCACGAAGGAATATTCGAGGAAGCCCTGTGCGTCGTAAGCGCGCCACATCAGGCCCTGCAGGATACCCGACACCCACATCGCGGTGATGTAGAGCACGATGCCGATGGTGGCGATCCAGAAGTGCCAGCTGACAAGCGCCAGCGAGTACAGCCGCTCACGCTTCCACAGCCACGGCACGAGGCAGTAGACCGCGCCGAAGGACACGAAGCCCACCCAGCCCAGCGCACCGGAATGCACATGGCCGATGGTCCAGTCGGTGTAATGGGAGAGCGAGTTCACCGCCTTGATCGACATAACCGGACCTTCGAAGGTGGACATGCCGTAGAAGGCGACGGAAACGACCAGCATACGGATGACAGGGTCGGTCCTGAGCTTGTCCCAGGCGCCCGACAGCGTCATCAGGCCGTTGATCATGCCACCCCAGCTCGGCATCCACAGCATGATCGAGAAGGTCATGCCCAGCGTCTGCGCCCAGTCCGGCAGTGCCGTGAAGTGCAGATGGTGGGGGCCGGCCCAGATGTAGATGAAGATCAGCGACCAGAAATGGATGATCGACAGGCGGTAGGAATAGACCGGCCGCTCGGCGCGCTTGGGCACGAAGTAGTACATCATGCCGAGGAAGCCCGCGGTCAGGAAGAAGCCCACCGCGTTATGGCCGTACCACCACTGGATCAGCGCGTCCTGCACACCGGCGAACATGGCGTAGCTCTTGGAGGAGAAAGCGCTCTCCGGAATCGCCAGGTTGTTGCCCAGATGCAGCATCGCGATGGTGACGATGAAGGCGAGATAGAACCAGTTGGCCACATAGATGTGGGGTTCCTTGCGCTTGGCGAGCGTGACCAGGAACACCAGCAGGTACACGACCCAGACGATGGTGAGCCAGATATC
>NZ_NYVD01000136.1 GCF_002684405.1 Parvibaculum sp. | reverse complement strand
GCAGCATCGCCCTCATCGCCTGGTAGCCGTCCATCTCGTGCACCTTCACGCGCGGGTCGCGTTTGAAGAGCTCTGCGCAATCTTGCCCCGGCGCATGCTCAATCTCGACAAAAGCAAGCCGATCCATGCCCCGCGCAAGGTAGGCGGCAAGGGCGGGCGAGCCCGGATAGCGTGTCAGCGGGGTGCCGCCCAGCGCGCGCACGGCGTCGAGATAGGGCGCGAGCGATGCGGGGATATCGTCCTCCGCCTCCAGAAGGCGCGCGATCCCCTGCCGGTATTCGTCGGTTTTCTGTGCTTCCTCGCCGGAGAGGTCGGTCATCCCGCTGCCGGCATGCGTGTCGAGCAGGAAGAAGGGTTTTTCCTTCTTTTTCAACTGGTTGATCGACAGCGTCAGCAGCGCATGTTTCATCACATCGGCGAAATTGCCGGCATGAAAGGCGTGGCGGTAATTCATTTCTTCGCAGTGTTTCGTCGCGGCAACAGAACCAGCCCGGCAAGGCCGACCATGGTGATGATGGCGCCCGCATAGAATGTAGAGGCGGGGCCGTAATCCTCCCACAGATACCCGGCAATGAGGCTTGCGGCCAGCAGCACGATGCCGCTGACAAAATTAAAAATGCCGAAAGCCGTGCCGCGCAGCGCTTTCGGCGCGCTGTCGGCTACCAGCGTGGAGAGGAGCCCCTGTGTCAGACCCATATGAAGGCCCCAGAGCCCGACGCCTGTAAAGAGCATGACCGGTTCGTTCGCATGCGCCAGCACAAGATCCGCTGCGATAAGTGCGACGAAGCCGAGCGCCAGCAGGCGCGTTTTGTCCAGCCGGTCGGCCAGCAGGCCTGCGGGGTAAGCCGACAGCGTGTAGACGGCGCTCATCATCACCAGCACCAGCGGCACGAAAGCGATGCCGAGCCCAGCGGTTTCGGCGCGCAATACAAGGAAGGCTTCGGAAAAGCGCGCCAGCGTCAGTACGCCGCCAATGGCGACGATGCCCCAATAGGCGGTGCCCATGGTTGCGACGTCGGCCCAGCGAATGCGCGGTGCGCCGCTCTTTGCGGGCGCGTCGTCGACCTTCGGCTCCGGTTCGTGCACGAAGAGCACGAGAATGGTCACGGCGGCGAGCGCGGGCAGCACGGCGAACCAGAAGGTGAGGCGTATATTGTCGTTCAGCAGCGTCATCAGCGCGATGCCGATGAGCGGCCCCAGCACCGCACCCGCCGTGTCGAGCGATTGCCGGAGGCCATAAGCTTCGCCGCGTTGTTCGGGAGCGGTGATGTCGGCAATCAGCGCGTCGCGCGGCGCGCCGCGTATCCCCTTGCCGATCCGGTCGGCAATGCGTGCCGTCAGCACGGTCGCAATCGAGTCCGCCAGTGGAAAGAAGGGCTTGGAAAGCGCGGCAAGGCCGTAGCCGATGACGGCGAGGCGTTTGCGGCGGCCGAGCCAGTCGCTGAGCGTGCCCGACACCACTTTCGTCATGGCCGCTGTCGCCTCGGCGATGCCCTCGATGAGGCCGACCGACAGCATGGAGGCTCCGAGCGTGGTGGTCAGGAAGATGGGCAGCAGCGCGTGGACAAGTTCCGACGACATATCCATGAACAGGCTGACTAAGCCGAGCGCCCAGACACCGGCCGGGAGTGCCGAGCGGGAAGGCTTGGTCACAGCCCGATCCCGGCGAGGATAAGGGCGGCGGCGACGGTGCCGAGCGAGAGGAGGAAGAGCGCGGCGGCGGGCAGGAGGCCGTTCTTTTTTCCTGCAAAAACAATCGTGTAGCCCGCTTTCAGAAAATTGTTCGAGGCCGCGGCGACGAGGATGGCGGCCGCGGTGAGCGCCATCGGCGAGGCCGTTTTCGCGCTTTGGGCGAGGCTGAGGACGAAGGGATCGACATCGGTCACACCGGCAATGGCGGCGACGGCGAAGATGCCGCTCTCGCCGAATTGCTGCCGCCCCCAGGCCACCGCCACCGACAGCGCCACGAAGAGCACCGCAAAGGTCAGCGCGGCGGAGACTTCCAGCGGGTTCGAGGATTGGTAGGGCGCGGATTCCCCTCGTGTTTTCCGGGCTTTGCCGCGCAGATAGATGAGCCCCGTCAGGCCGAGCCCGGCCGCGCAGAGGGTAAGGAGCGCAGGCATCAGCGTTAGCGCCAGCGCGCCGTTAAAGACAGATACCACCACCAGAATCCGGACGAACATGATCGAGGTCGCGAGCACGATGCCCGCCTCGGCGCTCGCCTGGGGCGGGGTTTCCTGCGCCAGCTGGCGCGACAGCACGACGGTCGTTGCGGTGGAGGAATAGAGCCCGCCCAGCGCGGCGGAGTACATCGCGCCCGCTTTCGGGGCGAAATAGCGCTGCAGCAGATAGCTCGCATAGGAGAGCGTGCTCACCGCCACCACCGCGAGCCACACCTCGTAAGGCGTGATCGGCGTGAGCGCCGTCACCGGTTCGTTCGGCACCAGCGGCAGTATAATTCCTATGATAATCAGGAACTTGCCGAGCGTGGTGAGCTCTGTTCGTCCGACGCCGGCAGCGAAGGCATGCAGCCGCTCGCGCGCACCGGTCAGGAGGACGACCGTCACGGCGATGCTGACGGCGACCCAGAGCGGCTGCGAGAGTGCGATGGGCCCGAGCAGGAAAACGATAAGATTGCAGAGCGGCGCCATGATGCCGCCATCGATGCGCGCGCCGGGCGCGGGTTCGATATCGGGTTCCGCGCGGTGCGTCTCCAGCCGTTGCCAGTAGAAAACGGCAAGCCACAGGCCAAGCACGCCGAGGCCGACCAGAAAGGGGATGAGCGTTTCGGGCGCAAGGGCATAGAGCAGCGCACCGGTGAGCGCGAGCAGGGGAAAGGTGCGAACGCCGCCCGGGGGCTTCAGGCGGCTTCGGCTGAAGAACTCCTCAAAGGCGAGACCGACGAAGAACCCCAGGCCGAGTACGACGATAAGCCGCTCCGGCGCCAGCAACAGGTCGCCGCCGATATTCGTGAACGTGCCGGACAGCAGGGAACCGCTTTCCACGGGGTCGTTCATTTGGAGAGTTTGCCCTCTTCGATCAGCGTTTCGTCGAAAGGCATCACGATGTCCCGATCCGGCTCGACGAGTTTGCCGTTCTTGCCCTCATAGTCGAGGCGGTTCAACAGGTCGCGGATCATATTGATGCGCAGAAGGCGCTTCTTGTTTGCATCGATCACCGTCCAGGGCGCCCATTCGGAGTGCGTGCCTGTGAGCATGGCGTCGCGCGCCTTGGAATAGTCGTCCCAGTGTTTTACCGCGACCTCGTCGATGGGGGATATCTTCCACTGTTTGAGCGGATTTTCCCGGCGCTCCTTCATGCGCCCCTTCTGCTCTTTCTTCGAGATATCCAGATAATATTTGATGAAATGGATGCCGGAGCCGATCAGCATGTTTTCGTAAAAGGGGACCTGCTCCATGAAACGCTCGTAATCGGTATCGCTGCAAAAGCCCATGACGCGCTCGACGCCTGCCCGGTTGTACCAGGAGCGGTTGAAGAGAACCATTTCGCCGGCGGCGGGCAGGTGTTCGGTGTAACGCTGGAAATACCATTCCGTCGTTTCGCGGTCCGACGGTTTGCCGAGCGCCACGACGCGGGTTTCACGCGGGGACAAGTGCTGGGTGACCCGCTTGATCGTCCCGTCCTTGCCGGCCGCGTCGCGTCCCTCGAAGAGAACCAGCACGCGGCGGTTATTGGCGATGATGTCTTTCTGGAGCTTCACGAGCTCGACCTGCAACTCGTACAGCTCGTGCTTGTAAACGCCGTGGCGCATGCCGTGGCGGCGCTCCTCTTCGGCTTCCTTGTCGGTTTTATCCTTGGTCTTGCTCACCGGTCCCGTGCCTCTCGTACCTGGTTGCCCAGGGCAAAAGATAGCGCCTGTACGGGGACGGGTATAGCGAGCCTGTTGCCGCGGGGTTGCGCCGCGCCGCTCTCTCAATTAAACGTTATATTATAACATTGCATAAAGGGGTGATCATGCAAATCGGAACATTGAGGCTGTCGGCGCTTCCTCGGGGCGCCGCGGCGATGCTGGCGGTTGCGCTTCCGCTGGCGGCAGGGGTACAGGCAAAGGCGGCGGAGGCTCAGAAAAACGATAAGGAATCAGTATCGGGGCCCATTATCGTGACGGCCTCTCCCTTGCCGGTGCGTCTGGACGAACTGGCGGCGCCGGTGTTGCGTCTCGATCAGATCGATATCGACGAATCCGGGACATCCGCGCTGGGCGCGCTTCTCGGCGAGAAACCGGGCGTAACACAGAGTTCCTTCGCGGCAGGAGCAAGCCGTCCCATCATTCGCGGCATGGACAATAACCGCGTGCGTGTGCAGGAAAACGGCATCTCGGCGGGCGGGGTCTCCGCATTGTCGGAAGACCATGGCGTGCCGATCGATCCGCTATCTGCGACAAGCATCGAAGTGGTGCGTGGGCCCGCAACATTGCGATATGGCTCGGAAGCGATTGGCGGCGTCGTCAATGTGCTGAACGACCGTATTCCTTCGGCGCGTCCGGACGGCGGATATACCGTCCATGGCGGTGCGAGCTATGACAGTGTCGATCAGGGCAAGCAGGCATATGGCGCCCTGAATGCCGCGACGGGAAACCTCGTCTGGCATGCCGACGGTTTCCGTCGCAAGACGAGCGATTACGACACGCCGCAGGGTGAGCAGTTCAATACATGGACGGACACATCCGGCGTGGCAGGCGGTGCATCGGTTCTGCTCGACAATGGCTATGCCGGGGCGAGCGTTACGCATTACGACAGCGAATACGGCATCCCGGCACCGGAAGACCCCACCGATCCCGTTCATATCGATATGCGCCAGACCAAGCTTCAGGTCCGGAGCGGATTGTCTTTCGGCGGCTGGGTGAAGGGCCTTAATCTCTCGGGCGGCTATGGCGACTACCGGCATGATGAAATCACGCTGAGCGGTGTGACCGGGTCGACCTTCAAGAACAAGGAATGGGAGGGCCGCGCGGAGTTCCTGCACGCTTCCGTCGGTCCCTTCGCGGGCGCATTCGGCGTTCAGTATCACCACCGGGATCTGTCCGCTTCGGGCGAGGGAGGTGAGTTGCTGGCTCCCACCAATTCGAGCTCGGTCGCGGGTTTCCTGTTCGAGGAGATGCCGCTTGGCGACACGCTGTCCTTGCAGATGGCGGGGCGCGTGGAGCATGTGAAAGTCGAAGGGACGGCTCTCGATACGGCGACTATCACGGAATACAGCGTGTCGCGCGATTTCACGCCGCTGAGCGGGTCGGCCGGCCTTGTCTGGGACCTCGATGGCGGCTGGGTGACCTCTGCCACGTTCCAGGCTGCGCAGCGGGCACCGAAGGCGCCCGAGCTTTTCTCCAAGGGGCCGCATGAGGCGACGGAAACCTTCGAGATCGGCGATGCCGCTCTCAACAAGGAAACAGCCTATTCGGCGGAACTTTCCGCACGGCGCGAGGGGCGCGGCTATTCTTTCGCGGCGTCGCTCTTTCACGTCAGTTTCGACGATTTCATTTACAAGGCGCTGACGGGGGCAACTTGCGATGACGATTATGCGAGCTGTACCGATGCGGGCGGTACCGGCACCGAACTGAATCAGGTGCGATATGCGCAGCGGGACGCGACCTTTTACGGCTTCGAGCTTGAGGGCAAGGTCGCGCTTCTTCGCACCGATATAGCTACCTATGGCTTAACGGGTCAGGCCGATTATGTGCGGGCGAAGTTCGACGGCGGCACCAATGTACCGCGCATCCCGCCGATGCGTATCGGCGCCGGGGTATATCTGGAAGCGGACAGGTTCATGGCGAAGGCCGGTTTCCTGCATGCCTTCAAGCAGGACAAGCTGGGGCCGAATGAGACGGAAACCGCCGGATATACCAACGTCTCCGCCGTGCTCCGCTACACATTGCCGGAACAGATGACCGGAGGCGCGAGCGTGAAAATCAGCGTTATCGGTCAGAACCTGCTCGATGCGGATATCCGCAATCACGTTTCCTTCAAGAAGAACGACGTGCTTTTGCCGGGACGCAATTTCCGCCTGGTGGCGAGCGTGGATTTCTGAGCGGCACGACACCTAAAAGAAGGGGCGGCCCTTTGGGCCGCCCCTCAATCTCGCGCAGGCGATGCCTCTCTCAGAGCCCGATAAAGGGCTGGATCAGGCGCGCTGCGACGCTTTTCAAACGGATCGGACCTTCTGTCAGAGCAAGGCAGATGCATTCCTCGCCCTCCTCGATGGTCAGGCCGTGCATGTCGGCTTCGTTTTTTTCCTCGATATCGCCCCGCGCAAAGCGGCCATGCGGATCCTTGAAGGCGCCTTTGAGGACAAGGGTAAGCTCGGTGCCGCGGTGACCGTGAACGGGGATTTCCGTCCCCGGCCTTGCCCTGAGCATCCAGACGCGCTGGTCGCCGGGGCCGCGCCAGAGCATGACTTTCTTCATCCCCGGTCCCATGAACGACCAGTTGAGGTCTTCGACATCATCCACGCCCAGCCATTCGCGCAAGGGGGCGGGCAGCACGCGGTCGGTGGTTGCGGGCGGCGGGGCCGGCCTGACCGGCTGTTTGCCGGGTGCCGGTTCGTCGATCCGCGACAGAACCGACGCCAGTGCGTCCGGTGCCATGGCCGTGCCCGTCTCGCCTTCCAGCAGCGAGCCGCCAATAGCCTCGGCCGCCTCCATGGTGCGGGCCGCGTCCGGGCGATAGCTCATATGAGACGCCACGAGCACTGCCTCGCCTTCGCTCAGCGTGCCGGCTGCGTATTCCATGATCCACTCGTCGCCCAGACGATGTGTGATCCCGTTATGCTCGACCGTTGCCGCGCACATCACTGCAAGTCCTCCAAAGCCGTACGTAAACGACCGAATGCCAGTCTCATTCTCGATTTCACCGTGCCGAGCGGAATACCCAACTGCTCGGCGATTTCCGAATGCGCCTTGCCTTCCATGAAGGAGAGCATGACGACTTCCGCCTGATCGGGCGGCAGGTCCTTGAGGGCCGCCTGGACCCTGTCGCCGGTCTGCCGGCTTATCACCTCGTTATCGGCTTGAGGCGGGTCTTCCGGAATCAGCATGGGGTCGGCCGGATCGAGGTCGGCCCGCTTTTCGCGGCGAACGCGGTCGATGAAGCGGTTCCGCGCGATGGTGAATATCCATGTTCCCACCGCCGCTTTGGCCGGGTCGTATTGCGCGGCCTTGCGCCAGACCGTCAGCATCACCTCTTGCGCGATATCTTCGGCAAGCTTCTCGTCGACCCTGAGGCGCATCAGGTAGGACTTCACGCGCGGTGCGTAATAGCCGAAGAGTTCCGCAAAAGCCGTTCGGTCGGCGCGATCCACGATCGCGGCGATATATCCCGCCATTTCCTCGGCGCTCGCGCCCGAGGAGGGCGATGCCGGGTTTTCGCGATCCATTCGCTCCAACTTCCTCAATCTCGTCCGCCTTGCGGGGCGGGCGATCCGGGTCCGGCCGGTATCTATCGCGGCGATCATCTGCATGGTCCAGATACGGGCCTGCTTTCAGGCTGGATCACCGGCGTGCCGTCTTTTTCGACCTGATTTTAAGACGATCCTAGGCGTTCGCATAAGGATGACAACAGGCGGGATGCGCGGAGGGGCTTTAAGCGGCGGGTGGATTGATCCGACACAGGCCCGGTTGCGTAGGACAAGACAGTGCCGAGGCGGACGGCTTTCCCTCCGCCGGACATTCATTTCAGGGGCTTTCATGGCGCCATTTGACGATCAAGCATTCAGCGGCCCGAATTCGGGTAAACCCTTGCGGATCGCCGTGGTTGGCAGCGGGATATCGGGCCTTTCGGCGGCCTGGCTCCTCTCGAAATCGCATGACGTGACCGTCTTCGAAAAGGGCGAGCGGCCCGGGGGGCATTCGAACACGCTGGTGGCGCCCTGCCCTGAGGGGGATGTGCCGGTCGATACGGGCTTCATCGTCTACAACGAGGCCAACTACCCCAATCTCACCGCCCTGTTTCAGCATCTCGGCGTGGCCACCTGTCCGAGCAACATGTCGTTTTCCGCCTCACTGCCGGCGGCAGGCAGGGGCAGGTTCGAATATTCCGGGTCGGGGCTTGGCGGCCTTTTCGGCGACCGGCGCAACCTCGTACGGCCCCGCATGTGGCGGATGATCCGGGACATCGTCCGGCTCTATCGCGGCGCGCCGGAGCTTATGGGAGAAGAGGGGCTGGAGCACAAGCCGCTGGGTGTTTTCCTGACGGAAAAAGGATTTTCACGCGCGCTCAGGGACGACCATCTCCTGCCCATGTGTGCGGCGATCTGGTCGCTGCCGCTGGAGCGGGTTGAGCAGTTTCCCGCGCTTTCCTTTCTGCGGTTCTTTGACAATCACGGGCTGATGCGTCTGACGGACCGCCCGGTCTGGCGAACCGTGGAGGGTGGGTCGCGCGAGTATGTGAAAGCGCTTTGCACGCCCCTCGGCGACCGGGTTCAGACCGGGCGCGGCGTTCGACGGATCCTCCGCGAGGGCCCCGGTGTCGTCATCACGGATGTGCACGGGCGTACCGAGCGCTTCGACCGGGTGGTCGTGGCCGCTCATAGCGACGAGGCGCTGGGCATGCTGGGCGATGCCGATGAGACGGAAAGGCGGCTGTTGGGCGCGATGCCTTACCAGCGCAATATCGCCTGGCTTCACAGCGACCCGTCTTTCATGCCCCGCCAGAAGCGCGTCTGGGCAAGCTGGAACTATATGGGCGGCGGCGACGCGCCGGTCTGTGTGACATACTGGATGAATAGGCTTCAGCCGCTTCCCACGGAGAGGCAGCTTTTTGTGACCCTCAATCCGACAAGCGATCCTGCGCCGGAGCATGCGATTGCCCGTATCGAATATGACCACCCGGTCTACGATGCGGGGGCGATCGCCGCGCAACAGGCTTTGTGGTCGCTTCAGGGGCGGCGAAATACCTGGTTTTGCGGTGCCTATTTCGGATCGGGTTTTCATGAGGACGGCTTGCAGGCCGGGCTCGCCGTGGCAGAGGAACTGGGCGGCGTGCAGCGGCCGTGGCAGGTGGAAAGCGCGTCGTCCCGCATCTATCGGGTGGCGCCTCTGGAAGGGGTGGCGGCGTGACGGGTGAGACGGCAGGCGGGTGGCGGTCGCGCCTTTATGCGGGATCCGTTTTTCACAGGCGGCTCCGGCCGCGCCGTCATGAGCTGCGCTACGGCGTCTTCTATATGCTTCTCGACCTGGACGAACTGGACGGTCTCGACCGGGACCTTGCCGGATTTGCGCATAACCGCTTTGCGCCGGTGTCGTTTTACGATCGGGACCATGGCGGGGGGGACGACCGTCCCTTGCGGCAGTGGCTCGAGGGTCAGTTGCAACGCGCAGGGCTATCCGTGAGCGGGGGGCGGGTCGAACTTCTCACTATGCCGCGCATTTTCGGCTATGCGTTCAATCCGCTGTCGATCTGGTTTTGCCGGGACGGCAACGACCGTCTGATTGCGGTTCTTTATGAGGTCCGCAACACGTTCGGCGACCGCCATTGCTATCTGTTTCCCGTTGAGCCCGGTGAAAGCCCTATCAAGCAGCGCTGCGACAAGGCGTTCTATGTCTCGCCTTTCATGGCGGTTGACGGGGAATATCATTTTCGTCTGGTGGAGCCGGGTGCGCGGGTTTCCCTGACGATCCGTGAAAGCGATGAAGAAGGCGTGCTTCTGACGGCAAGTTTCGCCGGCGAGGTTAGGCCGCTATCCGCCGCCGGTCTTGCCGTAACGCTGCTGCGCTATCCTCTGCTGACGCTCAAGGTGGCGGCGGGGATTCACTGGGAAGCATTGAAACTACTCGCCAAGGGCCTGCGTTTCCGGGCGCGTCCAGCCGCCCCAGCGAGCCCTGTGACGGTGATTTCCCCCGGATATCGGCGTTGAAACCCTGTGTCCCGTTCTGGGGCGCTCCCGATATGAACAATTTTATCTACGTAACCTATTCTTAGGAGCGACTTCCTATAACTGGCCCATGTCGTGCGCAAAGCCCGCAGAAGGCGGACTGTTTTGCGCCAGGGAATAGGTGCGATGCATAGAGAAGACGGGCCGGACCGCACAGAAAGTGGGGCGTCGGGTCTCAGCGGTACCGGCCGAGGCCATGCAGACGCGAAGAATGCCCAGACCAGTTCCGGGCAGCCGGTTGGTGCGCGCTCGCTGTTCTCCCGTTTCAGTATTTGGAGCCGTGCAAGCTATCTGACGCTTCGGACGAAAGTCGTTCTCATCGTCACGCTTATCGGTGCGGCCCTGATCCTGTTCGCGGCTGTCTTCACGGGCTTGAATTTCAGACACAATGTGAACATGGAAGCCCGCGCGCATGTGGATATCGCGCTGGGCGTGCTGGATCAGGCAATTGTCCGGACACAGTCCTTCCGCGCGCTGGCGCCTGTCCTGGATGCCGTGTCGGGCTCGCCCGCCGTTGCCGCCGTTGCCATCGGGACGCAGCAGGGCGAGGTGCTTGCCTATGAAGGGCACCAGCCGATCAATCGGCAGATACTTGCCAAACGATTTGTCGAAGCGGGCCGCAATTTCGACCGCGATCAGTCAAGTGGTGTCGAGGCGGTGGGACCGGTCCAGAACGGCATTCAGGATTACGCGGTTCCCGTCGTGTTGCCGGGCGGAGCGGCGAGTGGCGTTGCGGTTTTCAGTATCGATATAAGTCTGATCGAGCAGTCGCAGATTGCCAATGCCATGTCGACGATGAGCTGGCTGTTCGTCCTCATCATTGTTTCTATCCTGACGATCTCGCTCATTCTGCATCGTGTGGTGGTTGCACC
The DNA here is from genome assembly GCF_002684405.1 of Parvibaculum sp. Lineage (GTDB taxonomy): Bacteria > Pseudomonadota > Alphaproteobacteria > Parvibaculales > Parvibaculaceae > Parvibaculum. Next base: position 11,585 of record NZ_NYVD01000136.1, on the reverse strand, counting down.
TATCGAGGCGCTGAGCGGGTTTGTTGGGAATAAAAAACGTCCGCCCCGGCCCGCGACCGGCATGCAGGATGAAATCAGCGTCGTTACGCGCGCCCTGTCGGATGCGTTCGACGATTCCGATGCGAAAGAAGAGATGCTACAGCGGCTTGCGTCCACCGACGGCCTGACGTCGCTCGGCAATCGGGGATGGTTCAAACAATCTATGGCGGAGGCGATTGCGGATCATCGCGAGGACCGTTCGCTGGTCGGCGTTCTGGTGTTCAACATCGACAAGTTCAAGGACGTCAACGACACGCTCGGACATGATGCGGGCGACAGGCTTTTGCAGCGGACTGCGGATATCCTGAAAGGCTGCACACGCGACGGGGACAAGATCGCACGGATCGGCGGCGATGAATTCGGCCTGATCCTGCCGGGGCTTCGCAGTGCCGACGAGGCGCTCGACCTTTCCTATCGTTTCATCCGGGCAGTTGGGGCACCCATTCGCTTCGGGCCGCATGAGCTGCAGCCGAGCTGCAGCGCCGGCATCACTCTCTTTCCGCAGGACGGGCGCGACCCGGATACGCTGTTGAAGAATGCCGACCTTGCGCTTTCCCGCGCCAAGATGGAAGGCAGCGGGATGAGCCTTCTCTATCGTCACGAGCTTCACCTGCGTGCCATCGAGCGCAATTCGATTGAGCGCGATTTGCGTGCGGCCATCCGGCAAGGCGATCTCGAACTCTTTTATCAGCCCAAGGTGGATGTCGCCTCGCAGCGGATTGCCGGCGCGGAGGCTCTGGTTCGCTGGCGCCATCCCGAGCGCGGATATATTCCGCCGGATGTCTTCATACCGGTCGCCGAGAAGAGTGGCTTTATCGGTGAACTCACCAAATGGGTGATGAACGAGGCGTGCCGCCAGATTCGCCACTGGCAGGATATGGGGCTGGCGCGCGTCACCGTGGCCGTCAATGTGTCGGCAGGCGATCTGCGTCGTCCGGACCTCACCGATATGATCGCCAACATGCTGGTGAAACATGCCGTCTCGCCGCAATATCTCGAGCTGGAAGTTACCGAGAGCATGGTGATGCAGGACGTCGATATGGTGATCGGCACGCTGCGCCGCCTGCGCAGTCTCGGGATAGGGATCGGAATCGATGATTTCGGCACAGGCTATTCCTCGCTCGCTTATCTCAAGCGGTTCCCGGTGCAGCGTTTGAAGATCGACCGCAGCTTCGTGCGTGACCTCAGTGCCTTCGGCGAGGGGCGCGTCATTCCCAAGGTGATCATCGATCTTGCCCATGCGCTAAGTGTGAAGGTCGTTGCCGAAGGCGTGGAGACGGCCGAACAGCTTCATGCCCTTGCAGAGCTTGGCTGCGACGAGGCCCAGGGCTATTTCCTCGGCCGCCCGATGCCGTGCGACGAATTCGAGGCTTTCCTGCAAAACTCGCCCGTGGCGCGGGATACGCAGTCAACGCAGGAAGAGCAGACGGCTGCGCGGCTGCCTTCGGTCGGCGGCAGCGCGGCCTGAGTCTTTCACAACGAAATCGTCCTTCCCTACAAGTTGACGCAAGGTCCGGCGCGGTATTGCCGGGGTGTGTGGATTCCGCGACCTTCCGCGCTAAACTCCCCGCCGACAACAAACGCGCCGGGCCGCAATTCGCTTTGTGAAGTCCGGCCGGCAAGCAGGGAGTAGAGGTATGGACCTCGCATACGGGCCCGAATATGAGGCCTTCCGCGAAGAGGTGCGCCAGTTTATTGCCAAACATCGCAAGGATGCGCCGGAACGCATGCGCGTAGCGCGCCCGGACGCGGAGTGGAAGGCGTGGCAGCAGCTTCTGATCGAGAACGGTTATGCCGCCCGGACCATCCCGACGGAATATGGCGGTTATGGCGGGGAGCCGGACATTCTCAAATCGCGCATCATCGCGGAGGAATTCACCGCCGCCGGTTTGCCGCTCGGGCTTGCGAACCAGGGCATTTCCATGTTCGTGCCGACGCTTCTGGAGCTCGGTACGCCGGAGCAGAAGCAGAAGTGGATCGAGCCGACGCTGAAGGGCGAGGTGGTGTGGTGTCAGGGATATTCGGAACCCGGGTCGGGTTCCGATCTTGCCTCGCTGCAGACGAAGGCGACCGAAGACGGTGATGATTTCGTCATCAACGGCCAGAAGATCTGGACCTCGACGGCCAAGGATGCCGACATGATCTTCTGCCTCGTGCGTACCGAGCCCGATGCGCCGAAGCATCAGGGGATTTCCTATCTCCTCTTTTCCATGGACACGCCGGGTATCGAGGTGCGCCCGCTGAAGACCATGACCGGCGCAGCGGAATTCAATGAAGTCTTCTTCACCGACGTGCGCGTGCCGAAGAACCAGATCGTCGGCGAACGCGGACAGGGCTGGTTCGTTGCCAATGCAACGCTCAAGCATGAGCGCGGCATGCTGGGCGATCCGAACCAGGCAGGCACGCGGCTGAAAGAGATCGTCGATCTCATGCAGACCGAGACGATGGACGGGCAGAAGCTCATCGAAAATCCGCTCTATCGCGACCGGCTGGTGGAACTGCAATCTCGCGTCTATGCGATGCAGTTCCACGGGCTGCGCCTGCTGACGGCGGCCTCCAAGGGCGAGGATCCGGGGATTGCACGGCTGATCGTCAAGTTGCAGGGCTGCGAGATCAATCATCAGCTTGCTGCTCTCGCCATTGATGCGCTGGGCGAGCTGGGGGTGCTTTACGGCAAAAGCCCGCATCTGCGCGCCTGGGGCTCGTGGCAAAGCCGCTACATGTTCGATCTTGGCCTCATCATCGGCGGCGGGACGGCTCAGATTCAGAAAAACATCATTTCGGAACGCGGCCTCGACATGCCGCGCGAACCGAAACCCGCCAAAGCGTAAAGGGAGGCTCCATCCATGGAATTCGGATTATCTGAAGATCAGCGCATGCTGCAGGACAGCCTCAACGGCACGCTGGAACGCGTCTGCCCGCTGGAGCGGGTGCGCAAGGCCGCCGAGGGTGGCGAGGCAATGGCCGACGATGTCTGGACGGCGCTTACCGAACTCGGTGTGCCCGGCATGATCGTGCCGGAAGCGCAAGGCGGGCTCGGGCTCGCTCTGCTCGATGCAGCGTTGGTGTCGGAAATGCTGGGCCGTCATGTAGCACCGGTGCCTTTCATTGCCACGGCCGTCATGGCGCCGGCGGCGCTGATGCGGGCAGGGTCGATGGCGCAGCAGGAGGAATGGCTGCCGAAGCTCGCCTCGGGTGAAGTCGTCGCGTCGGTTGCGATTGCCGAAAAGGTCTCGGGCGCGCGCGAGGATGCGGGCGTCACAGCCTCGGGCGGCAAGCTCAACGGCAAGGCCTGGTTTGCGATGGATTTCGGTGAAGCCGGTCTCTTCATCGTCGCCGATATGGATGGCGGGCTGCATCTCGTGAAGGGCGATGCCAAGGGGCTTGCCAGGGTCGGGCTTACCCGCATCGATCTCACCCGTTCTCTGGGCGAATGGCAGTTCGACGATGTGGAAGCCGAACCGCTCTCCGGCGATACGGTGGGCGCGCTCAACGCCATGCGGGATGCGGGCCGCATCATGCTCGCCGCCGACACGCTGGGCACCGGCTGGATGATGATCGACAAGGCCGTCGCCTATGCCAAGGAGCGCAAGCAGTTCGGCCGGGTCATCGGTTCCTTCCAGGCAGTGAAGCATATGTGCGCGGAAATGGCGGCAGAACTCGAACCCTGCCGTTCGCTTGTCTGGTATGCCGCGCATGCCTTCGACGAGATGCCGGAGGAAGGGCCGTTGATGGCGGCGCATGCCAAGTCGCTGACTTCCGATGTGGGCCGCTTCGTGGCGCGCACCGCCACGGAAGTTCATGGCGGCATGGGTTTTACCGATCTTCTCGGGCTTCATTATTGGTTCAAGAGAATCGGGCTTAATCGCCAGCTTCTGGGCGCGCCGGAGCGCGTTCGCCGGGAAGCGGCGGTCATGCAGGGCTGGGCGGCGGATTAAGCCGCCCCGACAGGGGGAACGATGACGGAGAAGGCAGCGCAGGGCACGATCGGCGAAGTCTTCTCCACCTTCCTCAAGCTGGGCCTTACTTCATTCGGCGGACCGGTTGCGCATCTGGGATATTTTCGCGCCGAGATCGTCGAAAAGCGGGGATGGCTCGACGACCGGGCCTATGCCGACCTTGTCGCGCTTTGCCAGTTTCTGCCAGGTCCGGCGAGTAGCCAGGTCGGCATGGGGCTCGGCCTCATGCGGGCGGGCGCCGGCGGTATGCTGGCGGCATGGCTTGCCTTCACCCTGCCATCGGCCATCGCGCTCATGTTCGCCGCTTTCGGGGCGGCGGCGCTTGAGGGCGACATCGGCCAGGGCGTGCTGAGCGGGCTCAAGATCGTGGCCGTTGCCGTGGTCGCGCAGGCCGTGCTGCAGATGGCCCGCAATCTGGCGCCCGACGCACCGCGTGCCACTCTCGCGGTAGCTGCGGCGGTGGCAATGCTCATCATGCCATCCACGCTGATACAACTTGCGGTGCTGGCGGGGGCGGCGCTGATCGGGCTTGTCGTGCTGAAACCGGAAAAGATCGAGGACTGGCCGCCGCTTGCCGCGCCAGTGTCGCCGGTGGTTTCAATCCTGTGTCTCGCGTTGTTCTTCGGTCTGCTCGCAGGTCTGCCGCTTCTCGCGCAGGGAGGAGAACCGTTGCTTCGCCTAGCCGACATTTTTTACCGGGCAGGTGCGCTTGTGTTCGGTGGCGGACATGTCGTGCTGCCACTGCTGGAAGCCGACCTGGTGCCGCGCGGGCTCATCTCGCAGGACAATTTCCTTGCCGGCTACGGTATGGCGCAGGCGGTGCCCGGGCCGCTCTTCACCTTTTCGGCCTATGTCGGCGCCGCTGTGAACGATGTGGCCCGGCCGGTTCTCGCCGCCGCGGTCTGCCTCGTCGCCATGTTCCTGCCGAGCTTCCTGCTGGTGCCGGGCGTCCTGCCCTTCTGGTCGAAGCTGTCGCGCTTTACCGCGGCGCGGGCGGCGCTGATGGGTGTCAATGCCGGCGTGGTCGGGCTTCTCGCCGCCGCGCTTTACATGCCTGTCTTCACCAGCGCGATCTCAGGTGGAGCGGAAGCCGCGCTGGCGCTGGGGGCCTGGATGGCCCTCGCCATATGGAAGTTACCCCCCTGGGCGGTGGTGGTGGCGAGTGCGGCCATTGGAGGGGTTGCCTTGTGATACCGCTTGTGTGAAGCCCGCTTCCGGCAGAAAGTCGCGCCGGTTGTTCTGACGGGGTTGGGCCATGGTCGACATCGGTTACATCGCAGCATTTCTCACCACGGTCGCTTTCGTGCCGCAGGCAGTGAAGACGATCCGCACACGCGATACGTCAGGCATCTCGCTTGCCATGTATGTGTGCCTCACCATCGGCATCTTCCTCTGGTTGTTGCACGGGCTGAACCTGGGTGACGGGCCGCTGATCGGTGCGAACGCGCTGACCCTGTTTCTCGCGGTGCCGATCCTCGTCATCACGGCGATCAACAGCCGCCGTGAGAAGAAACGGGCGTTGAAGTAGACCGAAGTCTATTTTCCCTTGCGCGAGTGGTCTCCCGCTGCTTCCATAGCGGCAACAAGAAAACAAGGGAGGATACCTATGCGCGCTGCCGTGTTCCGCAAGGGCGATCTATATGTCGATGAAATCCCGGCTCCCGAACCGGAAACGGGTCAGGTGCTGGTGAAGACGCTGGCCTGCGGTATCTGCGGGTCGGATCTGCATGCATTTCATCACGCGCATCATATGGTCGATGCGGCCAAGCGCTCCGGCTCCAGCTTCGTGATGGACCTCAACAAGGACATCGTTTTCGGTCATGAGTTCTGCGCCGAAGTGCTGGACCACGGACCGGGCACGGAGAAGAAATTCAAGCCGGGTACGCGCGTCTGTTCCATGCCGCTCGCCGTCTATATGAATGGCGACAAGGCCAATGTACAGCCGGTGGGCTATTCGAATGTCGCGCCGGGCGGTTTTGCCGAGCAGATGGTGCTGAACGAGCTGCTGCTGCTCGAAGTGCCCAATGGCCTGCCGACCGATCATGCCGCGCTGACCGAGCCGATGGCAGTCGGCTGGCATGCGGTGGAGAAGGCGAACCTGACCGGCGAGGAAGTGCCGCTGGTGGTGGGCTGCGGGCCGGTGGGCCTTGCCGTTATCGCCGGTCTCAAGATCAAGGGCGTGGGGCCTATTGTGGCTGCCGATTTCAGCCCGGCACGCCGGGTGCTGGCGGAAAAGATGGGCGCCGATGTCGTCATCGATCCGGCCGATCACTCCGCCTATACCGACTGGTCGGAACGGACGCTGCCCGAGGGCTACGATCCGCAGAGCCTGCTCTCGGTGATGGGGATGGGGCCTCAGCCCAAGCCCGGCGTCATTTTCGAATGCGTCGGTGTGCCCGGCGTCATCCAGCAGATCTTCGAAGGGGCGATGCGGCATACGCGCGTTGTCGTGGTCGGCGTCTGCATGGAGCATGACCGTTTCGAGCCCTTCTTCGGCATCAACAAGGAACTCAATGTGCAGTTCGTGCTGGGGTATACGCCGGAGGAATTCGCGCTGACGCTCCAGCATATCGCCGAGGGCCAGATCGATGTCTCGCCGATGATTACGGGCAAGGTGGCGGTGGAAGAAGTGCGCCATGCCTTCGAGGAACTCGGCAATCCGGAAAAGCATGCCAAGGTGCTGGTGGAGCCCTGGCGCTGAGCCGCGGGCCTAGTCGCCATTCGTCGGGCGGCGTCTCATCTTCTTGATGTCGCCGTGACGTTTCTTGTGTTCGAGATGGCGCTTTTTCGAGGCACGGGTCGGCCGTGTCGGAATTCGGGGGCGGGGCGGAACGGCCGCTTCCCGGATGAGCGCCAACAGCCTGCCGATCGCATCCTTGCGGTTTTCTTCCTGCGTGCGGTAACGGTTCGCCGTGATGACGATGACGCCGTCGCGGGTCAGCTTGCCGCCTGCGAGTTTCTGGAGGCGGTTGCGAACGGCCGGGGGCAGGGAAGGCGAGTGGCGGGCGTCGAAACGAAGCTGCGCGGCGGTTGCGACCTTGTTGACATTCTGCCCGCCGGGACCGCCCGAGCGGATGAAGCTCAGGACGATCTCTTCTTCCGCGAGGGAGAGTCTGTCCGTGACCTCTATCATGTGCGCGAGCCTGGTGCAGCGGTCAGGATGCGGGCGGGGCTGTGTCCGCAAAAGACGGACGCTTGCTCATGTCCGCCCACCAGCCGGCGATCTCTCGATAGTTCTTCTGCCATTCCAGCGCAGCGTGACGGAAGTCGAGATATCCAAGCGCCGATCCGACTGCGATGTGAGAAAGGTCGACGGGGCCGTCGAGTTTCGTCACTTCGTCGTCCAGAATCTGAAGCGAGCGGTCGATGGCGCGATGCCAGCGGCCGAGCCAGATTTCGGATTGTTCGGAATCCTTGCGGCCGCGTTCCATGATTATGGCAACGGCTGCGTCCATGATGCCGTCGGCCAGCGCCTGAAAGCGCAGCACGGGCCAACGCTCGGGGTGGGCAAGGGGGATCATGGTTTCGCCTTCGAGGGTCGAATCCAGATATTCGCAGATGAGCGGGCTGTCGAAGAGCGTGTCGCCATTGGCAAGTACAAGCGCGGGCACCTTGCCGAGCGGGTTCGCTTCATGCAGCGCCGGCGGATCCTGCATGGCGACGATATTTTCCTCGCTCACATGGGATGTGCCGTTCTTCTCGCGGATGAGTACGCGGCATTTGCGGGCGAAAGGGGATGTCGGCGAGGCATAGAGTTTCATCGGATTTTCCTGAAGAGACGGCCGGACCATACGGATCCGGTTTCTATCCCATTCCGCCCCTGCCGTCACTCGATGTCATATGCTGCCATCCGGGCAGAATCGCGCTGCTACTCCGGTTTCGCGTCGTCGTCTCTGGCCCCGCCATCGCGATTGAGGATCGGCATGATGATCTTGCGCAAGAAAGGGCTCATCGCAGCCAGGGCGCCCAGGATGATTGTGACCATCGGCATCCCGGAAGAGGTGCCTCGGACCATGCCGAGGAGTCCCATGGAGAGATCGTTGAAACGCTTTTCCAGCGCATCGACATCGCGGCGAATATCGGCGCGCGCCGCCTCGATATTGAGGTTGGCGAGTTTCATTTCCAGTTCGTCGGCATGGCTCGGTTTGCGGGCGGCGAGGCCGAGCGCAACAATGGCGACGAACAGGAGTGCGCCGCCGGTGATAAGTGCCCCGAGCGGATAGCCATAAAGTTCCGAGAGCGCGAGAAATCCGGCGATCACCAGCATGGTGAAGGCGAAAATCGCGAGGAAGACAGCGATGCCGATCAGGCTCAGCCGGTTTGCGAGCCTCTTTGCCTCCAGTTCGGCGCGGAAGAGTTCGGCCTCGGCAAGCGTTCTCAGTTTGGGTGTGGGGTCGTACATCGCAGTCCTACTTTCCCAGCACGCGGCCGATAAGGAATCCGATGCCGAATGCGATGAGCGCGCTTGGAACGGGGTTGGAATCGATCTGCTTTTCCAGGTCGGTCAGGCCGTCCTGCAATTTGTCGCCAAGCTCCTCGACATCTTCTTTCGAAAAGGGCGGGGCCTTGCGGGCGCGTTCCTCCTCCAGCGCTTCCTTGAGCGCGGCGATCTCCTCGCGGAGGTCTTTCAATTCCGCGTCTGCCGTTTTTTTCGCGCCGCTTTCGGTCATTTCGAACCTCTTCGGGATCGTCGTTTCGGATGGAGCGTCCGATCGCACCCCGGAAGCATAGCGCTCGTGGGCCCCGGGGAAAAGGAGATCGGGTCAGAGATAGGGTGAGCCAAGGCGGAAGAAGGCGTCACGCAGCTTGATCGAGATGGGACGCGCGGCGAGTTCCTTGCCGGAGACGGGCCGGGCCGACGCGATCTTGTGTTCGATGATGTCGTCGATCCTGCTTGCCAGCGAGGCCCCGTAGCATTCCAGGTTGAATTCGAAATTGAGGCGAAGGCTCCGCCCGTCCCAATTGGCCGAGCCCAGCATCGACCAGAGCCTGTCCACGGTCATGAGTTTGGAGTGCTCGAAGGGGCCGGGCGTCTTCCAGATGCGGCAGCCCGCGCGGGCAAGCCATTCCAGTTGCGGGGTGGCAGCCCAGTCGACAAAGGGCAGATTGTTGGTCTCGGGCAGAACGATGTCGACCTTTACGCCGCGCATGGCGGCGAGGGAGAGATTGGTCCGCAAGGTCTGGTCGGGGACGAAATAGGGCGTGACGATGCGGATGCAGTGACGGGCTTCGGAGAGCGCGCCGAGCAATGTCCAGCGGATCGGGTTCATGCCCATATCCGGACCGGCGGGGAGGCCGCGTGCGGTGATCTCGCCGGCTTCCTCCAGTTCCGGAAACCAATCCGGCCCGTCCAGAAGTTCGCCGGTGGCGAAATTCCATTCATGCGCGAAAGTGTGCATCAGGTGTGCGACCACCGGTCCCTCCACCCGGAAGTGATAGTCGCGGATCGGCTTTCGGGGATCGGAACCGATCAAATTCCCCTCTGAGATGTTCATGCCGCCGGTAAAGCCGTGCCGACCGTCAATCACCAGAATTTTCTGATGGTTGCGCATGTTGAGATAGGGCATGCGCCAGGGCATGAAGGAATGCAGGTAGCGCGTGTGATTGAGGCCTCGCTCTCTGAGGAGCGGCATGAGAGAGGGATGCGAGTAATAGCAGCCGACGCCGTCGATCAGGATGCGCACCCGCACGCCGCGTGCCTTTGCCCGTGTCAGGGCGTCGAGCACCATTCGGCCAGCGAGATCGTTGTTGAAGATATAGGTGGAAAGCGCGACGGAGCGTTGGGCCGTATCGATCGCCTCGACCATGGCGGGATAGGCCTCGTCGCCATTTTCCAGGACGCGGATGGCGTTCCCTCCCTCGAAGCTTTCCGGCAACACCTTCCAGCCGAAACGGGCAAGGCTCTCCATTTCGCGCACCTGCGGACCGTCCGGCACGGTCTCGCCGGCGACGCGGGCGGGCGGCGGGACGGGCAGCAATTCGCCGACATGGCGGGCGCGCAGTTCGCGCGCACGGCGCTGAATGCGGTTGATGCCGAAGATGAGATAGACGAGCCAGCCCAGGAACGGCACCAGGAGAATGACCGCAAGCCAGCCGGCCGCAGCGCGCTCGTCGCTCTTGGAGAGCATGACATGCACGGCGGCGCCCGCCATCGCGGTGAACTGGATAAGGCCGAGAAGCAGGGGCCAGAGATCGGACAGAAAGGTCAGCATGGCGCGCAAGACTAGTGCATGCGGGTCCGTCTGCCATCCCTCATTGTGTGGCGGTGCGGTAAGTGTGCGATGCACAAAAATAGAGGGCCTCCGCGGGCCTTGCACAGCCCTACATAGCTGCACGTCATCTCACACGGGAAAACAGTGTCGTGCATTACGGTCATGCTGACTCCATCACCTGTCGATGGGGCAGAACAGGATGGTCGCACTCAACATGACGAAATACGAAGAAAACGAGCGTGTGCTGCTTTGCTATCTGTCCGGCCAGATGAGCGAGCGCCAATGGCAGGCGCATTGTGCGGATCGGGCATTTCGCGGTTGGCTGACAAGTCGGCAGTGCCTCAACAATACCGGCGCAGACGTCATACCTTTTAGTCGCTCTCGCATGCTGTCGGGATTTAGCGGGACTTAGCGTCTTTCCCTCAACCCGAATGAAGGGGATTTTTGCTTGAGACCGGCACACGCGATGCCTGGAGAGATTTCCGGTTCGATGGTTCCGCGCGAGGGGATCTCCCCGATGGCCGTGGTCCGGCCTTGAGAATGTTCCGAGTTGCGTTCGTATCGTCATGGCCGGTGTGACCGCCTATGAAGGGCGCACAAGACCGGCAAATGATTATGGCGCTCATTCGCTCTGCAAGCGGAATCCGCCTCCTTTGAGCAGGAACGCGTCTCGGTCGGGGACGTCGACATGGAGGTCCAGCGCTTCCGAGATGTGCTCGATCTGATGGGCTACCATATCCCCTAGTAGTTTCGTCTGTCCGCCCTGCAGGTCGTTTATCTGCATGGCAATACGGTTAAGGAACTCGCCGGTGGTCTTGAGGACTTCATCTTCGCCGGACTTGCCGCGCGCTTTGAGCCCGATTGCTCGCACGAAGTCGAAGAAGGTGTCGCGCGTAAGCGTATCCGTCGTGTCGGTGGTCCCGATATGCAGTGAGAACCGGTGATCGACATTCGGGTCGAGAAGAACGGGCACAACGTCATAGAGCGGGGCCAGCTCTGGCGCATTGCCTCGATAGATCAGGGCATGGTTTTTGGCGTGGTTGTCCGTGTTGCCGAGAGCAAGATTGAGGATGGTCATCTGCAGAAAGAACTGCCGCGCCCTGGCCGGAAGGCGCGTGCGGCCGAGGATCTCGCCTACGGCACGGCCGTTGAAGGCCCGCCCGGCCTCTCCATCGCGTTCGTATTTGAGGTTCTTCGGCAAGCCTAGCGCCTGGCAGAAGTCCTCCTGATGGATCCGGCTCACCACGCCGTTCTCGACAGATCGATCGAACCGGGTGACGAGAAGCCCCCGTATATTGTCGATTTCGAGCGGTTCGACATGTGCGACATCGTCGTCATAGACGCGCGCCGCGATCGACATCAATCGATGCTCCTG
>NZ_NYVD01000135.1 GCF_002684405.1 Parvibaculum sp. | reverse complement strand
TGATTTCAGTCCACGGCATATCGATCTCCTGTTAGTTCGCAAACCAACAGAATCATAAGCCGCTGAAATCACACACCTCTTTTTGGAACAGGCTCTAAGCATAAAACTTTCCAAACAAGATGCTGACGAACTAGAAAAAGACGTGAAGCTTTTTTTGGATAAATCGCTGCCCAAAGTAATCCGCAAAACGGTCAAAGACGGAGCGAAGCTTGTAGTAAAGAGCCTTGAGGGGCGTTGGCCCGAAGAGCGAATAGACGAACGAAATCAGATGCAGCTCTTTCGCGACCGACTCAATTTGCGTTGGAGCGCTGGACTTGATCCGCTTCGAATGATGCTGATTGCCTCGCGCGAGGTAGGGCAGGAGTTCGCAGATAAGCTGGCGCGTTCAAAGGCTAAAACTGGATTACTCAGGCGGCAAGCCATCACGATGCTGCATATGCGAGCGTGCCAAACGACGCTGGAAATTCTGACTTTGCTTGAAAGCGGATTGCCAGACGGCGCATACGCTCGATGGCGTACGCTTTACGAAATATCAGTTTTTGCTCTGGTCATTGACCGTTTTGGTGACGAGATAGCCGACCGTTACTTGGCCCACGATATTGTCAGCATGCGTGAGGCGCTTGTGAATGAGTTTCGATACCATGACAAAGTCTATGAGCCTGAAAAGCTCGTGGGTGAGCAGAAGGAGTTGGAAGAAGAGTTTCGGAGTGTGCTCGCTGAATTTGGGGAATCCTTTGCAAAGCCATATGGATGGGCGGCGCATAATCTGTGTAAAAATCACCCGCGTTTTCGAGATTTGGAAGAGGCTGTGGATTGGGGAGCGCTCCCGCCAGACTACAAATGGTCTAGCCACAAGATTCATGCCGGAGCCGCAGGCACCATCAGAACACTTGGCTCCATAGGGGGCGAGCAATTTATCCATGCCGGCGCGGTTAATGCGGGATTGGATATTCCTGCTATCAATACAGCCTATTCATTGATGCAAATAACATCGCTTGTTTTTGGAAAGCTGAGCGATTTGGAAGCACAAATAAGAATGCAGAGCTTAGTTGTTTTGCGAGACCGGGTTGTGAATGAATGTCGCAAGGCAGCTCGAAAACTTGAAAGGGATCACCTGGAGTTTTTGAGTGAACAATGAGATGGAATCCAAACCTTACGGCGTGTTGCTATGAGTGGCTGGGGCAGTCCGGTAGCGCGAGTATTCTAAGTGTTCGTTGGTAGCAACGATTGGGCAGAAGCATTCGATTACCGGGCGCGAGTCTGAAAGGGGAGGCCTATCAAAGAAGATCATGCAGGATCGAAGTTCAAGTCCTTTGGGGGATCACGCCATCGCGGCATTCCACAAGATCAGATGAGGTTGCACGAACTCATCGCAAAACTCCCTGAAGCTCACCACGTTGTCGTGGCCGCAGTATTCCGTTTCCTTGGACTTCCTGAGACTCTCGGGAATAACCAGGCAGACACCGATGGAGTCCATGTCCTCGATCGTGCTGCCGGCAATGTTTTCATCAACCGTTGTGAGGAACAGCTGACGCCCGCCTTTCTCGCGTTCGACCTGTTTCCATCTCTCGCGAAGTGTGGTCTTGGCGCTGAGGATCAGGCCCGTCGCTGCATCCTCTGTATTGCTGTCGACGAAGGCGAGCGACGGCAGAACAAAGTCGGGGCGTTTCCTCGAGGCAATGACGACCTGCTTTTCGTGGGGGATCTCTCCGCCGAGAAGCATGGCCTCTATGTGATGCTCATAGGAATAACCCGCCCGCGACTTGCGCTGCTGGCTGGCAGAAAGCATCAGCGCGTCTATTGCCGGGAGTTCGTCGACGAGCCTGCGGATCACCTCTGACGCGGTTATCTTGCGTGGCTTGTCGCCCAGCACCAGCCGTACCAGTTCGACAGCTCTCTCCCTTCTCTGGAATTCCTTGAAGAGCTCCCATTCGATACTGCGACTGATCTCCCGCAGGACGTCGCCCGGGTTTTCAAGGGTGAAGGGATCGAGCTTCTCGAGACCGTTTTTCTCCAGAAAGGCGTTGCGCGCCTTATGCGCCAGTTCTGCGGTCGGCGGCATCGTAGCATTGGTCTTCGCGAATTCCGCGATCCTGCCTTTCTCCCAGGCCGCGATTACCTGTTCGGCAAAGTCCAGAATACGTTCGCGCTCTCTGGCTCGGACCTCGGCAGGATCCAGCACGGCCACCATGAAGGTGGCGTCGATGTCGAACATCTCGGCCAGAAGAATGGCTTCATCGCTGTCGGAGTCGATCGTCAGGCATTCGTATCTGTACCCGTCGTCCTTCGATATGCGTCCCATCACGAGGAACGACGCGGGAAGGAGCTCGGCGAAGGCCTCTTTTGGCAGGCCGGTCATGTGGGTTTCCTGGCCTTTGCTGGTGTAGTGGACCAGTCGGGTCAGCTTCTCCTCATCAGCCAGCTGCGGCCATACGGTCGGAAAATAGACCTCCCGGATCTCGGCGCCTTCTTCTTTCCTCTCCTTCGCTTGCAGGGCAGGAAAGAAGCCGCCGTCTCTCTGCTCGTGCGGGATATAGACGCCGGCCTGATGCTTGTTTTTGTGGCGCGCCCAGTCGCGGTCATTGTTGGAGAGCTTCTTGACGAGGACCTGATCCGCCCGGTCAAACAAACGGGCGAGCAGATCTGCATCCGTTCCCGATTGCCCGAACGCCATCTCTTTCTGTGCAGTCACACTCTCCCCCTGATCTCTCCGATATCCCTGTCGCTGCGCAGCCAGGCTGCAGCAGATGATAGAACCTCATCCGGATCGCGTCTCGTCCGGCCTTTGAGCGCACACTCCCAGATGACCAGCACGCGCCAGCCTTTCTCCCGGAGGGCGGCGAGGTGTTTCTTGTCATTGGCACGGTTGGTCCGGATCTTGGTGCGCCAGAACTCCTCCCGGGACTTCGGCCATTTGAAGAGATGGCAGTCATGGCCGTGCCAGAAGCAGCCATTTACGAACACCACCGCCCGGTAGCGGGGGAGGACCAGATCCGGCTTGCCGGGCAGGTCCTTCACATGAAGCCGGAAGCGGAAGCCGCGGGCATGCAGCCCGCGGCGGATCAGAAGCTCCGGCTTCGTGTTCTTCCCCCTGATGCCGGACATCATCCGGCTGCGGGTTTCCGGTGAGACGGTGTCAGCCAAGTTCGAGGCGCAGCTCTTCCGATGGTTCCGGGGTGAAGGGTTCGGCAGCCTCGAAGAGTTCGCCCGGATCGAGGATCCGCATCACATGCGGCTTCATGTAGCGCGCGATCTCCGCGACCACCGGGACCACCACTGCATTGCCGAACTGCTTGTAGGCGCGGGTGTCGGAGACCGGAATGTCCATCCGGGTCTCCCGGTCGGGATCGAAGCCCATCAGACGGGCGCATTCCCGGGGCGTCAGGCGGCGCGGGTTCTTGCGGGCCTGTGCTATCAGAATCTCGCTGCCGTCCTTGTAGTAGCGGGCCGAGAGGGTGCGGGCCTTGTCTTTCGGGGTGTTGAGCCCGAAGCCGAAGCCGTTGCCGGCCGCGCGGTGCTTGGCGGCATAGCCCTGGAGATAGGTCCAGAGCTTGTCGGAGAGCGTGTAGCGGTCGTCAGCGGCTGTCACGTTGCCAAGGCGCCCGATCTTTTTCGTAGTGGTGTAGTGGCCCTCCGGGTCCTCGTCATAGGAGTGGAGGATCTCTTCAAGCGTCGGGCCCGTCTTGGGATCCCGGAACTCGAGCCGGTCGAAGTCGAAGCCCGTATCCTCGCGGAAGCCCGCAATGAAGATGCGCTCCCGGTGCTGCGGGACATAGCCCTTCGCATCGACGATGCGGCAGCTGATCCTGTAGCCGAGGTCGTTCTCCAGCGCGCCGACGATGGTGCGGAACGTGTCGCCCTTGTTGTGGCTGCGCAGGTTCTTGACGTTCTCGAGCAGGAAGGCTGCCGGGCGATGGTGCTTCAGAATGCGCAGCACGTCGAAGAAGAGCGTGCCCTGCGTCTTGTCCATGAAGCCGTGCTGACGCCCGAGCGAACCGAGCTTGGAGACGCCGGCAATCGAGAAGGGCTGGCAGGGGAAGCCTGCGAGCAGCACGTCGTGCTCCGGGATCTCGTCGGCATTCACCTTCGTGATGTCACCGGCAATGTCGTGATCGTCGGGGAAGTTCGCGCGATAGGTCCGCTGGGCGTAAGCATCCCACTCGCTGGTGAAGACGCACTTCCCGCCCGCGGATTCGAAGCCCCGCCGCATGCCGCCGATCCCGGCGAAGAGGTCGATGAAGCGGAAGGCGGGCTTCTCCTCCTGGTGTCCCATCCGGCCTTCCAGCCGGTGCTTCAGCATTTCGATATAGGCCTTCTTCGGCTTCGTCTCGCCGGCTTCCCAGCGTCGAATGGTCTTGGGGTTCATCTCCAGGAACTCGGCCGTCTCGTCGATCGACAGGCCGTTCATCTCCCGCAATGCGCGGAAAGAAAGGTCTTCCACCGGCTACCCCCTCGCGAATCAAAACTGGGACAAAAATGGACAGGATGTCTTTTGTGCGTCCTCGCGTCGACGGGGTCAAGCGGGAAATGTATTTGTTTTGTTCTTCTTGTCGTCTAGTTCCCTGTAGGGGGACGCTCCTCAAGTTGGGTTGCCTTCCTGTTAGCGAGTAGGCTTCCGCGATGGATCGTGATGCCTGCTATAGATTGTGTTTGAGGCTAACGGAGAGGCTTTCCCGGGGGGATACGCGTGCGTTGCGCTGCGCGACGGAAAAAGAACTGAACGGCTTCAAGGCGATCCGGTCGAGGTGCCACGAGAACGTTGATCGCTGGTGTCGGTTGCACCCGGGTCACGTCCCGGTCCGTGGGTGGCTGAACTCAGGTGGTATTCTGGACAGGCATTCTGTTGTGGATCCAGGAGACGGAACACTCCTCGATATCTCGCCAAGGAGAGATGCGGCCCAACTACCGTTTTTGCTTCATGACACCGAAGACGGGCCATTCGACACACTGCCGCACCAGGTAATTGTGACGAGGCTACTTTTGTGAACGCTGGAGCTTCGAGTTCAATTTCATAAGATGCGGATCTCAGGAGTCTTTAAGGTTGTCTTTGTTGCGCTTTGCGACCTCCGGAAGCGCTGCGACAAGATTTATAAGTGCCATCATATTCGCCACGTACTTTTGCCTGAGCGTTAGTTCGCTGTAGAGGGATTCAAAATTGCGATTACCTTTGAAGGTGAATTTCATTTTCCCGTAGTCGGGTATCAATGCGTTGATCATACGATGAAGGTCCGATACCTGTTCGACGGTAAGCTCGTCTTGTCCGCGATGAGCAAATTGATTTCTGTGGTCATTGTGGCGGCGCAATGGGCTCAGTAGATTGTCGCCAACACCGAGTAGCCGTAGCACTTCGATTTTGTCGCCGAAGTTGCGAAATCCACGGCTCCCATCAGATTTGAAGCGCCCGTCGGTGAATTTCTTGAGTGCGTGGTCAACTGCGCGCTCGGTTTCGAAGTGGCATCTGACTATCGCGCCAATATCATCCTCTGCGAAAAAAGCTCTGCCGACACGATGTCGATCAAGACCAAAGCTGAGAACAATCACGTCGTCGTCATTCATGGCGAGCTTCCTTCCAAGTGAGCCGTCGAAGTTTGTTCAATCTAGCACTCGTCTTCTCCTGTAGAGGCAACACCTATGGTGATGTCAGGCTGCCTATGTCCGCCTAGAGATTTTTGTGTCACACGCGCCGATGCCCGCAATTTCGTGAGATAGATTTCTGCATTCGCGGGCAGGTGTCGAACCGAGGGCGGCTTCTGCCTGATCGACCTCGAAGGTGCCTGAGTGAGATGTTCGGAACTTGATAGTCATAGTGCCGTGGTGTTTGTCGGAGTCATTTAAGGGTGGCTTTTTTGGATTGGGGTGCTGTGGGGAGGAGAAATTACTTGACTGTTGTTGAAGTGGGGCTTATAAGCGTCCTTAGGACGCTTATAAGCCCCACTTCAAGAAATGGTCTCGCTGAGCCTTAGCCGTTAGAGGTGACTTGACTTGTTAATGCGTCCACGTATATACGTCCTTAGGACGTATATACGTGGACGCAGAGAAAATTGGCTGAAAAGCTTCGATCGATTTATCCGGAAAGGCTTACGCTAGCGGGACACCGACTGGCAGAATTACTGGAGGCGAATGGCAAGCCGGTCCTGACCCACTTCGATTTTTTCAGAATTGTCTGGCGTATGTATCTGACGTCAGCAGGTGAAAAACTTTATTTGCGAAACAAAACACCGACCCAGCAAGATGCTGTTCGACTGCGGCAAAATCTAAAAAAGTCAGGATTCGTCGGCGCCGACCGTGACTACGGCTTACGTATAATCCGTGTGCTGTCGGTTTCGGATCTGCCGGCAGAAGACATCACCTGCCTCGTTGATCCTACCTGTTATGTGTCACATCTCTCGGCAATGCAGCGATGGGGGCTCACAGACCGAAGCCCCGAGGCTTTGATGCTAACGCGCCCGGATCGGAAGAGCGCGATGTCGCAAATCTCTGATCATATGAAAAGCGTTCTCCTCGAAAATGAAGAAAACCCGTTCCCGCTGAAAATCATTACCCATCCGAAGAGCGTTCGAAAAAGGCATGTCCATGTCTATGAAACAAAAACCGCGGGTGCTTTCCTGAAAGTTCGTGGCAGCGACACACGCCTCTCAACGATAGGACAAACGTTTCTCGATATGCTGCAAAAACCCGATCTTTGCGGTGGGATGGATCACATCCTTGATGTCTGGGAAGAGCACGCTGCAACATATCTGGATGATATCGTTTCCGCCGTCGATACTGCTGCAAGTGACCTTGTCAAAAGTCGCGCAGGCTACATCCTCGAAGAGCGCTTGGGGTTAAGGCACTCAGGCATAGAAAAATGGAAAGCGTTGGGGCAGCGCGGCAGCAGCCGCAAGCTTGATCCGTCTAAAGCTTTTGCTCCCACCTTTTCTGAGACGTGGATGATATCACTCAATGTCCAATGACTTCATCGAAATTGATGTGGCGGGCTGGGTCGAGCGTGCCAAAGCCGATCCAGCGTCATATGGGCAGCGCCAGGCTGCCGAAATTACTTTGAACGCGATAGCTATGACGGCTCCCCTGAACGAAAAGCTCGTTCTGAAGGGGGGTATACTCATGGGGCTTGCCTATAACAGTCCACGGCAAACGGCAGATATTGATTTGTCGGCTGTTCTGGAAGCAAAAGAGAATGTTGATGAGGTGATAAGGGGTCTTCTCGATTCAGCTTTTCCCAGAGCAGCGGCGAAGCTCGGTTACGCCGATCTCATTCTTCAGGTGCACTCGGTCAGAAGGCAGCCCAACCATATTGAAATAGAGGATGCGCAGTTTCCTGCCCTCAAACTCAAAGTGGCTTTCGCTCAGCGAGGAACCAGGCAGGAGCAGGCAATGCTTGCCGGGAGGGCCCCTGGAATTATCGATCTCGATATTTCGTTCAATGAGCCGTTGCGCCAAATCCAGGTATTGGAGCTGACAGGGGGGCAGGAATTGCTCGCCTACGGGATTGTAGACCTGATAGCCGAAAAATATCGCGCTATGCTGCAGCAGGTTGAGCGCAATCGGAACAGGCGACAGGACGTGTATGATCTCGATCGATTGATCACTGAGCATGAACTTCCAGCCGAGGTATGCGCTCAGATTCTGGAGGTATTTCATGAAAAGTGCCGGTCCCGTCATATTGAGCCGGCGGCCTCTTCACTTCAAAACCCCGAGATCAAAACGCGATCCGGCGCCAATTGGCAAACCCTGGAACTGGAACTGGGTGAGGTCCCGCCGTTTGAAGAATGTTTTGAGAGGGTAAGAATTTTCTACGAAAGCTTGCCTTGGCAGGCGTAATGTTTCGATGCAATGGGACCAAGTGTTTAAGTTCATCTCGGGCGCCTAAGGCTGCCATCGGTTGAATTTCTCGCAATTGCAAGGTTGATCAACGGCCGGCCGAAACTTGGCAACGGTCAAGCGGGTCTGCGACACAAGCCCCCTCGCCTGGTTACCCTCCTCGAATTACGAAGTGGCTGTGGAAGTTACATTTTCCGCCGGTTTGGAGCGTCTGGGTCTGGGGTTCGACTCCCTGGGGGTGGCACACAATCCTCCCAAGTTGACCCGTCATTCGGAAATCATTTCCTGACTGGACTTCGCTGCCAAAGGAAGCATGCATTGCGGTACCGAACCGCTTGCACTTCTCACGGGAGGAGACGTCAACCGATGGACGCCGATACACGTGATCTCGCCAGACAAATCTCGGCCCTTGCGACCAGGTTGCTGGAGCAGGGTCACGAACTGTCGGTTCAGGGACAATCGCCACATATCACGCCGGACAATGCCATGGCGCTGGCTGCGACCCTGAAAGACACCGCTTCAGACATTAGTGTTCTGGCGAGCGCTGTTGAGGTTGTCGTGGGTGGCAGTGGGAGTAACTGACATCCGGTCCTTGGGCGCTCAAATTGCGCCTGCGAGACCACGATGGTATTGCAAAAGAAGTCGTATCCGTTCGGGCACTTCCGGGGAGGACACGTTTCATGTCGTCAGAAGCGATTGCTAGACGAGACCTCGAGATCGAGAGCGCGCCTGGAATCCGCCTTGCCGTCCGGCATGTGGCAGCCGCGGATACCCCTTCGACAAAGATCCCGGTCATTCTGCTCCATGGTGCGCGCGTACCGGGTATTCCGTCATTCGACCTCGACTGTCCGGACGGTTCGCTGGCGGCTGATCTTGCCCGGGCGGGTCATGATGTCTTCATCATGGATGCCCGCGGCTACGGCGGATCGACCCGCATCGGTCAGGAAGGCGATCCGGCCGAGGCGCAGATCCTTTCTCCATCGAATGAAGTCGTCGAGGATATCGAGGCTGTTGCGCAGGCCGTCCGGCGGCATACGGGCCGACAGGTTCTCGGGCTCCTCGGATGGGCAACCGGCGGTCACTGGGTCGGCATGTTTGCCGCGAGGCACGCCGATCCCGATCTGAAGATCATTCTCTACAATTCTCTCTACGGTGCGGAGCGCGGACATCCGGTGCTCGGGCCGGGCGGTCCGCTGGCGGATGCAGAAGAGCCGGACCGGCTGGATGCCCGCAAGCTGGGCGGCTTCGGATACAGCACGGCAGAGTCATTGCTGCCGTCCTGGGACGCGTCCATTCCCGCGGAGAACAAGGAGGAATGGCGCGATCCCGTTCTTCTGCGGGCCTACCAGGATGCGGCCCTTGCATCCGATCCTTCGTCATACACCCGCAACCCGCCTGCCTTCCGGGCTCCCAACGGTGCGATGGCGGATTCCTTCACGCTTGCCGGTGGGCACAGGCTGTGGGACGCCGGTGACATCACCGCCCATGTCCTCCTGATCCGTTCGGAGAACGATTTCTGGAGTCGGCCGGGCGATCTCACCGCGCTGGCGGACGAGCTGACGAAAGCCGCCTCGCTCCGCGTTCTCGAGCTGCCGCAGGCGACGCACTATGTTCACCTCGATCGCCCGGAGAAGGGGCGTCGCGAGATGTGCGAAGAGGTCCTCGCCTTTCTCGCCTGACCGGGAAACGCAAGACGTACCGGGAACCGTTTCCGGCACGGGGATGGTGCCGCTACGCCTCGCCGCGCTCCCCGACCGGTGTTGCAGGGATGGGCGCGGGCGTCTTGGCGCGGTGTTCGGCACGGCTGAACCACGCCACACCGAGGACAACCAGCGTCGTGCCCAGGGCATGCCAGACGGTGAACGCCTCGCCCAGCACGACGACGGCGAGCGCGATGGTGGCGATCGGTCCGAAGGCCGCGGTCGAGGAGGTGGCTCGTGCCCCGATGCGCTGGATACCGCTGTTCAGCAGAAAGCTTGGCAGGACGGTGCCCACGATCCCGAGACAGGCCCCGTAGAACCAGATCTCGCCCGAGAAGGCGGCGTAGCTCGCGATACCGTGCTGAACGGTATTGTGCGCAAGTGCCACCAGCGCGGCGGCCCCCATGGCGATACAGGTGAAGGCCCGCGTGCCGATGACGGCCATGCGTCGTTTGGCGAGATGCTGGAAGAGGGCGAAGGACACTGCCGCGCCGAGGACTAGCACCGTCCCGGCCAGCAACCCGTCGGGGTTCACGACGAAGTTCCACGCCATGATGACCAGGAGCCCCGCATAGGACATGGCGAGCCCCGGGACGGCGCCCCAGTTCATGCGATCACCGAAGAACAGCACGCCCAGTGCCAGCGTGAAGAAAGGATAGGTGAAGAGCACCAGACGCTCATACTGGGCGGTGATGAAGGACAGGCCCCAAAAGTCCAGCGAACTCGCCACATAATAGCCGAGGATTCCCACGCCAGCGGCCGCCGCGATCTCGCCCGGGCTCAGCCGCGCCCGCAACTCCGGCGAGGTCGCCAGCACCCAGGCACCGATGGCGAGATAGAACGGGAAGGCGACGAGCATGCGCAGCGCCAGCACGGTCTCGGTGCCGATACCGGTGGTGTAGGCGAGCTTGATGAATATGCCCTTGGTCGAGAACAGGGCCGCGCCGGCAATGGCGAGGCCGTAGCCGGCGACATCGATGGAGGCTTCTTCCGGGGGCGTATCGTTCTGGTCAGCCATGCGGGACTTTCCTGTCGTTTGGAAGCCCTGTCCCGGCTGGTCACACACTGCACGTCGACAGCCCTGGGCAGGGCCGGTGCAATGCGGTTTGATTGTGATGTGATCAGATCAAGCGCGCTCGCCCCGGCATGGTGGAAATGCCGAGGAGCCATAGAGCAGCGATGTGAACGGTCCTGATCATGGGGTGTACCTATAGCAATCGGCACGAGGGGGCAAGGGTGCGGTGGAGCTGGTCCTACTCGCCCGCAACCACACCCGCCGCCTCGGCCAGCGTCCTGATGCGGTCCGCCAGTTCCACGATGTTCCGGGAACTGAGCGAGGCCTGTTTGGCGTCTAGACGCGGATGCTGGCCCCGAGCGGCCTGGTCGTGTGCCTTCTCGATCGTTGCGGCGCAGGCCACAAACAGCCTGCGCGCGGTTTCGCGGCGATCGTCGTCCATGACTGTCTCCCCTCTGGCGTCTTCGGAAGCATGGTCAGTGACGCTTCCTTTGCCGGAGAAGTCCAGTCCTTTCAGGGCAGGGGAGTTGGCGTTGTCAGGCCCATGCGAGACACGGACAGAGGTGAAGGGGCAGACGCCCCTTCACTTTTTGTCGATGGTGATCTGATCGATTGACGCTCAGTCGAGCCAGGAATCGTCATCATCATTGTCTTCTTCTTTCACCGTCTTTGTCTCTGCTTCGTCAGCAGCGTCGTTCAGGCACTGGAAGTAGCCCTCTTCGCCCGATTCAGCTATGCGCCGGCTTGCCTCGGCGTAGCACTCTGATTTCCAGGCCCAGAGTTCCGCCCGGCTTACATTCTCGGGCACGGGCCCTTCCCAGGGCAGCATGCCCTGACCCGGTTCAGGCGCGCCGTCGCCGTCGGACTCGACGAACAATACCCGGAGCGTATCCGGCGCGGCATCTTTCGGCGAAAAGGTCCCGGGAAAGTGCTTCTCCAGTTCCTTCATTACGTCCATCGTTTCCTTGGTCGTGCCTTGCAACGCGCCTTTTGTGAGCTTGTGCCTCAGGGCCTCGGTGAGCGGCATGCGCTGCTCTTGCCCGTTTACCTTCACGACCACGGTCTGCGCGAGCATCTCTTCGAAGACCGTGGAAGCGTTCTTCGACCCCTTCGGTTTTCCTTTCGGATTTCCCGACTGGCCTTTTTTCCACTGCGTGCGTTTGGGCGGTTTACCGAAGCCGACCTCGTAGTCGGTGTCTTCAGGGCTCTTCTTCCGGTTTCGTTTGTTGCTCATATGAGCTCTCCTTAAGTTTGGTGTGTCCGCGTTTGCTGTCTCCACTGTCTGTTTGGGTGGCGCTGCCACCCGGCTCCCGTTCCGGGGAGCAAAAGGGGGGGCGGGACCTTGCAAGTCCCGCGCATTGTGTTCTGCCTGCCGTCAAGCTCCCTGTAACCTGGCATTTGCGGGGCCCGCGCCCGGGTGGCTGACGCCGGCCTTTACTCGATCTCGGCGAAGGTGAAGCCGCTCTCCGCATGGATCGGCTCGATGCCCGTGGTCTTGCGGAACCGCCTCAGCGTCACATCCACATAGCGGGGCTCGATCTCGAGGCAGAAGGCGCGGCGGCCCGCGCGCTCGGCCGCCATCAGCGTGGTGCCGGCGCCCGCAAAGCCATCGATCACGATGCCGCCGCGCGTCGTTGCATCGAGGATCGCATCCTCGACCAGCGCCACCGGCTTCACAGTGGGATGCATGGCGAGCGCCTCGTCCCGATCACCGCCAAAGCTGTTCATGCCCGCATAGGCCCAGACATTGCTGCGGTAGCGGCCATGTTTGCCGAGTTCGACGTTGTTGATATGCGGCGCCTTGCCCTTCTTGAAGACACCCACCAGCTCGTGCTGCGAGCGATAGAGCGAGCCCATGCCGCCATTGGACTTGGTCCAGACGCAAAGATTCTTCATCTCGCGATAGACCTCGTCTCCCGCATGAAGCAACTCGCCCAGATGCCGCCAGTCCATGCAGACATAGTGGAGCGAGCCTTCGCGGGCCTGCGCGGCCATGTTGCCAAGCACCTCGGTCAGGAATGCCTGGAAGGCCTCGCGCGACATCTCGCCCGATGCCATGGCGAACTCGGCATGGTGATGTGCCCCCAGCCCCGACACATGACCCTCGACAGGCACGTTATAGGGCGGATCGGTGAACACCATCTCCGCCGTCTCGCCGTCCATGAGTCGTGCCCAGGCCTGGCCGTCCCTCGCATCGGCGCAGAGGAGCCTGTGCCGGCCCAGCAGCCAGAGATCGCCCGGCACCGTCACAGACGGCAGTGTTTCGTCGATCTCGGGCAGCGCGTTCGCCTCGTCGGGCTCCGCCTTGTCCAGCTCGCCGATCAGCAGATCGATCTCCGCCGTCTCGAAGCCCGTCAGCGTAATGTCGAGGTCAGGCGCCTCGATGACGAGATCCTGCAGCTCGATCGCCAGCAGCTCCCGGTCCCAGCCTGCATTCTCGGCCAGCCTGTTATCCGCGATCACATAGGCGCGCTTCTCCGCCTCGCTCATGTGGTCGAACCGGATCGCAGGGACTTCCCTGAGTCCCATGGCCTTCGCGGCCTCAAGACGGCCATGGCCGGCGATCACGCCGCCCTCTCTGTCGATCAGCACAGGGTTGGTCCAGCCAAAGCGCCGGATCGAGTCCTCGATCTGCTTCAGCTGCTTCTTTGAGTGAGTCCGCGGATTGCGCGCGTAAGGCTTGAGCGCAGCAATGGCGACGTTTTCGATTTGAAGGTCTTGCCGGGTCATATCCAGGGTCCTTTCTTCAATCCCAAAAAATCCACGACAGTTTCCTGCGGGACGGGCGGACGCTGGAGAGGAACAACCGGGTCGGTAAGCGGGAGGGGTTTTTCCTACCGGTCTTTTCTGCGGCGCAGAACCGCGCCGATAGCGGAGGTGATGGTGCTGGCTGTCAGATCACCATCGATGAGCGACATCACCCGGTGCACGAACCGGTCGCCCGGGGACCGGGGCTCGGCCGTATAGCTGCCCTCCTCATGGGCGGTATGGGTGAAGGCGCTGCCGCTGAACTCTTCATATATGTCGATCAGGGTTTCGGTCGCCTGCTGCAGCTCGGTGTTCTGCGGACGCCCGCCTTTCGGCTTCGTGTCCTCGAGATACTGCGTCAGCACGGGCGTCAGATGCTCCAGACGTATCCGGAGTTCCTCGTACTGGGTAAAGCCGTTCTCGGGGGTGTCGCGATCCTCGGCAGGGCGCGGGTGTTCGTCGAGCAGCGTCCAGAGCGCATCCTGCGAGGCGTGGTCGATGGTGGCGAGGATATGCCGGAGATCGTCCGCGGTTGAAAGGAGGTCGTCGAGGGCGGCGCGTTGCTTGGGAACGGAGGGTGTGATCCGGGAAAGTTCCACGGCATCGCGATAGTTATCGCCCGCCTTCTGCAGCTGGCGGATCAGCTCGCCATGGCGTTCCGGATCGCTGATGTCGAGCATGGCGGCCAGTTCGTCGGCCTCGCTACTCTTCAGCCTGAAGGGCTCGACCTCTTCCGGAAAGCCGTATTCGTACCATTCGGGTTTGTGTTTTCTCGGCATTGCGATGCCCCGCCCCGTAGCTGTCGGGGACCAAGCATTCCGCAGGGACATGGAGATCGCAAGAGGCGGGGTCAGCCGGTCGCGTGCTCGAAGTGGTTGATGAGAGCGCCTGCCAGAGAGGTCATGCCGTCATGACGCCAGGCGCGGTAGCGGTCGGAGGAGCCGGGTTTGGCGGAGGCGACCATGACGAGCTTCTCCTTCCCCGAGCGGGCGACCTCCGCGAACTCTTCCGTCGGGATGAGCCATGCAAGCCGAACAGCGGCACCGTCCATGAGAACGGCTGCGATGAACCCCGCACCCTCGGCCGCGAAAGTGGCCAGTCTGACATCGAACTGCACCGTACCGGTCCTGTCATTGTCGAGACCGGTCCGGGCCTTCACCTGCACGGGCACGCTCCGCCGGGTTGCCTTGTCGTAGATGAGAAGGTCGATCCCGTCATCATCCGCGAAGGGCCGGAACGGCGCAAGCCGCCCGCCGGAGGCGAGGATGAGGCCGGAGGCGACTGAGGCCTCGGCGATCTGCCCGGTCTGGGTGCTGGTCGGCCTGAGAAACCGTTCCTGTGCCTGCGTTTCCATGCCTCCAGCAACGCTTCCGGGGCCCCGGAAGTCAAGGAAAATGAGACTCATCGGCTGCAGACATTCGTTTTGCCGGACCGTCTCTTTGGCGCATGGACATTCGCAGGCAGCTGGGGCTCAACGTCCGCCGGATACGCGCCGAAAAGGGCTGGTCCCAGGAGGATCTGGCCTTCGAGAGCGGCCTGCACCGCACCTATATCAGCGGCATCGAACGTGGCATCCGCAATCCCACCATCGTGATCCTGGCAAAGCTTGCGGAAACCCTCGACGTGGAGCCGGGAGAGCTGCTGGAGAGGGTGGGACGGAACTCGTAGCGATCGGGCTTGGCCTTGGCGCTATTGCAGAATCGAAGCAGCCGGGCCTGGATGCTGTGCTGCAATACACGTCGTTCTTTCCCCGCAACGGTAATATCAGTGCATCCTCTTTCCTGTTCCTGATCCCAATTCAAATGACCGCCAAACCGGTTGTCCGTGATTATTGAAAATAATATCGTGAGGGGAGCGACTGAGGGGAGGGGCAACATGGGCGACGAAACCATCAGAATAGCGGTGTTTGTTCTGCCTGCGGTTATCGGGGTGGCCACTCTGCTCTTGCTCCATCGCTCGACCTTGAACGCGGCAATACGCAGGGCCATCAAACCCCTCCGGTTGGAGAATGCTCGCCTGGCATCAGAGATTGATCAGGCTAACTCCAAAATCAGCGAGCAAGATGAACACATAGAGAAGGCCGATACTGAAGTCCGGCGGCTCCGGGATTTCGAGGATATTCGCAATGGTCTCGAGGCTCGCCTGGAGCAGATGGAAGCCGTCTGGCTTTCTTCTGCCTCAAGTGAAGCCGAGTGTCAGGAAGTTCTGGGTCGAAATCTCTGGCTGCTGGCGCCGGAGTATATCGTGAAAGAGAACTTTTTCACGTCGCCGAAGTGGCTGATTTCTGTTTTTCGCGATCACTTCGACGGTGTAGACGTCGATTGGAACGCCCAAAAATATAAAATCCGGGTACCGCACAACTTTGAACCGGACATGTGTGGCTGGGCGACCTCGCAAACAGGATTTTATCAGACCTCTCAGGATGTCTATATCCTCATTGAACTGAAGGCACCAAGCGTCAGTCTTTCATGGACCGCGATCGAGCAGGTTCACGCCTATGCTTTTGGTCTCATGCAGAACGTCGAGAGTCTCAGAAAAAGTCGCGTGGATTGTCTGGTGATCGGCGGAGACTGTCCCGAGGAACTCAATGACGCCCATCTCCGTTGGGGCGCTGACGCCCACCATGCAATCAACATCTTTCCGATGAGCTATGGCCAGTTGTACGAGCGCGCCTGCAAGATCGCTGAACCGTTTCTCTCACCATCAATGACAAAACTGGATGCGCCGGTTCCTGGGACGGACAGGCCCGACACCAGCGCTTTGCCTAACGGGTCTCCGGACCGAGCGTATTTAGTCACTGAAGTTGTTTCAGAGGCAGGGCCAGAACTCGAGACAGTCGGGCATTAAGTTGCTGGCGTCCGCACCAAGGCTAAATTTTCCCATATCAGATGTTGCAGGCGCCCTTGAATTTTCGGGTACTCGTCTCCTCCTCCTCCTTGATGGACTCTACTTGCCCGGCCCCAATTCTGAACTCTCGTTTAAAAGCTAGGTCCCTGAGTCTTTCTTCGGCTGTTTGTGTTGCTCCGATGATATGGGACCGTCGAGACTCATGCGGGCGGTGCCGGAGTTTCCAAAGAAGCTGTCAAAGATGGAGACGGGTGCGCCAAAATGCTGCATGACTTCGTGTAACTCGTCGTCGGAGATATAGTCATCCCGGGGACAATCGATCCGTTGCTATGATCCAAATGTCGATGGCATCACCATCCAAAACGAACTTTCCACCAGGGGACGATGCAGGGGTATTAGCCCACAACGACATTTTGCCGCTCCCTCTTAGTGGCGAGAGTGAATATTAGCTGGAACAAATGGATGAAATGAAACATAGCCATGGCGATGAGGGTTACAAAGCGGGTTCGATAACGCTTGGTGGTGCCGTCGCTATGGGCACTGGTGTGATGATCGGTGCGGGTATATTCGCTCTCACAGGGCAAATTGCTGAGCTTGCCGGACCAATTTTTCCCTTGGCT
>NZ_NYVD01000134.1 GCF_002684405.1 Parvibaculum sp. | reverse complement strand
CGGGGCCGTGTCGTGACATAGGGCTCGCCCAGCCGCTCCAGCACGTCCGGACCGAAACCGGGGCCGTCATCCACAATTTCCACCGCGATTTCTTCCCGCGAGTAGCGCGCGGTCACGGCAACCTCGTTCTCGGCGAAATCGGCTGCGTTCTCGACGAAATTGCCCAATCCGTACAGGACCTCCGGCCGTCGCCAGAGATCGGGCTCCTCGCCATCGGCCTCGTCGCTTTCCACATCGAGCCGGAAGCCCACATCCATGTCGCTATGCGGCCGCACGACTTCCTCCAGCAGGGCATGAAGCGGCAGGCGCGAATAGATCATGTCGTCCGCACTGGGCTGGCGCGAAAGGCGCGACAGGATTTCCCGGCAGCGTTCGGCCTGGCTGGCGATGAGGCGAAGGTCTTCCTTCATTTCCGTGTCGCTCTGTCCGCCACGTTCCAGTTCGCGCGAGACGAGCGAGATGGTACCCAGCGGCGTGCCGAGTTCATGCGCCGCCGCTGCGGCAAGCCCATCCAGCGCGGAAAGGCGCTGCGCGCGGGACAGCACCGCCTGCGTTGCCGCCAGCGCGGCGGACATATGCCGGGATTCCTGCGCGACCCGCCAGGCATAGGCCG
Organism: Parvibaculum sp.; assembly: GCF_002684405.1. Classification (GTDB taxonomy): domain Bacteria; phylum Pseudomonadota; class Alphaproteobacteria; order Parvibaculales; family Parvibaculaceae; genus Parvibaculum. Next base: position 48,053 of record NZ_NYVD01000134.1, on the reverse strand, counting down.
CCATGAAGGCCAGCCCGATAGTGAGCGATGTCCATATGCCGATGATGTAGAGGCGGGGAAGCTCGAGTGTTTCGCCGTTCACCCAGGGCAGCGGCATATGCACCGTGGCCAGTGCCGTCACATAGACAAGCGCCAGCAGGAGGAGCGCTATCGTGGACCGTAGTGACAGCGTGGTCGCCGAAATGGTGACCGGTGCCATGAAAAGAAGCACGAAGGGGTTCTGCAATCCGCCGGTAAGGAAAAGCAGCACGGCAAGCTGCATCAGATCGATGGCGAAATAGACCGCCGCCTGCCAGTCCGGCAGACGCATCACGCTACGATAGCGCAGGGTGAGGAAGACGTTCAGCCATGCCGAAGCGGCGATCACCGCCAGACAAAGGCCGAGCGGCAGCGGGAAACCCAGCACCAGATTAACGGTCAGCACGGCGACAAGCTGCCCGGCAACCGCCATCCAGCGCAACACAACCAGCGTTTGCAGGCGGATCCGCGCGCTGTCTCCGGCATCGGGCAAGCCACCGGAAAGAAAGGTCCGGCGAAGCCAGTTCATGCTGCTGCGGTCCGCCATAAAGTCCTCCATAGGGGCCCGGACAAGCTGTCATCCGGGCCTTCAAATCGTTCCGTTGACGATCTTTCTGCCGCAGGGAAGGCGGCAGGTCCAGAGGGCCGATTATCCAGGACGGGAGGATCAGCGGTTGGAGGGCCAATCGCCGGCCAGAAGGCGTGTTTCCCCGATGCGCATGATCCAGAGATCGTCGCGCTCATAGCCGCCATTGGTGCCGGCCAGCATGAAGCGGGCCGGGGGCTCGAAGGGAGGCTCGATGGTGAGGAGCACCGTACCCCAATGCATGCCGACAAGGCGGGAGGCTTTCAGCTCCCGACCCATGCGCACGGCTTCTTCCGGCGTGGCGTGGGAGGCATGCATCATTTCCCGCGGGGCATAGGCACCGATCCCGAGCAGCGCCGTGTCGAAGGGCCCGTATTTTTCGCCCAGCTCCTCGAAAATCGGGCCATAGGCGCTGTCGCCGCCGAAAAACAGGTGATGGCCTGCTGTCTTGAAAGCAAATCCCGCCCAGAGCGTGCGATTGGTATCCCAGCCGCTGCGGCGCGACCAATGCACCACGGGCAGCGCGGTCACGGCCAGACCATCGAGTTCGTGGCACTCATGCCAGTCCAGCTCCACGACATTGGCGAAACCGCGCTCGCGGAAGAAATCGCCCAGACGCAGCGGCACCAGCACGGTCATGCGGTCCTTGCCCGGCAGCTGGGCCAGTGCGCGTTCATCCAGATGGTCGTAGTGGTTGTGGCTGATGACCAGAAGATCGATGGGCGGCAGGGCGGAGACGGGAACACCCGCCTTCACGAACCGCCTTGGCCCCACGCCTTTCGGACCCGCATAGGTGGTGAGGTAGGGGTCGGTCAGAATGGTGTAGCCGCCCATGCGGATGAGGAAGCAGGCATGGCCGACCCAGGTCAGGAAGTCATGATCGCTCTCCGCATGCTCGGCCAGCGCGCGGACCGCTTCACCCCGCGGCACGACATGCCCTTCCGGTACGTCGACCTTCTTCGTGCCGAGCTTCATCATTTCGAGGAAATAGGGCCCGACATGCTTGAGCCGCTGCTTTCCGCCCCGGTTCTCGCATCCCGGGGGATTGCGAAACGTGCCGTCCGGCAGGTGGTGCCAGGGTCGCTCAGGCGGGGAGCCTGCCGTTCCGGCACGCTCTTCCTCCTGCGCGCGCGCGGCGCGGCGGCGAGCAAAACCGGTGGGGCGGAAGGTTTTTCTGGTGGAACTCATAACAGTTCTAAAATAGGGAGCCCAAAGCTCTATTTCACCCCTAGTGCCGCCCCTTCCCATTCGGCGCCGAGGTAGCGATCAGGATTCTGCCTCTTCCAGCAGGGCGACAATGTCGGAAAAATGGTTCTCGCGGGCGAGATCCAGCGCCGTGCGCCCGGTGACATCGGATTCTTCGAGGTAGGCACCATGCTGGATCAGCGCCACCACGACATCGGTATGATGGGCCCGCGTCGCAATCAGCAAAGGCGCATCGCGGTCGGGACCATAGCGGTCGGGATCGGCGCCCTTCTGCAGCAACATCTGTGCGATATCGGCCCGTCCGCTCCGCGCCACGGTGGACAGAGCCGTGTCCCCGTCAGGCGCGCGGCGATCGGGATCGGCCCCGGCATCCAGCAGGATGCGGACCGCCTTGGCCTGGCCGTATTGCGCGGCGACCACAATGGCGGGAATACGGTCGCGGCCGCTCTCATTGGGCGACGCGCCGATATTCAATTGACGCTGAAGCTCCTCCAGGTCGCCGCCTCGGGCGGCTTCGATCATATCGTTATCCTTGATGATCGCACTGGGGGCGCCGGGCGGAGCTGCATGGGCGGCAGGCGCTGCCGGAAGCAGAACGGCGACCGCCAGCCCAGCGCAGAGAGCGACGGAGGTGAGTGCGCGAAAAACGCGCATTGCGGCGGAAACGGAAATACGCTTGATGTTCGTCATGACTGTCAGCTGCTGCATCGGTGAGCGACCCGTCCCGGGCGCGGATTTAATCGCCGCCCTGAGACTGGTATGCGAAACTATTTTCGCATTATACCCAATTCACGCCGCTTGTCCGCAAGCGCGAGGGCACCGGTATCCGGCAGGGCCAGACTTCAAGCCGGTTTTCACAGGAGGATCGAGATGAGCCGTACGGGATGGATTTTGACGCTGGGCGCCCTCATCGTCATCGCAGGCATCGGCTACTGGCTCACTGGTCACCTCTCGGGCGGACAAGTATCCACCGGCGGCAACGGCCAGCCCGTGGTCTCCACCGGCACCCCGCAGATCGGCGGGCCTTTCACCCTCGTGAACCAGGACGGGCAAACCGTTACCCAGGAGAGCTTCGGCGGGAAATACCTGCTGATCTATTTCGGCTTCACCTATTGCCCCGATGTCTGCCCCACCGATCTTGCCAAGATGGCCGCTGCGATGGATGCGCTGGGCGATGACGCCAAGAAGGTGCAGCCGATATTCATCACCATCGACCCGGAACGCGACACTCCGGAGCAGATAAAACTCTACATCCAGCAATTCGATCCCCGGCTCGTCGGGCTGACCGGTACGCCCGAACAGATTGCAGCCGCCGCAAAGGCCTATCGCGCGCAATATGACAAGGTGAAGGACCCCAGTGCGGAAGGCGGCTATACGATGGAACACACGCCCTATATCTACTTCATGAGCCCGGACAACAAATTCCTCACCTTCTTCGTCGGCACCCGCGCCACGCCGGAAGAGATGGCCAAGGCAATGAAAGCGAAGATGGACTGAAGCGGGGTCCAGCCAAACAGGTCAGTCCTGCTACCCTATTTGCAGGATCATCCGCCAACGCATGATTTGATTCATCGTCTTGACCGGATGCTGCGCGCTGCCTATGTTCGCCTCATGAACGCACCGCGCCACATCGCTGTTCTCGGCCAGGACCTTCCGCTTCTGCGGACGGGCCTTCTTGCGCGTGCGCTGCTCTGCGCTTGAGCGCAGAAAACATCCCCTTCCGACATATCCAGTCCATCCGTTCGTTTATCGCCGCCAGCGCGGCGCAATCCTCTTGCAAGCTTTTCATTGCATGATGGATGCGCGGCGAAATGGCCGCTGAATCTCGAGAAGAACCATGTTGCAAGACCCAAGTCGAAAATACAGGCCGTTCAAGCCGGTCGAATTGTCCGATCGCCAATGGCCCAGCAAGACGATCTCCACACCGCCCATCTGGATGAGCACGGACCTCCGGGACGGCAATCAGGCGCTTTTCGAACCGATGAACGCAGAGCGCAAACGCGCCATGTTCGAACTGCTGGTAAAGATCGGCTTCAAGGAGATCGAGGCGGGATTCCCGTCGGCCAGCGACACGGATTTCAACTTCATCCGTGAGCTGATCGAGCAGGGAAAGGTTCCGGACGATGTGCGCGTGGAGGTGCTGACGCAGGCCCGCCCCGAGCTCATCGCCCGCACCATGGAATCCCTGCGCGGCGCAAAGAATGCCATCGTGCATGTCTATAATGCGACCGCGCCGAATTTCCGCGATGTGGTGTTCAACCAGGGCAAGCAGGGCGTGAAAGCCATTGCGACGGAAGCGGCGCATCAGATCAAGGAACTCGCCGCCGGCCAGCCCGAAACGAACTGGACGTTCCAGTACAGCCCGGAAGTCTTTTCGGGCACCGAACTCGACTTCGCCAAAGAGGTCGTCGACGCGGTGACGGAAATCTGGAACGCATCATCCAACAACAAGGTGATCGTGAACCTGCCGGCGACGGTGGAGATGGCCTCGCCCAATGTCTATGCCGATCAGATCGAATGGATGCACAGGAACCTGGAGCGGCGCGACGGCATCGTCCTCTCGGTCCATCCGCATAATGACCGCGGCACGGCGGTGGCCGCTGCCGAACTCGCCGTGATGGCGGGTGCGGACCGCGTGGAAGGCTGCCTCTTCGGCAATGGCGAGCGCACGGGCAATGTCGACCTCGTCACGCTGGCGCTCAATCTCTACAGCCAGGGCGTGCATCCCGGTCTCGACTTTTCGCAGATCAACGAGATCGCCCGCACAGCGGAATATTGCACGCAATTGCCGATCCATCCGCGCCACCCTTATGTGGGCGATCTGGTGTTCACCGCCTTTTCCGGATCCCATCAGGACGCGATCAAAAAGGGCCTCGGCGCGCGCAAGAAAGAGGAGCAGGTCTGGGATGTGCCCTATCTGCCGATCGATCCGCGCGATGTGGGCCGCACTTATGACTCGATCATTCGGGTGAACAGTCAGTCCGGCAAGGGCGGCATCTCGTATCTGCTGGAGACCGAATACGGGCTCTCCATGCCGCGGCGGCTGCAGGTGGAATTCAGTTCCGCCGTGCAGAAATATACCGACCTCACCGGCCAGGAAGTCCGCGCCGCCGATATCTGGCGCATCTTCGAGGAAGAATATCTGAATGCGAAAGAGCCGTTCGAATATGTCGGCCACACGCTCTTCGACGAGGGCGGCAAGCAAGGCGTGAAGATGCGCGTGAAACGGCATGGCAGGGAAGAGGAACTGACCGGGCTCGGAAACGGTCCGATCGACGCCGCCCTGAATGCCCTCTCGGTGAACCTGCAGGTGCGCCAGTATGACGAGCATTCGCTCGGATCCGGCTCGGACGCGCAGGCCGCCGCCTTTATCGAGGTCGGCGACCCGGATCACCCGGGCGATCTGTTCGGCGTGGGGCTCGACCCCAACATCATCACCGCCTCGCTGAAAGCGCTGGTGAGCGCGGCCAACCGGGCCGCCGCCCGTTAACCATAGAGCCGGGCGGGAGCCCTTCCCGCCCGTGCCCGGTTTCGGGAATATTCCGGCACTTTGCCCCCAAAAGGCCTGCAAAATTGGTCTCTGGGCTCATGCCGTGGAAAAATTGCGCTTGGACATAGCGCCACAGACGCCTATTTTAGGGATATATTGCACTGCAGCATGAAGAACAGGGCCCGCCGAGGGCCGAAATGGCGGAAACGTCGGAGAGGTGAAAACTTGCTGTACCACATCTACGAATTGAACCACGCCACCATCGCGCCCTACCGGGCCGCGGCCGAAATGGGGCTCTGGGCGCTGAGGCATCCGCTGAACCCCTTCGCCGAAACGCAGATGAACAAGACGATGGCCGCCGCTATCGACGTCTTCGAAAGTACGACGCGGCGCTACGGCAAACCGCCTTTCGGGCTGCATGAAACCGTTATCGACGGCAAGAACGTGCCGGTACGCGAGCACGTGGTCTGGGAAAAGCCGTTCTGCAAGCTCGTTCATTTCGAGCGTGATCGAAAGGCGATGAAGAACACGATCCAGCCCAAGATGCTGATTGTCGCGCCGCTGTCGGGTCACTATGCGACGCTCCTGCGCGGAACCATCGAGACCATGCTGCCCCACTACGAGGTCTATGTGACCGACTGGGTGGATGCGCGCATGGTGCCCTTGTCCAAGGGCCGGTTCGACCTCGACGACTACATCGACTACCTGATCGACATCTTTCATGTGCTCGGCCCGGACGTTCATGCGCTGGCCGTTTGCCAGCCGGCGGTGCCGGTCTTCGCGGCCGTGGCTGTGATGCATGACGACGACGATCCGCATGTGCCTCTGTCCATGACGTTGATGGGCGGTCCCATCGACACGCGTGAAAGCCCGACGGAGGTGAACCGCCTTGCGACGGAGCGCGGCACAGAATGGTATGAGCGCAATGTCGTGATGTCGGTGCCTTTTCCGCACCCCGGCGCCATGCGCCTCGTCTATCCCGGCTTCGTGCAGCTCTCCGGCTTCATGGCCATGAATCTCGACCGCCATGTCAGCGCCCATTGGGATTTCTTCGAGCATATGGTCGATGGCGACGGCGAGAGCGCGGAAAAGCATCGCGAGTTCTACGACGAATATCTCTCGGTCATGGACATGACCGCGGAGTTCTATCTTCAGACCGTCGATGCCGTCTTCGTTCAGCATGCGCTGCCCAAGGGCGAGTTCATGCATCGCGGGCGCAAGGTCCGCCCCGAAGCCATCACCAAGACGGCGCTGATGACGGTGGAAGGCGAGAAGGACGATATTTCCGGTGTCGGCCAGACCAAGGCTGCACACAAGCTGACCAAGAAACTTCCCGACGCCATGAAAGCGCATTGGGAACAACCCGGCGTCGGCCATTACGGCGTTTTCAACGGATCGCGCTGGCGCAATGAGATCGCGCCTCGTGTGCGCGCCTTCACCAGCCTCCACGCCGAACGGAAATAAGCGGCGCGCTTATGCGCGCCGAGCGATCATACGGTTGCGAAAATCTGCGCCTCGTCGCGGAATGCCTTGAATTCCAGTGCATTCCCGGCGGGGTCGTGGAAGAACATGGTGGCTTGCTCACCGGGCTTTCCTTCAAAGCGGATATGCGGCTCGATCACAAAGCCGATACCGGCCCGTTTCAACCGCTCCGCCAAAGCATGCCACTCCTCCCATGACAGGATGAGACCGAAATGCGGCACGGGCACGTCGTCGCCATCGACGGCGTTGCAATGCGCGGCGTCGCGTCGTTCCGCCGCGCTGCGCGGCGCGAGATGCGCCACGATCTGATGACCATGCAAATCGAAGTCGATCCATTGCGTATCGGAGCGCCCTTCCGGACATCCGAGAACGCCTCCGTAAAATGCACGTGCCGCGGCAAGATCATCGACTGGGAAAGCAAGATGAAAACGTGGCATTCTATTCATGATTCGCTCTGCTTGATTCGTGGCGCCGGACGCGTATAACGCCGCTTCCGCATCCTCATCAAATCGCAGAGTAAACCAGCGACACGCCGGGACGTAGTATCAGGTGAAATCGGCTCCGCTTCATATCGACTACATGCAGATCAACGGGCGCAATGTGCCTGTAGCGATCAGGCATAATCCGCGCGCGCGGCGCATCATCGTGCGGGTGGATCTTGCCGCCGGTTCCGTGCAGGTGACCGCACCGTCGAAAAGAAGTCTCGCGCAGGCGCTTTCTTTCGCGCGCGAACAGCGCGACTGGATTGCCGAACGTCTCGGTCAGGTTCCGCCTCCCGTCCCGTTCGTCGACGGGGCGGTCGTTCCCTTCAAGGGCGAGGATCATCTGATCCGCCATGTGTCCGATCCGGTCATGCGGCGGCGTTACGGACCGGTCTGGCGCGTCGATGCGGAAGAGACAGGCGGCCTGCCCGAAATCCGCGCAACGGGTGCCACGTCCTTCCTGCAGCGACGCGTGGGCGACTGGTTGAAGGCGCAGGCGCGCGCAGAGCTGAACGAACGTGCGCTTTATCATGCGGAACAGTTCGACGTGCGGCCGTCGCGCATTACGGTGCGCGACACCACCACGCGCTGGGGCTCATGCGCACCCAGCCGGGCGCTTTCCTTTTCCTGGCGGCTCATCATGGCCCCGCCGCATGTCCTCGATTATGTCGCCGCGCATGAAGTCGCACATATACGGCACATGAATCACGGTGCGCGTTTCTGGGCACTCGTCCGCCAGGCGATCCCCAATTACGAAACCTCCAAGCGCTGGCTTGAAACGAGCGGACCGGGCCTTCACCGCTATGGCGCCGAACCGCTCGGCGTGTTCGCCGGCGAATTCGGCGACGGCAACTGAGCCGATGCGTCTAAAGCCGGGCGCGCACAGCTTCACCGCCTATCTCGCCGCGTTGATCGCCGTCGGCCCGCTTTCCACCGACATGTACCTTCCCTCGCTCCCCTCCATCGAGCGGGATTTCGGGGCGACGACCGGCGAAACGCAACTCACGCTTTCCGCCTTTCTGATCGGCATGGCCTGTTCGCAACTCGTCTATGGACCGCTTGCCGACCGGTTCGGGCGAAAGCCCGTTCTGCTTGGCGGCTTCGCTCTCTATATCGTGGCGAGCCTCGGCGCCGCGTTCGCCGCCGACATCGATCAACTCATCGCGCTCCGGCTGGCTCAGGCGATGGGGGGCGGGGCATCGGTGGTGCTGGCCCGCGCGGTGGTGCGCGACCTCTATTCGAACGAAGACGCCGCGCAGATGCTGGCGCGGATGAGCGCGGCGATGGGCGCGGCGCTCGCCCTTGCGCCCATGCTAGGGGGCGTCGTGCAGGCAGCGCTTGGCTGGCACTCCATCTTCATCTTTCTGGGCGCGGCGGGCGCTGTCCTTGCTCTCATCACGCTTGTCGGGCTTGCCGAAACGCTGCCGCCCGCTTTCCGGCAGAGCGTTGCACCCGTCGCGATCCTTGGCCATTACCGGCGTTTGCTCTCCAACCCGGTCTATCTGCGCTATCTCATCATCGCCTGCCTCGGCATGGCCGGCATGTTTTCCTACATTTCCGGCGCGTCCTTCGTGCTGCAGAAAGTCTATGGCTTTTCACCTATCGGGTTCGGCGCGTCTTTCGCGCTGATCGTCGGCGGATATATCGGGGGCACGCTGCTTGCCGGGAAGCTGTCGAAAGAAGTCGGGCTCGAGCGAACGCTGAAACTTGGGGCGGCGGCCGCCGGTACGGGCGGCGCGCTTGCCGTCGCTGCGCTCGCAATCGACGGGACGGGGTATCTGCTTGTCGGCGCGATGATGGTTTACGGCGTATCGGTCGGGCTGACGATGCCGCAAGCCATTGCCGGCGCGCTGACGCCCTTTCCGGAGATCGCCGGCACGGCCTCGGCCTTGTTCGGCTTCCTGCAATCGACCGCGAGCGCGATTGCCGGCGTTATCGTCGGCCATACGCTTGGCGAAACGGGATGGCCCATGGCGGCCATGATCGCGCTGATGGGTCTGGGCGCGGCGTCGATCGCATGGATACCGCGACGCGGCCGGGCCTGATCTCTTATCGCCAGCTACCCGGATGGCCCGATTTCAGTCGGCTTTCGCGTTGCGCGCCGCCATTGGCCGATTGCGAAAACCAGGGCTCTTCCTTCTCGTCGCTGCTGCCGAACAGCCGTTCGAAGAAGCCGGGTTCTTCCCATTTGTGTGGCTTGTCTTCCGGCTGTGCCGGCGCAGGCGCCGCAGCGGGCGGAGCCCATGTGCCGGGGAGCGGTCCCGCCTTCGAGATATTTTGTGTACGGACCATGAAGTCGTGCCAGATCTTCGCCGGGATGGTCCCGCCCGTGACATGCTTCATGGGAGAGCCATTGTCGTTGCCGACCCAGACGCCGACAACCAGATTGCTCGTATAGCCGACGAACCATGCGTCCCGGCTGTCCTGGCTGGTGCCGGTCTTGCCGCCTGCCGGAACACCGTCGATCGCCGCGTTTCGATGGCCCGTGCCATAAATCATGACGGCCTGCATCATGTTGTTCATCGAGCCGAGCGTTCTGTCGTCCATGACGCGGCCCATGCCGGAGCCCTGGCGGCGGTAAAGCCGATCACCAGTATCAGTATCGACTTCCTCGATGCCGTGCGGAATGACACCGAAGCCGCCATTGGCGAAGCTGGCATAGGCGGAGGTGAGTTCCAGCAGATTGACGCTGCCCGAGCCCAGCGCAAGCGAGAGATTGGACGGCAAATCGCTCTGGATACCGAGACGGCGCGCCGTTGCGATCACATTGCGAATGCCGCATTGCTGAGCGACCTGCACCGCAATGGTGTTGACGGATTTCGCGAGCGCCGTGCGCAGTGTCATGCGTCCATCGAAACGGTTTTCATAGTTGGAGGGCGACCAGCCGCCATACGTCACCGGCTTGTCGGTAAACTCGCTGTCGGGCACGAAACCCTGCTGCATGGCGGTCAGATAGACAAAGGGTTTGAAGGCTGAACCGGGCTGGCGCTCGGCCTGCACGGCACGATTGAACTGGCTCAACGCATAATTTCGCCCGCCCACCATGGCGCGGACGGCACCTTGGGGCGTCATGGCGACAAACGCCACCTGAGACACGCTCGCACCCGGCGCATCCGTTGCGAAGACCTTGGCGATAGCGGCATCCGCCGCGCGCTGCATGGCGGGATCGATGGTGGTGTGCACCGTCGCATCGGTCTCGGGACGGCCTGTATAGTCCGACAGGCTCTGCGCCGCCCAATCGACGAAATAGTTGATGGAACTCGCCGTGGTGTATCCCTGCAATCTGGCAGGGTTGGTTTCGGCAAGCCGCGCTTCTTCCTGCGTGATGTAGCCCGCGCCCACCATGTTATGCAGGACGATTGCGGCACGCTCGCGCGCAAGGCCGATATCATTGGTCGGCGAATAGCGCGAGGGCGCTTTCAGCAAGCCCGCCAGCATGGCCGCTTCCGGCAGATTGAGCGCGCGCACCGGCTTCTGGAAATAGCGTTCGGACGCCGCGCCCACGCCATAGGCCCCGCCGCCGAGGTAAACTCGGTTGAGATACATCGTCAGTATCTCTTCCTTGGTGAAACGCATTTCCAGCCAGACGGAGAGGATCATTTCCTGCAGCTTGCGGCTGATGGTGCGGTCGGGCGTGAGGAAGATATTCTTGGCGAGCTGCTGGGTAATGGTCGAGCCGCCCTGCACCACATGGCCCGCGCGCAGATTGATGACGAGGGCTCGGACCAGTCCGATGGGGTCGATACCGAAGTGCCAGTAGAAACGCTGGTCCTCCGTGGCGATCACCGCTTCGGGCAGATAGGGCGGCATGTCGCTCAGCGCGATATAGGATCCGCCCAATCCGCCGCGATGGCTCAACACATCGCCGTTTTCAGCGACGATCTGCAACGAGGGCGGACGGGCGACACCGTAAAGGCCCGACGTATCGGGCAGCGTCATCGCGAAATAGAGCAGCGCCCCGCCGAAAAGAATGCCGACCCAGATGCCGGCGATGGCCATGTAATAGGCAAGCGCGCCGACGAAGCTCCTGCCGTTTCCGCCGCTCCGTCCACCGCCGCGCCCGCCACCTCCGCGCCGGCCCGCCGCGGAGCTACGTCCGGACGAGGCCGCGCGACCGCGAGCAGCGCGGCCTTGCGTGGCGGCATGTGCGGAAGCGGCCTTGGTACGACTGCGCGCCGGTTTCTTTTTCGCGGGAGAACGGGACGAAGACGATCGGGAAGCGGGCTTTCGGGCCGGCTTTTTACCCGCCGGACTTTTGCGCCCCGATTTCTCGGAGGTTTTTTTCGTGCCGGCGCTTTTTTTTGCGCCGCTCGCCTTCCGCTTACGCGGCCTGGCCGCTCGGCCTTCCTCGCGCCAGAAAGCATCCCATGCGGCATCGTCATCGTCGTCGAGAGCGGTGTCGTTATCGTTCACGCCGATTCCCATGCGGACAGGCTTCAGGCCGGGCAGTGCGAAGCGCGGGCCATCATCGTCCCATTGCCCGCGCGGCGGACGCCGTTTGCCTTGCCGGCTCTTCCTGCGTGAAAACATCCGCCCTGCCGCCCGAACGCTTGTGAATCAAGAAGATAACGCGCGTTCTTAAACTAGGGAAGGATGGTTAACGACTTGTTAACGATTGGAGTCCACGTGGCGACGCCCCAAAGACGGCTCACACGTCGAGATTGGCGACAGAAAGCGCGTTTTCGCGGATGAAGTCGCGGCGCGGTTCCACCACATCGCCCATCAGCTTCACGAAAAGATCGTCGGCCTCGTCGAGTTCGCGGATTTTTACCTGCAAAAGCGAGCGCACTTCCTTGTCGAGCGTGGTTTCCCAGAGCTGTTCCGGGTTCATCTCGCCAAGACCCTTGTAGCGCGACACCGTATTGCCCTTGGACCCGGCCTCCATAACCGCCTTGATGAGCTGCGAGGGAGACCGAATGTCGCGATCGCCATCCTTCATCCGTAGCGTGGCCGCCTTGCTGTAGACTTCCTGCAGGTGGTCCGTGAAACTTGCAAGTCGGCCCGCCTCACCGCTTGAGATAAGCGGACCGTCGATCATCACTTCCTCGCGGACGCCGCGTACTTCACGCGCAAACTTGAGGCCGCCATCGGGCCTCGGCTCGCCGGTCCAGCCGCGTTCAGTCTCCTCGGACAACATGTCGAGGCGGCGAGCGACATAGGCGGCAGCCTCCTGCGCCTGTTCAGGGCTTTGCATCGCTTCCGGATTGAGCGCACCGGCAATCGCCGCCTGCTCCACGACATCGTGGCTGTATTTCGTCGGCAGGCCATCAAGAATGGTGCGTATGGAACGCGCCTTTTCCACGATTTCGCGCAAATCCGGTCCGGCGCGCTGGTCGCCATTGGCAAGCGTCAGCACCATGTCGGTCAGGCCCTGCTGGACCAGGAAGTCGACCAGCGCCTTCTCGTTCTTGAGATAGGTTTCCGAGGTGCCGCGCCGGACCTTGTAGAGCGGCGGCTGCGCGATATAGAGGTGGCCGCGCTCGATGACCTCGGGCATCTGACGGTAGAAGAAGGTGAGGAGCAGCGTGCGAATATGCGCGCCGTCCACGTCGGCGTCCGTCATGATGATGATCTTGTGGTAGCGCAGCTTCTCGATATTGAAGTCGTCGCGCCCGATGCCCGTGCCTAGCGCGGTGATGAGCGTGCCGATTTCATTGGAGGACAACATCTTGTCGAAGCGGGCCCGCTCCACATTCAGGATCTTGCCGCGCAAGGGAAGCACAGCCTGGTTGGCGCGGTCGCGCGCCTGCTTGGCGGAGCCGCCGGCCGAGTCACCCTCGACGATGAAGAGTTCGGCCTTGGACGGATCGCGCTCCTGACAATCGGCGAGCTTGCCGGGCAGGCTCGACACATCCAGCGCGCCCTTGCGCCGCGTCAGTTCGCGGGCCTTGCGGGCGGCCTCGCGCGCCGCTGCGGCTTCGGCAACCTTGGAGACAATCTGCTTGGCTTCGTTCGGATGTTCTTCGAACCAGGTCGACAGCGCTTCATTCAGCGCGCTTTCCACCACTGGGCGCACTTCCGAGGAGACGAGCTTGTCTTTCGTCTGGGACGAGAATTTCGGATCGGGCACCTTCACCGAGAGGACGCAGGTCAGGCCTTCACGCGCATCGTCGCCGCTGATCGTGACCTTTTCGCGCTTGGCGATACCGCTTTCGCTCGCATAGGCATTCACCACGCGTGTGAGCGCGCCACGGAAGCCCGCCAGATGCGTGCCGCCGTCGCGCTGCGGAATGTTGTTCGTGAAACACAGAACATTCTCGTGATAGCTGTCGTTCCACCAGAGCGCGGCTTCCACGGTGATGCCTTCGCGTTCGGTCAGCACGGTGATCGGCGCCGGCACGAGCGGCGATTTGGTACGGTCCAGAAATTCCACGAATGCCTTGAGACCGCCTTCGTAATAGAGGTCGATCTTCTTTTCCTCGACATGGCGGTTGTCGGTCAGCTCGATGCGCACGCCGGAATTGAGGAAGGCGAGTTCGCGCAGACGATGTTCCAGCGTCGGGAAATCGAATTCGGTTTTCGTGAAGGTTTCCGAAGAGGGATGGAAGGTGATCTCGGTGCCCGTGACCGGTTCGCCATCCGCTCCCTTCGGGGCATCGCCCGTGACGGCGAGCGGCGCATCGGCCACGCCGTCCTTGAAGGTGATGAGATGTTCTTTGCCGTTGCGCCAGACACGCAGACGCAGCCAGTCGGAAAGCGCGTTCACCACCGACACACCCACGCCATGCAGACCGCCGGACACCTTGTAGGAATTCTGATCGAACTTACCGCCCGCATGGAGCTGGGTCATGATGACCTCGGCGGCGGACACGCCTTCGCCCTTGTGCATCTCCACGGGAATGCCGCGGCCATTATCCGAAACCGAGACGGATCCGTCGGCGTTGAGCTTCACCTTCACCGCGTCGCACCAGCCCGCCAGCGCTTCGTCAATCGAGTTGTCCACGACCTCGTAGACCATGTGATGCAGGCCCGAGCCGTCATCCGTGTCGCCGATATACATGCCCGGGCGCTTGCGCACCGCATCGAGCCCCTTCAGGACCTTGATGGCATCGGCGCCATATTCTTCTTCGTTACGTTCGGGCCTTGTCGGTTCGACGTCGCTCATGATTTCGTCTTTCTGTCTTTCGGTCCGTTGCGCTTTCAAGCGTGGATACGCCCGCCCGCGACACGCATATGCTGCGCGCGCGATCCAAACGCTTCGAACAGGGACGGGTCGGTGCCCGTCATGAAAGCCTGGAGACCCAGGCCAACAATTTCATCAAAAAGGGCTGCGCGTCGCACCTCGTCGAGATGGGCGGCAACCTCGTCAAGTAACAGCAGCGGCTGGTGCCCCCGCGCCGCCAGAAGGCGCGCATTGGCGAGCACCATGCCGATAAGCAGCGCCTTCTGCTCGCCTGTGGAGCAAAGCCGCGCCTCGCGATCCTTGGCCGCGTGACGCACCAGAAGATCGGTGCGATGCGGTCCGTCCAGCGCGCGGCCCGCGCCGGCGTCTCGGCTCCGCATCTCTTTCAGCAGCGCCCGGAAACGGTCTTCGACATCGACCGCCGGATCGCGCGTCACCTGATCTTCCAGCGCCCCCTCCAGCGCGATTTCCGCGCGGGGGAAAGCGTCTTCGCTGGCCGCGTCGAGCGCGCCGCGCAGGCGCGCCAGCATCTCGGCGCGGGCCGCGGCAATGGCAACGCCGTGTTCGGCCATCTGTTCTTCCAGGCCGGTCAGCCAGGCATCGTCGAACATCTCGTCGGCCAGCAGCCTGTTCCGTTCGCGCAGCGCGCGCTCATAGGCGTTGGCGCGCGTGCCGTGGGAGGGGTCGAAGCCCATGACCAGCCGGTCGAAAAACTTTCGCCGTTCGCTCGCGCCCTCGACGAAGAGCCTGTCCATGGCAGGCGTCAGCCAGACCATGCGCACATATTCGGCCAGCGCGGATGGCCCGGCATTCACCCCGCCGATGCGCACGATGCGCGAGCGGTTGGACTTTTCCGCACCTGCCTCCTGACCGGTACCGATGCGCAACTCGTCGCCATCGGGCAAACGCAGCGTCGCGGAGACCGCCCAGCCGCCTGCGCCGTCGGCGCGGGCGAGATCGGCATAGGCCGCACCGCGCAATCCCCGTCCGGGCGACAGCAGCGACACGGCTTCCAGCAGGTTCGTCTTGCCCGCTCCGTTTTCGCCGGTGAGCGCGACAGGGCTCGCATCGAGATCGAGTTCGGCGCGCGCATAGGAGCGAAAGTCGGTCACGATCAGACGCGCCAGGCTCAGCCTTTCCGGCGCAGGACGCACCGTCCCGTCAGGCCCGGCCGGGGCCGGGTCCGTCGAAGACATGGCAAGCATCCTGCCTGATCGGTGCAATCACTACTCCCGCAATCTGCCCCTGGACAGCGCCAGGCCCTGCGCGCAAATGGCCTTACACGCGCATGGGCATGAGCACATAGATCGCCATCGCATCCTCGGTGTCCTTCACCAGGGTGGGCGATCCGGAATCGGCGAAGGCGAAGACCGCCTGTTCGCCGTCGAGCTGGCCGGTAATGTCCAGCAGGTAACGCGCATTGAAACCGATCTCGATCGGGGAGGCGCTGTAGGAAACGGAAATCTCTTCCGTGGCGCTGCCGCTGTCGGGATTGGTGACGGAAAGGGTGAGACGACCCTCTTCCAGATTGAGCTTCACCGCACGCGACTTTTCCGTGGAGATGGTGGAGACGCGGTCTACCGCTTCGGCGAAACTCTTGCCGTCCACTTCCATCATCTTGTCGTTGTCGGCCGGGATCACGCGGCCGTAATCGGGGAAGGTGCCGTCGATAAGCTTGGAGGTCAGCACCACGCCACCGAACTCGAAGCGGATCTTGGTTTCCGACACGCCGATGGAGACGTTACCCGTATCGCCTTCCAGAAGCTTCTGCAGTTCCAGCACCGTCTTGCGCGGCACGATGACACCCGGCATGCCCGAGGCGCCATCCGGCAGGTCGTGGTCGACCTGGGCGAGACGGTGACCATCGGTTGCGACGGCGCGCAGCGAGGGCGCCTTGCCGTCCTCGACCGCATGCAGATAGATGCCGTTCAGATAATAGCGCGTCTCTTCGGTCGAGATCGCAAAGCGCGTCTTGTCGATCAGACGGCGCATATGCTCGGCAGGCAGCTCGAAACGATGCGGCAGGGAGCCCGCCGTCATGGTCGGGAAATCTTCCTGCGGCAGCGCCTGAAGTGCAAAGCGCGAGCGGCCCGCGGTGAGCTGCAACCGGCCTTCGTCCTGGGTGGCGAGTTCGACCTGCGCGCCTTCGGGCAATTTGCGCACGATGTCGTAAAGTGTATGAGCGGGCGCGGTCGTTGCGCCGGCCTGTGCGACATCGGTGTCGGTCGCCTCCACCACCTCGATATCGAGATCGGTCGCGGTCAGGGAAAGCTGGCCGTCTTCCGCCTTGATGAGGACGTTGGAAAGGATCGGAATGGTGTTGCGCCTCTCCACCACCGACTGCACGTGATTGAGAGATTTGAGGAGTGCGCCGCGTTCAATTGTGATTTTCATTCTGTCTCTTCGGACCCCTCTGTCGGCCCCTTGCCCGGGCCATGGCCTGGCGCGCTAAATGCGGTCGCGCCGGACGCTCCGTTTTCATTCGGCCCGTTGCGGGACGGGTTCGCCGCCCCCAGCCCGGGCCGTTCATCGACTCCAAGGGCCGCTGGCACAGCTGCGCCGCGGCCCCTGCCGAAACTCATGCGAACGGGAAACCGGAGGACCCTGCCGGGCAAGGCTGGAAGGCGTGGAAATGCCCCCTGTCGCGCCCCGAAACCGGCATTTCCGACCATGGCCGGAACTCCGCGGAAATTCGCAACGCAATTATATCAGATGATTGACGGGATGCACGCATTTCAGCGCCTTCGGAGGCTCCGAAGGCGCTTTATAACTGCCTGAAAGCGCTGGCCTTTTCGAGGCCTGCGATCAGTTCGGGCTGTGACCGCCCTCCAGCATGCGCCGAAGCAGGTCCACATCCTCCTCAAGACCGGAATCGACCTGCCGGAGTTCCTCCACCTTGCGCACTGCGTGAATGACGGTGGTGTGGTCGCGGCCCCCGAATTTACGCCCGATTTCAGGCAGGGAGCGGGTGGTGAGCTGCTTGGAGAGATACATGGCGATCTGGCGCGGCCGGGCGACGGCGCGGGCCCTGCGGGCAGAGAGAAGGTCCGACAGGCGGACATTAAAATACTCCGCCACGCGGCGCTGGATCTCCTCGATGGTCACCTTGCGGTCGTTGGAGCGCAACAGGTCGCGCAGCACGTCCTGCGCCATATCCAGCGTGATGGGGCGACCCACCAGCGAGGCATAGGCGACCACGCGCTTCAGCGCACCTTCCAGCTCGCGCACATTGGACACGATCCGGTTGGCGAGAAACTCCAGCACGTTTTGCGGGATCTCGATCGGGCCGTTGCGCTGGATCATCTCCTCGGCCTTGGCCTGCAGGATGCCGAGGCGCAGCTCGTAATCGGTCGGATGGATGTCCGCCGCCAGCCCCCAGCCAAGCCGCGAGCGGATGCGCTCCTCGATCCCCTCCAGATCGGAAGGAGAGCGGTCGGCGGAAATGATCACCTGGCGGTTGTGGTCGATCAGCGCATTGAAGGTATGGAAGAACTCTTCCTGCGTGGAATCCTTGCCGGAGATGAACTGCACGTCGTCGATCATCAGCACGTCCACCGAACGGAACTGCTGCTTGAAGGCCATGGTGTCCTTGAAACGCAGCGCCCGCACAAACTGGTACATGAATTTTTCGGCGGAGAGATACAGCACCTTGCGCTCGGGCTGCTTGTTGCGGATTTCCCAGGCGATCGCATGCATCAGATGCGTTTTGCCCAGTCCCACGCCGCCATAAAGGAAGAGCGGGTTGAAGCTCACATCGCTCGCCTCGGCCACGCGGCGCGCGGCGGCATGCGCCAGCTCGTTCGACTTGCCGACAACAAAGGCGTCAAAGGTGAAACGCGGATCGAGCGGCGCGCCGACGCCTGCATCTTCAAAGCCCGCAGGTACCTCGAATTGCAGTTTTCCGGGCGAGGCGGTGGGCGCCGCGGGAGCAGCCGGCGCCGGGGATGCCTGCACGGCAGGCACTTCTTCGTTGCGCACTGTTTCTGCATGATTGCCGGCTTCGGGTTCGGGCGCGCGCGCCACCGCTTCCGGAACGACGCTGCCCGCCGTCAGAATTTCGACACGGCCGAGTGCGACATTTTCCTGCGTCCAGAGCTTCGCCAGACGGTCGGCATGATTGGAAACGATCCAGTCGCGCTGAAAACGGCTCGGCACCGACAGCAGCACCCGACCATTATTCACGCCGACCAGTTCGAGCTGTTTGAACCAGCTATCGAATGTCGCGGATCCGACTTCGGCTTTCAGACGCGCGCGAATGCGATGCCATTGCTGGGCAAGCGCGGCGCTGTCCATATTCGCCGCCGCGGCGGGCTCGCTTGCCTCCGTCACATTGCGGACAACCGGACCGGACTCCATCGTTCCCATATTCGTATCCATTGGCCGCATCCCCTTTTCACCGCCTTCCGCCTTGCCACCGTCCCCACGAGGCCCACCGGCTTCTTTGAACTGCCGGCTGTTTTCCGCTTCATTCGCCACGATGTCTGCCTCAACCGCCGGAGCCCCCGACCGGGCGCCCCATCTTTTTAAAACCGGTCCGAAAAGGCCCGGCCCCCAAACACTCCGCAGATCCGATGCCGGGCGGCACCGACCCCCTTCCGCGGTGTGCTAACTCTGCATCCAGGGCAGACCGGCGACCTTCCAGCCGTTCCGCCGTCCCCGGTGGCGATCGTCATCGAGATCGCCCTCAAAACCGCTGTCGACGTTGTAGCAAAGGCCAAAGCCCCGCTCCGTCATCGCGATGGCCGCCGCCTTGCTGCGCGCGCCCGAGCGGCACAGGAAGAAAACCGGCACATCGCCGCCCGCCTCCGAAATGGCTTCGGCGGCATGGCTCTCGAATTCCGGGTTGCGCGTCATATCCGGCTGGGAGACCCATTCGATCAGAACCGGCTGTTTGCCGAGATGCGCAAGATCGGTCAGGCCTACAAAGGCCCATTCGGCCCTGGTCCGCACATCGATCAGCAGTGCCTTCGGATTTTCCGTCAATACCCGCCAGGCTTCCGCCGGCGTCACATCGCCGGCATATCCCGCATCTGTATCAGGCAAAATCTCAGGCTGGACCGCCTCTTTCCCGCCGCCCGCTTCCGACATCGAATCCCCTTCAGGCACGTCGCGCCATCACCCCGCTCCAGAGCCGACAGGATCCCGGAAACCGGAAAGCCCGCGCCTCACCCTTCTGCGTATTCCTCAACCGCCGGTCCCCGCCGGAGGTTCAAGGAGACGTTCCGGATACAAGCTTCCCGACGGCGCTGTCCTGAAAACCGCGCCCCGCAGGGATCTGCTATCTGCCTGGATACTATAATTTATCTCGTGACCGAGTCCGCGAATACTGAAAACCAGGATTTTTTATTATAAAACCCGCTCGAAATTCAGTATTCATGTGGGCCCTCCGAGGTCATTAAACATACCGAGAGGCCCCCGGAGAGGCAAGCCAAAGAATCCGATTCGTCAAAAAACTTTCGTCTGCCACGACCGCTTCTTGACACCAACATGCAGTGGTTGCGGAGCGCAACAAACACATACCGTTGCGACAAACCCCTGTGGCACAAGCATTTCTTGAATCGGGACCATTTCGGTCGTTTTCGCGTTGCCGCATCTGCGACACGAAGAGTGTGACAATACGCACACGAGTCCATGACACAAAACGGCCTGCGAAACGATGTCTCGCAGGCCGCGGTCCGGCGTACCGGAAGTGCTTATTCAGTATTTGCGCGCATGCGCTGCCGGATGCTCAACCGGCAGGGCGCGACGACCGGTCTCAGCCGAGCGCCTTCACCCGATGCGCGAACCGCGACACCTTGCGGGAGGCCGTGTTCTTGTGGATCACGCCCTTCTGCGCAGCGCGCATGATCTCGGGCTGAGCCGCCTGCAGCGCGCTCTGCGCCGCCTGCCGGTCGCCACTCGCAATCGCTTCTTCAACCTTGCGGATGAAGCCGCGCACACGGCTGCGACGGGCCTTGTTAACGGCCGTACGCGCCTCGATCACGCGGATCGCCTTTTTGGCGGAAGCGGTATTCGCCATGTTTCCAGAACCTTCGGACATGCCGGGGATCAGCCGTTTCCGGCGCGCAACCCGGCGCATTTATACGATCAAGCGGACGCCGCCCGAAAAAGCGGAACCCGTCTCAGGAAGCCGGGGTTATACGCGCCTGCCCGGCCCTCGTCAACCGGGGAAAATGGGGCAAAAAAGCCCATTTTCCGCCGAAAAGTCGCACCGCCCGCTCAGCTGTTGCGGAAATGCGGCTCGCGTTTTTCCACAAAGGCCGCCATGCCTTCGGTCTGGTCGTCGGTGGCGAACATGGAGTGGAAGAGGCGGCGCTCGAAACGCACACCCTCAGAAAGCGTCGTCTCATAGGAGCGATTGACGGATTCCTTGGTCATCATCGCAATGGGGAGCGACATGGAGGCCACCGTATCGGCCACTTTCATCGCCTCGTCCAGCAGCTTGTCGAGCGGCACGACGCGGCTTACGAGCCCTGAGCGTTCCGCCTCCTCGGCATCCATCAGGCGGCCGGTGAGGCACATTTCCATCGCCTTGGACTTTCCCACGAAACGGGTGAGGCGCTGCGTACCGCCGGCGCCGGGCATCACGCCGAGCTTGATCTCGGGCTGCCCGAATTTCGCATTGTCGGCGCAGATGATGAAGTCGCACATCATGGCGAGTTCGCAGCCGCCGCCCAGCGCATAGCCCGCCACCGCCGCGATGACCGGCTTGCGGCAGCGCGTGGGGCGTTCCCAGTTGGCGGTGATGAAATCTTCCTTGAAGACATCCATGTAGGATTTGGGCTGCATCTCCTTGATGTCGGCACCTGCGGCGAAGGCCTTTTCGGATCCGGTGATCACGATGCAATGGATATGCTCGTCGGCCTCATAGGCGTCGAGCGCGGCCGTCATCTCGTCCATCAGCTGCCGGTTGAGCGCGTTGAGCGCTTCGGGGCGGTTCAGCGTGACGACGCCGACAGCACCTTTCTTTTCGACCAGAATGGTCTGATAGGCCATGTGAGTTTCTCCTCAGCGTATGGGGTATTGCAAAGATCAATCGGGTTCGATGGAGAACCGGACTTCGGTGTGTGCGGCGCTTTCGGGCACGATCTGGATTTCCAGCCGCTCCCGTTCGCGGCGGAAGACCAAGAGATCGCCGATCAGTTCGAGCTTCTTTTCACGCACCCAGCCAAGCTGCGGCAGCGTTCCGATGTAGAAGCTGCGCACATCCTTCTCCGACACATCCCCCGTTGCCACGGCGCGCACGATGCGGCCCGTGGGCTTGTCGAAGGCGATGCCGCCATCGCCCGTTTCCGCCAGGCCCGGCATAAGCGGCATATCGTCCACTGCACTCAGAAAGCCGTCGTCATCCGCCCACGCACTCCCGGGCGCAGCCAGAAGCATCGAGACGAGCAGGGCAGCAAGGATATGTGTGAGGCGGCGGGTCATCCGGCGAAGTGTCATTATCTTGCGTGTCATTTCTGGCAACGCGGACAGAAAAAAGTGGATCGCCCGGACTGGACGATGCGCTTCACCGTAGCCCCGCAACCCGGATTTGAACAGACTTCACCTTCCCGGTCATAGACCGAAAAACTGTGCTGGAAATAACCGAGTTCGCCATCGGTATGGGCATAGTCGCGAAGCGTGGATCCCCCTGCGGCAATCGCCTCGGTGAGGACATCGCGAATGGTGCGCACCAGCTTCTCGCTACGTTGGGGGCCGGCCACATTCATGGCGAGGCGACGCGGCGAGATACCGGCACGGAAGAGCGCCTCGCAGACATATATATTGCCCAGACCCGCCACGACGCGCTGATCGAGCAGCGCAGATTTGATGGGCGTGCGCTTGCCTTTCAGTTTTTCCGACAGGGTTTTTGCGGAAAATTCGTTGCCCAGCGGCTCCGGCCCCAATGCGGCAAGATGCGGGCTTTCCTCCAGTGCGTCTTCCGCGATCAGATCCATGTAGCCGAAACGGCGATGGTCGGAATAGACAATGCGGGTACCGTCTTCCATATCGAAAACGATGTGGTCATGCGGGCCGAAGCTCGCCCCTTCCGTTCGCTCGGCGGGCGCAGGGTGGTGAAAGACGCCCGGCGAAGCGGCATCCGAACCGGGCGGGAGAATGGTGAAACGTCCCGACATGCCCAGATGCATGAGCAGCACTTCGGCGGGATCGTCTTTGCGGGGCGCGAGATGAACGAGAATGTATTTCGCCCGGCGCGTCAGATGCGAGACATGGCGTCCCGTCAGCCGCGCGGCGAACCCCTCGGGCAAGGCAAAGCGCAGATCGGGGCGCCTCTGGGTGAGACGGGCGATGACGCGGCCTTCCATGGCAGGGGCAAGGCCCCGGCGGACGGTTTCGACTTCAGGCAGTTCCGGCATACGCGTTCCGTTAACGTGAAGCGCAGGAAAGTAGCGGTTTCCGCCCGGCTCCGCTATGGTCCGCGGCCATAGCCATGGTGCGCGCAACCCATCGCCCAGGCGGGCAAGTGCAGATGCGAGTATGACCGACAGCAAGACCACACATTTCGGATTCAAGACCGTCGCCGAGGACGACAAGGCCGGGCTCGTTCACAATGTGTTCGAGCAGGTGGCGAGCCGCTACGACCTGATGAACGACCTCATGTCGGGCGGGCTTCATCGCGCCTGGAAGCAGGTCATGATCGACATGCTGAACCCGCCGCGGACCGCCCGGCCCTTCCACCTCATCGACGTGGCGGGTGGCACCGGCGACATCGCCTTCCGCTTCCTGGAACGCGGCGGCGAGGGATGCGCGGTCACGGTTTGCGACATCAACGAACACATGCTGATGGTGGGGCAGGACCGCGCGGAGGCGAAGGCGTTTGCCGACAAATGCGAATTCGCCTGCGGCGACGCCGAGAAACTGCCATTTCCCGACAACAGCTTCGATGCCTATACGATCGCTTTCGGCATTCGCAACGTCACCCATATCGACAAGGCGCTGGCCGATGCGCGCCGTGTGCTGAAGCCGGGCGGACGCTTTCTCTGCCTCGAGTTTTCGCAGGTACCGGTGCCGCTGCTCGACAAGGTCTATGACAGCTACTCCTTCGCGGCGATTCCGAGGATCGGCAAATGGGTGACCGGCGACGGCGACCCTTATCAGTATCTCGTCGAAAGCATCCGCCGCTTTCCCGATCAGGAGACCTTCAAGCGCATGATCGAAGAAGCCGGTCTCGCGCGCGCCAGCTACCGGACCCTGACCGGCGGGATCGCCGCGATCCATTCCGGCTGGCGGCTCTAGAGAAAGGCGCGCGCCATGTTTCGCGCCATAAGCAACAGCATCAGGCTCGCCAGGGCCGCGCGCGAACTCGGGCGCCATGACGCGCTGTTTCCGCTCGAGCTTCGCCGCGAAATGCCGAAGCTTTTGCTGATGCTGCTGCCTCTGGCGAAAATCCGCCTGCCCTGGGAAGAAGAACCCGAACATATCGAAGGCAGCGTGGGCGAGCGGCTCGCCGTGGCGCTCGCCAATCTCGGTCCCTCCTATATCAAGCTCGGGCAGTTCCTTGCCACGCGGCCCGATGTGATCGGCGCGGATCTCGCCGCCGACCTCACCAGCCTGCAGGACAAGCTTCCGCCCTTCCCCGCCGAAGAGGCGCGCCGGATCATCGCGGAAGATCTCGGCAAGCCGGTTGACGAACTTTACGAGAGCTTCTCCGAGGCCATCGCCGCCGCCTCCATCGCGCAGGTGCATCACGCGCGCACCATGCCCGAGCCCGAAACCCAGCAAGGCGGCGCGGAGGAGACCCCGGCAGACATCGCCGAACCCATCGAAGCCGCACATGAGGCCGGGGCGGAGGAGGTCGTCGAGGCGTTGGACGTATCCGCCGAGGAAACGGCGCCCGATCGGGGGCTCGACGTGGCGGTGAAAGTGCTGCGTCCCAATGTGGAAGCGCGCTTTGCCGACGATCTCGACAGCTTCTTCTGGGCCGCCGAAACAATCGAACGTTTCTACAAGCCCGCGCGGCGGCTCCGCCCCGTCGAGGTGGTGCAGACGCTGGCCGACAGCGTGCGGCTGGAAATGGATTTCCGGCTCGAAGCGGCGGCGATTTCGGAGATGGCGCAGAACACGGCAAATGATGTCGGCTTCCGCGTCCCCGACGTCGACTGGGAACGCACCGCCCGGCGCGTGCTCACCATCGAATGGGTGGACGGCATTCCGGCATCGGACCGCGACGCGCTGGTGGACGCGGGCCATGACATGAAGGCGCTGGGGCGCCAGGTCATCCAATCCTTCCTGACCCATGCGCTGCGCGACGGCTTCTTCCATGCCGACATGCATCAGGGAAACCTGTTCGTCGATGCGGACGGCGTATTGGTGGCGGTCGATTTCGGGATCATGGGCCGGATCGGACCGCATGAACGGCGTTACCTCGCCGACATCCTGATGGGCTTCCTGCTGCGCGATTATCCGCGTATCGCAGACGTGCATTTCGAGGCGGGCTATGTGCCGCGCACGAAGAGCCGCCACGCCTTTGCGCAGGCGCTGCGCTCCATCGGCGAGCCGATCTGGGGCAAGTCTCTCGGCGAACTCTCGATGAGCCGCCTGCTCTCCCAGCTCTTCCAGGTCACCGAACAATTCGACATGCGGACGCGGCCGGAACTCATCCTGCTGCAAAAGACCATGGTGGTGGTGGAAGGCGTCGCCCGGCATTTCGACCCCGATCACAATATCTGGGAGAGCGCCGAGCCTGTGGTGAAGGAATGGATCACCGATCAGGCGACGCCCGAACACCGGCTGGAGGAAGCCGCCGCCGGCGCGGTGCAGATGGGCCGCGTCCTCGCCAATCTGCCGGACATACTGGAACGCGCGGAGCGGGCCACGAGGCTGCTGGCCGACAATGTGGACGATCAGGGCGTGAAGGTTCACCCCGGCTCCCTCAAGAGCGAGTCCCGTATCCATCCCGCCCTCTGGCTCATCGCCGGGGCGCTGATCGCCCTTCTGGCGGTCGCGATTTTCTAGCGGCTGAAAAAACACGCCGCTTTCCAACAATAATTTCGATCTACAAATAGCGGCAGTGGAACCCTATATTACCATCAATGGAAGTGTGATATGTCCCTCTCTCGGGACGAAAGCACCCTCAGGCCATACGGGGTTTCACCGTGGACAAGAGTTCTCTCGAGGCCAAACGCATTCTGCTGATCATCGGCGGAGGCATCGCGGCCTATAAATGCCTGGAGCTGATCCGCCGCCTGCGCGAGCGCGGGGCGGGTGTGCGCGCCATCATGACCGGCGCGGCGCGTGAATTCGTCACGCCGCTTTCCGTCTCCAGCCTGACGGGCGAAAAGGTATTTACCGATCTCTTCGACCTCACCGACGAGGCGGAGATGGGGCATATCGAGCTTTCCCGCGACGCCGACCTGCTGGTCGTCGCGCCCGCCACCGCCGACCTCATGGCGCGCATGGCCGGGGGCCTGGCGAACGATCTTGCCACCACGGCGCTTCTGGCGACCGACAAGCCGGTGCTGATCGCCCCTGCCATGAATGTGCGCATGTGGGAGCATGCCGCCACCCAGCGCAATATCACCACGCTGAAGCGCGACGGCATTTCCTTCGTGGGGCCCAATGAGGGCGACATGGCCTGCGGCGAGTTCGGCCCGGGCCGCATGGCGGAGCCAATGGAAATCGTCGCGGCCGTGGAAGCGCATTTCGGCGAAGCCGCATTTGCCGCCGGCCAGCCGCTCAAGGGTCTCAAGGCGCTTGTCACGTCCGGTCCGACGCATGAACCCATCGACCCGGTGCGCTATATCGCCAATCGCTCCTCCGGCAAGCAGGGGCACGCCATTGCCGCCGCGCTCGCGGCGCTGGGCGCGGAAACGGTTCTTGTTGCCGGTCCGTCGACAACACCCGATCCGGCCGGGGTGAGCGTGCACCATGTGGAAACGGCCAATGAGATGCTGGCCGCCTGCGAAGCGGCGCTGCCCGCCGACATCGCCATCTGTGCCGCCGCCGTCGCCGACTGGCGCGTCGAAGCCAGCGCCGACCAGAAGATGAAGAAGAACGGTGAAGACGGGCTGCATCTGAAGCTGAAACAGAACCCGGACATTCTGGCGACGCTCTCCTCGCTCAAGGGCAAGAAGCGGCCGCGCCTCGTCGTCGGCTTTGCGGCGGAGACCGAAAAGGTCATCGCGCACGCAACCGACAAGCTCAAGCGCAAGGGCTGCGACTGGATCGTTGCAAACGACGTGTCGCCCGCCACCGGCATCATGGGCGGAGACGACAATCTGGTTCACATCATCAGCGCACAGGGCGCGGAAGACTGGCCCCGTGCCAGCAAGCGCGAAGTCGCAGGACGCCTCGCGCACCGTATCGCCGATCATTTCAAAAAAGGGAAGTCCGCCACATGAATCCCGAGATCGACGTGAAGGTATGCCAGCTCGACCATGCCGAAGGCCTGCCTCTGCCGCGCTATGAAACGACAGGCGCGGCCGGCATGGATCTTCTCGCCGCCCTGCCCGAAGCAGGTCATGCGGTGCTGGAGCCCGGCAAGCGGATGATGGTGCCGACAGGCCTTGCCATTGCGCTGCCCGAAGGGTTCGAGGCGCAGATACGCCCGCGCTCCGGCCTTGCCGCCAAGCAGGGCGTCACCGTTCTCAACACGCCGGGCACGGTCGATTGCGACTATCGGGGCGAAGTGAAGGTCATCCTCGTCAATCTCGGGGAAGAGCCGGTGACGATCGACCGCGGCATGCGTATCGCCCAGATGGTGATTGCGCCCGTGACGCGCGCGCGGCTCCGCCCGGTCGAGACGCTGGACGAAACGGAGCGCGGCGCCGGAGGCTTCGGCTCCACCGGCACGAAGTGAGCGGGGCACGACGTGAGGGATCATGAAATGAGGGAGGGCGAGTGACTATGCTGAGACTGTCGAAAAAGACATGGCTGGCGCTGGAAGCCGTGGTGGATGTCGCCATCAATGCGCGGCCCGACCCCGTTCAGTCGAAGGAAATCACCCAGAGACAGGGTATTCCCCAGCGCTATCTGGAGCAGGTCATGCAGCAGCTCGTGCATGCCAATATCCTGAAAGGCGTGCGGGGGCCGCGCGGCGGATATACGCTGGCGCGGGAGAGGCGGCGCATCACGGCGGGCGAAGTCGTTCGCGTCGTCGGCGCGATGGAAGCGTCCGACGAACCGGCGACGGAAAGCCCGTCTGCCCTCAGCCAGCGCGTGATCGCGCCGCTTTGGGAGGAAGTGCAGGCGGAAGTCATGGAAAAGCTCGACGCCGTTACCATCGAGGATCTGTGCCGCAAGGCGGAGGCCACCGGCGTGGGCGCCGAGACGCCCAGCGCCGATTTCACCATCTAACCGGTTAGAAAATCTATTCAGCGCAATTCCGGACGGAAAACCGGTTCCCACTTTTCCTGGAATTGCTGTAGCCCGGGAGGCTCCAATGAGCGCAGAAAACAAGCCAGGACGCGGACGCATCTATAACGACATCACCGAAACGATCGGCAATACGCCGCTGGTGCGCCTGAACAAGATGGCGAAGGAGGCCGGCGCGCAGGCCGACATCCTGCTGAAGCTGGAGTTCTTCAATCCGCTGGCCAGCGTGAAGGACCGTATCGGCGTCGCCATGATCGAGGCGCTGGAGAAGGCGGGCAAGATCAACGACAAGACCGTCATCATCGAGCCGACCTCCGGCAATACGGGCATCGCGCTTGCCTTTGTCTGCGCCGCGAAAGGCTATCAGCTCATTCTCTGCATGCCGGAAAGCATGTCGATCGAACGGCGCAAGATGCTGGCGCTGCTGGGCGCGCAGCTTGAGCTGACGCCCCCGGAAAAAGGCATGAAGGGCGCCATTGCGCGCGCCGAGGAGCTGATGGCGCAGAACCCCAATTCGGTAATGCCGCAGCAGTTCGACAATCCGGCCAATCCGGAAATCCATCGCAAGACGACGGCGGAGGAAATCTGGAACGACACCGACGGCAAGGTGGATGCGGTGATCTCAGGCGTCGGCACGGGCGGCACCTTCACCGGCGTCGGGTCGGTGCTGAAGGCACGCAAGCCCGAGCTGAAAATGATCGCCGTAGAGCCGGAAGACAGCCCCGTGCTGTCCGGCGGCCAGCCCGGCCCGCACAAGATCCAGGGCATCGGCGCGGGCTTCGCGCCGGGCAATCTGGACAGCGCCCTGATCGACGAAGTCATCACCATCGGCAATGAGAACGCCTTCGACCATGCACGGCGCGTGGCGAAGGAAGAGGGCATTCCCTGCGGGATTTCCTCGGGCGCGGCCATTGCCGCGGCGCTGGAAGTGGCCATGCGCCCGGAGATGAAGGGCAAGACCATCGTGGTCATCATCCCTTCCTTCGCGGAACGCTATCTCTCCACGCCGCTGTTCGACGGGCTCTGAGCCGGCATTCCTTGAAAGTCGAAAGCCCCCGGCACTCGCCGGGGGCTTTTTCGTGTCAGCGGGTTCGTATCAGCGGGTTTTCCCCGACCGTTCCGGCAGGGGCAGGTCGTCCGGCGCGCCGGGGCCGGGCTCGACGCTCATCTCGCGCGGGTCGAGCGGTTCGCCGCATTCCGAACAGACCGAGACGCCATGGGTAACGTGGCCGCATGTACGGTGGCGGCGCTGCACGGGCGGGCCTTCCGGACCGGCCATGTAACGGTCGCCCCAATCCAGAAGCGCGATCAGCGCCGGATGGAGGGCGAGGCCCTTCTCCGTCAGGCGGTACTCCTCGCGCCGGGGCCGGTCCTGATAAGGCACCTTTGCGAGCACGCCTGCTTCCGTCAGCTTTTTCAGCCGGTCGGCCAACACATGGCGCGCAATGCCCAGCCGCGCCTCGAATTGTTCGAAGCGGCGCACGCCCATGAAGCAGTCGCGGATCACGAGCAGTGTCCAGCGGTCGCCCAGCACCGACAGGGTGCGGGCAAGCGAACAGGGCTGCCGGTCGAGTTCTTCCCATCTCATGGATTGCAGCTTGACAGGTTCCTTTTCGGAACTCAATCTAACTATTAGTTCGAAAAGAGAACTGATACCTCGGAAGGGAGACGGCGATGAGCGAAAGAAAGGCCGCGCTGGTCATCGGCGCGGGCGATGACACGGGCGGGGCCATTGCCAAACGGTTTGCGCGCGAAGGCTATGCCACCTGCATCACGCGCCGCTCCATCGACAAGCTGCAGCCGCTGGTGCAGGAGATCGAACAGGCGGGCGGCGAGGTACACCCTTACGCCTGCGATGCGCGTTCGGAGGAAGAAACAATCGACCTCTTCGCCCATGTCGAGCGCGAGGTCGCGCCCCTTGAGGTCGTGATCTTCAATATCGGCGCCAATGTTTTTTTCCCGATCACCGAAACGACGGCGCGGGTCTATCGCAAGGTATGGGAGATGGCGAGTTTCGCCGGCTTCCTCGCAGGCCGCGAGGCGGCAAAGGCAATGATCCCGCACGGACACGGCACGATCATCTTTACCGGCGCAACAGCGAGCCTTCGCGGCGGCGCGGGCTTCTCCGCCTTTTCGGGCGCCAAGTTCGCGCTGCGCGCGCTCGCCCAGAGCATGGCGCGCGAACTGGGACCGAAAGGCATTCACGTAGCGCATTCGATCATCGACGGCGCCATCGACACGCAATGGATCGCCGAGAACTTTCCAGCGCGCTACGCGCTGAAGGAGGAAGACGGCATCCTCAACCCCGATCATATCGCCGAGGCCTATTGGTATCTCCACAACCAGCCGCGCGATGCCTGGACGCATGAGCTCGATCTCAGGCCCTGGATGGAAAAATTCTGACCTCCGAAGGACACATCATGACGAAGAATGTCGAGTTTCATTTCGACTTCGGCAGCCCGAACGCCTATCTCGCACACAAGATCGTGCCGGAAATCGAAGCGCGCACCGGTGTCGCATTCAGCTATGTACCGGTGCTGCTGGGCGGCATCTTCAAGGCCACCAACAATGTGTCGCCGATGATCGCCAATCAGGGCATCCGGAACAAAGGCGAGTATCAGGCGCTGGAAATGCGCCGCTTCATCGAGAAGCACGGGATCGACAGGTTCCGCATGAACGAACATTTCCCCGTCAACACGCTGCAGATCATGCGCGGCGCCATTGCCGCGGAGATGGATGGCGACCTTCCGCGCTATGTCGATACGGTGATGAGCGCGATGTGGGAGCAATCGAAGAAGATGGACGACCCGGACATCATCTGCGCGGTGCTGAACGACGCCGGGATCGACGGCGCACATATCCTAGAGCGCATTCAGGACCCGGCGGTAAAGGCAAAGCTCGTTGCGAATACGGAGGATAGCGTGGCGCGCGGCGCTTTCGGTATTCCTACCTTCTTCGTCGATGGCGATATCTATTTCGGCAAGGACAGGCTTCGCGACGTGGAAGAGGCCATCACCGGCCAGTAAAAAGGACGCTGTTTCATGAATGCTCCCGTGACGGATTTCGCGCCGGTCTTTTCCCATGACGGCAATCACTGGCACCCCCGCCAGGAGGCGCAGGGGCCGTTCGGCGGTATGCATGGCGGCGCGGCAAGCGCCCTTGCCGTCGGCGAAATGGAGGTCATGGCGGGGGAACGCGGTCTGGGTGCGCTCGTCTCCGCGCATGTCTATCTGCTGCGTCCCTTGCCGCTCACCGAAATCGAAAGCCGCATGACGCCGGTGCGCGAAGGCGGCCGGGTTGCCGTTTTCGAGAATGAACTCCACGCCAACGGCAAGCTGCAAACCAAGGCTGTCGCCTGTTTCCAGCAGCCCGTAGAGATCGACGGCCTGCCCGGCGCGCCCGATAAAACGGCATTCGAGCCGGAGAGCTATCCCGCCTGGGAAATGCCGGAATTCTTCGCCAAGAACACGCAGCAGGGTTTCCTCGACCTGGTGGACATTCGCGACACGCGCCATGAAGACGGGACGCGGGCGAAGTGGTTCCGCCTCCACCGGCCCTTCCATGCCTCGCCCACGCCCTTTTCCAACGCCATGGCTGTGGCGGATGTTTCCACGCTCTTCACCGTGACCGATAGCGGCACGCGGCCCAATGCTGCCGGATGGCCCAATGCCGACCTCTCCTTCCATCTGTCGCGCGCGCCGCAAGGCGAATGGATCGGCGTCGCCCAGCGCGGCGACTGGTGGGGCGACGGGCGCGGTTTCACAGAGTCGGAAATCTTCGATGTTTATGGGCGGATCGGGCGGTCCTGCCAAAGCGCCGTGCTGTTGCCCTTGCCTGAATAGACAGCCGCCTCCATTTGACAGAAACCCCGGAGCATGGCCCTTAAGGGGTGGAGGCGCATGAATGGCACTGACGGACGAACAACTGGACCGCTATGCACGACACATCGTGCTGAAGGAAATCGGCGGGCCGGGACAGCAAAAACTTCTGAACGCGAAAGTGCTGGTGATCGGCGCGGGCGGCCTCGGCTCACCCTGCCTGATGTATCTCGCCGCGGCGGGTGTCGGCACGCTGGGCGTGATCGACAATGACGAGGTGTCGCTGTCCAACCTCCAGCGCCAGATCATCCATGGCACGGAAGATGTGAACCGTCCCAAAACCGATAGCGCGGCGGCGGCCATCGCCCGCCTCAACCCCGATGTGACGGTCCATCAGCATACGGAGCGGCTGACGGCAGAAAATGCGCGCGACATCGTTTCGCAATACGACATCGTCGCCGATGGCTGCGACAATTTCGAAACGCGCTTCGTCGTGAACGATGCCTGCTACTTCGCGAAGGTGCCGCTCGTTTCCGCCGCGGTCGGCCAGTTCGAAGGACAAATCGCGACCTTCAAGGCGTATGAGAACGACGCCGACGGCAAACCGATGCCCAACTACCGCGACTTTATCGGCGAGACGCCCGAGCCCGGCTCGGTCCCGACCTGCGAGGAGGCGGGCGTGATGGGCGCGCTCACCGGCGTCATGGGGTCGCTCCAGGCGCTTGAAGTCATCAAGGAGATTACGGGCGCGGGGACAAGCCTTGCCGGCAAGCTGCTCATCTATGATGCGCTGGATACGCGCTTCCGCACGGTGAAGCTGAAATGGGACCCGGCAAACCCGCTGACGGGCGAGAATCCGACGATCACATAATCGCCGGGATCACGCGATCTCTTTTGCGTCTGGACCGGTTCATCCGCCGCCATTCTACATAATGGCGGGAATGACCCGGTCGGGCGGCCTGTGACCGTCCATGAAGGTCTTGATGTTGACGATGACCTTGCCACCCATCTCCATCCGGCCCTCGATGGTGGACGAACTCATATGCGGCAGCAGCACCACATTGCCGAGGCCGAGAAGGCGCGGGTTCACGGCGGGCTCATGTTCGAAGACATCCAGCCCCGCGCCCGCGATCTCGCCGCCTTCCAGCGCGCGCACCAGCGCGTTTTCGTCGATGATCTCGCCGCGCGCCGTATTCACGATATAGGCCTCGGGCTTCATCAGTTTGAAGCGGCGCGTGTCGATCATGTGGAAGGTCTGCGGCGTATGCGGGCAATGCAGCGTCACGATGTCGACCTTGGCGAGCATCGCGTCGAGGTCTTCCCAATAGGTGGCGCCGAGTTCCTTCTCGATGACCTGATTGGCAGGCTTGCGATTGTGATAGTGGATTTCAAGGCCGAAAGCCTTGGCCCGCTGCGCAACCGCCTGTCCGATCCGGCCCATGCCGATAATACCCAGCCGCTTGCCGGTGATACGCCGGCCCAGCATCCATGACGGCGACCAGCCCGGCCATTTGCCGTCATTGTCCCTCAGATAGCGCGCGCCCTCCGACAGGCGGCGCGGCACGGCGAGAATGAGCGCCATAGCCATGTCGGCCGTGTCGTCGGTCAATACGCCGGGTGTGTTCGTTACCGTAATCCCGCGACGGCGGGCGCTTTCCACATCGACATTGTCGACGCCTGTCCCGAACTGCGCGATGAGGCGGAGCTTTTCGCCCGCATGCGCGAGCAGGCGTCCGTCGATCCGGTCCGTCACGGTGGGCACCAGAACCTCCGCTTCGGCGATTGCGTCGGCCAGTTCCTGCTGGGACATGGGGTGATCGTCTTCATTCAACCTGACATCGAACAATTCCGACATGCGCTGCTCGATCTGGTCGGGCAGTTTGCGGGTAACGATGACGAGGGGTTTCTTGACGGTCATTCGAGCGGTGCTCCGGCGGAAGGCACCATGACGCGGTGCCTGCGATCACAAGGGAAGCGGGAATTTCTGTTTACCAGAGGGGCCGGTCCCGTACCAAGCGCGTTCTCCCCTTAACTCAACGTCATCCGGGCCGACGCCGCTTGACCTGAGGCAGGCCAGCTTGCCAAATACCGGTTCGGGCCTCCGAAACCAGATGCGGAACAGTAAAATTACCGGACCCCTTTCTCGCCTGCCCGCCTCGCGCCTTGCCGCGGCGGGCGCCATCAGCCTTGCGATGCTCTTCGCCGCCATGACCGCCGCCTCAGCGAATGAGGGCGGCGCAAAGGAGACGTTTATCCCGGCGCAGGAGCCGGTGCCGGTGACGCATGAGCCCGGCTCGGCCACGGGACTGCCTGTGCCGCGTTTCGTCAGCCTGAAATCGGATCGCGCCAATCTGCGGCGCGGCCCGGGAACCGACTATCCGGTGGACTGGGTGTTCGTGCGCCGGCGCATGCCGCTGGAAATCATCGCCGAGACCAGCCGCTGGCGCAAAGTCCGCGATGTGGACGGCGATGTCGGCTGGATCTGGCATTCCATGCTGGACGGGCGGCGAACCGCGCTTTTCCTCGCAGAAAAGGACGGCGCGCCGGTGCCGATCCTTGACGAGCCGATCCCGGGTGCCGCCATTGTGGCCTATGCCGACACAGATGTGCTGGCGAGCCTCAAAAGCTGCGCCGGCGCATGGTGCCGCGTCGAGACCCAGGGCTATGAGGGCTATGTGCCGAGGACACGCCTGTGGGGTGTCTATCCCGACGAGGATTTCGACTGAGGCCCTTTCGGGAAGGTCCCGTCAGGCGAGATCGTCGACCAGCGCCTCACGCACATCCTTCGGCATCATCGCTATGTGACCGTAATTCTCGTGCGAGATCACGAGCGAGACGTCCACGGACGGATCCTTGAATTTTTCGGCCTGCTCGTCGGTAAGCGGGAAGTGCACGAAATGCACCGAGGAGGTCTTGCCGTCCGCCGTTGTGCGTTCGACATCCTGCTCCGGTACGGCCTTGGCGCGCTCGCCGCCAATATCGATGAAAATGAAATCCTCGACATGGGCCAGACGCCGCAATTCCTTGTCGCGCTGCACGGCATCGTTGATCTCGAACATGATCGTCGCGACGAATTCGCGGCCATTGGGGATCAGCGGATTATAGGCCGCCAGCTCGTCGGCGATCTGCTCCTCGCCGCCCTTTTCGATGTAAAGCATCTCGTGGATCTGCTGAAACATCGTGTCGTAATTTTCGAAATAGAAAGTGCAGAAGGGGCCGACACCCAGACGACGCGTCCGCTTCATCTCGGCACTTTTGGCGCGGCGCTCCTTGCGCTGGGCGGCATATGTCTCCAGCGGCAGAATATCGTCGCGCGTGATTTCCCGTTTCTGTGCGGTCATTTTCCTGTCCTGCTCTTTTGCCTTGCGCGCGGCCACCCGGACTTCAGAGAAGTCCCCAGGCCCGCGCCATGATCTCGATCGGATGCTGCGCGGAGGGCGGCGTCGCATCGTCCATCTCGCCGATTTCCTGAACGAGATGCTTGCCCGCCAGCGGGCAGTCCGAGGTCACATATTTGTTGCCGGTCTTGTTGACGTTGCGCGCCGCCGTCTTGCCGACCTTCATCGCGGTTTCGAAGGTTTCCTTCATGACGCCGAAGGTCCCTCCGTGGCCGGAGCAACGCTCCACCACATCCACCTTGATGTCAGGAATGAGCTTCAGCATTTCAACCGATTTCGCGCCCATGTTCTGGGCGCGCGCATGACAGGCAAGATGCGCGCTGACACCGCCATCGACAGGGTTGAGCCCCGATGCGAGCCCTTCGTTTTTCGCGATGTCGACAACATATTCGTCGATGTCGCGGGTGGCGGCGGCGAGCCTCTTCACATCCGGGTCGTCGGGCAGGATAAGCGGCCATTCCAGCTTGAACATCAGGCCGCATGAGGCGGTCAGCGTGATGATGTCATAGCCCTTGTCGATCCACTCGCCCATGTCCTTTGCGACCTTGCGGGCCTGCTCGGCGACCTTGGCGATATCGCCCTGCTCAAGGAAGGGCATGCCGCAGCAGCCGGGGTAGGCCACTTCGGTTTCCACGCCGTTATGCGCGAGCACCTTGCGGGCGGCCTCGCCGACTTGCGGGTTGTTGTAGTTCACGAAACAGGTCGCGAAGATCGCGGCCTTACGGCCCTTGGCGGGCGCATCCTTCGGCATGGCCTCGCCCGATGCGTCCTGCGCCTTCGCGCGCATCGTGAAGGTCTTGCCGTAGAATTTCGGCAGCTCGGCGCGGCGGTCGATACCGGCGACCGCTTCAAGCGCCGGGCGCGTCAGCTTGTTCGATGTCGAGGAGCCCCAATTGGCGAGCCCGGATACGGGCGCGGCCAGCTTGCCGTTGCGGTCGGTCTGGGCGAGCTGTTTCTGCGTGAAGGGAAAGCCTTCGCGCTTCGCCTCCGCCGCGCGGTACCGCAGCATCAGATGGGGGAAATCGAGATTGAATTCATGCGGAGGCACATAAGGGCACTTCGTCATGAAACACATGTCGCAAAGCGTGCAGGCTTCGACCACGGGACCGAAATCCTCCGACTTCACCTCGTCGAGTTCGCCGGTGGGCGATTCATCGATCAGGTCGAAAAGACGGGGGAAACTGTCGCAGAGATTGAAGCAGCGCCGGCAGCCGTGACAGATGTCGAAAACCCGGCGCAGCTCTTCGTCAAGTTTGTCGAGATCGTAGAAATCGGGATTGTGCCAATCCAGCGGATGGCGGGTCGGCGCGGCGGTGCTGCCTTCGGTCATGTCCTGCCCCTATTTTTGCGACATGCGATCGCCGCCGCTACTCGTCTCCTGTGCGGCGGACAGACAAAAAGAGGGGAGGCGGCATTGCCGCCGCCTCACCCCCTGCATCCTGTCAGTCGTCCAGACCGTCAAGCGCCTTCTGGAAACGGCCGGCATGGCTCTTTTCGGCCTTGGCCAACGTTTCGAACCAGTCGGCGATCTCGTCGAAGCCCTCGTCGCGGGCCGTGCGGGCCATACCCGGATACATGTCGGTGTATTCGTGGGTTTCGCCGGCGATGGCGGCCTTGAGGTTAGCGTCGGTGTTGCCGATCGGCTCGCCCGTGGCCGGGTCGCCGACTTCCTCGAGGAATTCGAGATGGCCATGCGCGTGGCCCGTCTCGCCTTCCGCCGTGGAGCGGAACACAGCGGCCACATCGTTGTAACCTTCGACGTCGGCCTTCTGGGCGAAATAGAGATAGCGGCGGTTGGCCTGGCTTTCACCCGAGAAAGCCTCTTTCAGATTGTCCATTGTCTTGGAACCAGCAAGCGATGCCATGGTCTTTCCTCACCTGTTTGACGGCCGGAGGGGCAAAGAAGCAGGCTCCGGCGCCCTGAACCAGTTGTGCCGAATAACGGCCCCATCCCCTTCGGTTGCCGATTGTCTCGCGGCCCGGCGGCGGGCCAGGCTTGCGGCGTTCGGGGGGATGCGCAGGCGAATCTAGAACGCTCCCGAGACCCCGTCAATAATTTAGACAGTATCTAAAGAGCGTTATAAGCGGCTGTTTTTGCGATTAGTTCTTAATTGACAAGATCGCTTAGCGATCGCCGGATGAGCCTTGCGAAGAGCCCTGAAGGCGCACGATCACATCGACCCGGGAGATATCGGTGCCTTCCGGCGCGGACGGCAGGCGCTCGATCCCGATCTCCTCGCCGGAGATGTCCATCAGGCGACCATCATCCTCGAAGAAGAAGTGATGATGGTCGTCGACATTGGTATCGAAATAGGTACGCGAGGAGTCGACCACAACCTCTCGCAGCAGGCCGGCTTCGGTGAACTGGTGCAATGTGTTGTAGACCGTGGCCAGGGAGACGCTCACACCGGCTTTCTGGGACTCCTCATGGAGTGCTTCGGCCGTGACGTGACGATCGCCGCCATCGAAGAGCAGGCGGCCGAGAGCGAGCCGCTGGCGCGTGGGGCGCAATCCGGACGCCCGCAGCCTCGACAGGGTCTGCGCGTAGGGCCTCTCCTGGGTGTCAGGGGTCAAATGCGCCATATTCTCTCTCGCACTCACATGCAGTTTGTAATCGTTACAAGAAAATGTGGTCGCGTCATGCTTTTGTCAAGTGCGGCGCCGAATCGCGGCGCCCCCGGTGCAAGCATGTCTTTGCGCTGGTGGCGGGGTATGTTACGAAGCAAAAAAGACAGGGAGCGGGGCCGTTTAGCAAGCGGTGCCCAGTCAGCAATCCGGTCCGGCCTGACGGTACTCCAGCCCATGCGGCAGGCACGTCACGATCAGGCAAGCGGCCAGTTTCGAGCAGATGGGAATGGCGGAGCAGAAGTCGGCTTACAGTTACGAAGACCTCCTGGAATGCAGTCACGGCCGCATGTTCGGCCCGGGCAATCCGCAATTGCCGCTGCCGCCCATGCTGATGGTCGACCGCATCTCTCACATCAGCGATGAAGGCGGTGAACACGGCAAAGGGCAGATCGTTGCCGAGTTCGACATCAAGCCGGATCTCTGGTTCTTCGATTGCCATTTCGAAGGCGACCCGGTGATGCCGGGCTGCCTCGGACTCGACGGCATGTGGCAGCTCCTCGGCTTCTTTCTCGGCTGGGTCGGCGGCAAGGGCAAGGGCCGTGCGCTGGGCGTGGGCGAGGTGAAGTTCTCCGCCATGGTGACGCCTGCCATCAAAAAGATCGAATACACGATCAACCTGAAGCGCGTCATCAACCGCAAGCTGGTGCTTGGCGTGGCCGACGGCATCATCAAGGCCGATGGCGAGGTCGCCTTCACGATCAGCGACATGAAAGTGGGATTGTTCGGCGCGGACGAGCAGCCTGCCTGACGGGCGGCGATTGCTGAACAGAATGTGATCCTCAAGAAAGAGAGGCTGCCATGAGACGGGTCGTCGTCACGGGCATGGGTATCATCAGCAGTATCGGGAACAACTCGCAGGAAGTCCTGTCGAGCCTCAGGGATGCGCGCTCCGGCATCGTGAAAGCGGAGGACTATGAGCGCCTCGGCTTCAAAAGCCAGGTGCATGGCAGCCTGAAGGTGAACCCCGACGAGATCGTGGACCGGCGCGCGCGCCGCTTCATGGGCGACGGCGCGGCCTATGCCTGCGCGGCCATGGAGCAGGCGATCCAGGATGCCGGCCTCGAAGAGAGCGATGTCAGCAATCCCCGCACCGGCCTCATCGTCGGGTCGGGCGGCCCATCGACCAGGGCCATCGTGCAGGCCGCCGATACGACCCGCGCGGAAGGCAAGGGGCCCAAGCGCGTCGGCCCGTTTGCCGTTCCCAAGGCGATGTCCTCCACCTGCTCGGCCAATCTTTCCACCTGGTACAAGACCAAGGGCGTGAACTATTCGATCAGCTCCGCCTGCTCCACCAGCGCCAATTGCATCGGCAATGCGGCGGAAATGATCCAGTGGGGCAAGCAGGACGTGATGTTCGCCGGCGGCGGCGAAGAACTCGACTGGACGCTGTCGGTGCTGTTCGACGCGATGGGCGCCATGTCGTCGAAATATAATGCGACACCGGAAAAGGCGAGCCGCGCCTATGACAAGAACCGGGACGGTTTCGTCATTACCGGCGGCGGCGGCATTCTGGTTCTGGAAGAGCTGGAACATGCCAAGGCGCGCGGCGCCAAGATTTACGCCGAAATCGTCGGCTATGGCGCAACAGCCGATGGCGCCGACATGGTGGCACCCTCGGGCGAAGGAGCCGTGCGCTGCATGAATCTCGCGCTCCAGAACGTCAACGAGAAGGTCGACTACATCAATCCGCACGCGACCTCGACGCCGGTGGGCGATATTCCGGAAGTGAAAGCGATCCAGGAAGTCTTCGGCAATGACATGCCGCCCATCAGTGCCACCAAGTCTCTAACCGGTCACGCACAGGGTGCGGCGGGTGTGCATGAGGCGATCTACACGCTGCTCATGATGAAGAACGGTTTCATCGCGGAGAGCGCGAATATCGAGGAAATCGATCCCGAGCTGGCGGATGCGAACATCGTCCGCTCCCGGATCGACAACGCAGACATCAATGTCGCCATGTCGAACAGCTTCGGCTTCGGCGGCACCAATGCCGTGCTCGTCTTCCAGCGCTATGACACTTGAGACGCGGCAGTAGAAAGTTTGAGTAGGGGGATGGACCGCGCCTTTCGGTCGGGCCAGTAATCATCGGGTCGGGGAACCATGCCAAACAAGGGACACAAGACGGACGAGACGTTGCAGCTCTCCGGCGAACTCATGAAGGGCCGTCGCGGCCTCATCATGGGCGTCGCAAACGATCATTCGATCGCCTGGGGCATAGCCCGCACGCTTGCCATGCATGGGGCGGAACTGGCCTTCACCTATCAGGGCGACAGTTTCGGCCGGCGTGTGAAGCCGCTGGCGGAGTCCGTGGGCTCCAATATCGTGCTGTCCTGCGACGTGACGGACGATGCGTCGATGGACGAGGTATTCGCCACGCTGAAGAAGGAATGGGGCTCGCTCGACTTCGTCGTCCATGCCGTCGCCCATTCCGACAAGAACGAACTCAAGGGCCGTTACGTGAACACGACGCGGGAGAACTTCCTGCGGACGATGGACATTTCCTGCTACTCCTTCACCGCCGTCGCACATCGCGCAAGCGAGCTGATGACGGATGGCGGTGCGATGGTCACGCTCACCTATGACGGCGCACAGCGTGTCATGCCCAATTACAACGTCATGGGCGTCGCCAAGGCCGCGCTTGAAGCGAGCGTGCGCTATCTCGCCGCCGATCTCGGCCGCGACGGCATCCGCATCAATGCGATTTCCGCAGGCCCCATGCGCACGCTGGCTGGCTCCGCGGTCGGCGATGCGCGCTTCGTGTTCAAGTGGAACAAGCAGCATGCTGCGCTCAAGGAGTCCATCGAGCTCGATCATGTGGGCGGCGCCGGTCTTTACCTGCTGAGCGACCTTGCCGCCCGCGTTACGGGCGAAATCCACTATGTGGATGCCGGCTACAATGTGATCGGCATGCCGCGCACCGACGATCTGCGCGAGGCCGCCGAGCAGGAAAACGGCGGCGCGCCGACCAAGGGTGAAAAGGACGCGGCCAAGCTCACCAGCAAGTGAGCCCCGGCCGCGCGCCCTACTCGCCCATCGAACAGGCGCATTCCATCTCGACGATGTCGAAGGTGGATTCCAGAACCGGGTAAGGAAAGACAATCCGGTAGCGCCCGTTCTGCAGCCATTCCACCACGCCGACCCGGTCCTGCATCTGCGGATCGGTAATGCCGCCCTTGGGACCGGAATAATCCCGGGCAGGGCCCGAATGATCCTTGTTCGGGGCGGCGAGCAGCACCCATTTCGTATCGCTCATCGGATAGAGATAGCCGGTCATGCGCTGCGACCCGGTGGTCTTTTCGAAGAAGAGCCGCCCATCGGGCATCTTCGCGATGTTGCATTTGAACCAGCCATAGATAATCGCCGAGCCGATGGGACCGCCGACCTTGATGGTGCGGCAGCGATATGCCTTGACCAGCGTATCGGGCGTCAGGGTCAGCGTGTCCGCGCCGAGGATCGCCTTCACATGAGCGAGGTCCTTCGGATCGGCATTGGCCTTCGCCTCGTCGAGCCCCTGGCCGATGGCTTCGGCCATACGCGACAGCCGGTCCTTGTCGAAGGCGGTGACATGTTTCTTCCAGAGGTCGAAATCCGCCGGTTGGCGCTGCGCCTCGCGGGCCTGCAGCTCCTCCACCGCGAAGGGCGGTGGCGGACCGTCCTTGGTTTTTGCGAGTTTTTCGGCAGCGGCCGGAAAGGCGACGGCCAGAAACAGGATACCAAGACCGAGGATGCGCAGCATGGGAAGCTCCGGACAGGAAAAGGGGCCCCGCGCGGTCGGCGCGGAGCCCCTTATCATGCTGCAAGGTGACGCTGGCGTGAACCAGCGAAACGAGACTTAGTCGTCCCGGTTGCGGCGCTTGCGCGGGCCCTTGTCGCGGGGCTGCTCGTCCTCGAAGCCTTCGACCGGCTCGCCGGTCTCCTGGTCCACCGCCTTCATGGAAAGACGGACCTTGCCGCGATCGTCGAAACCCAGAAGCTTCACCTTCACCTTGTCGCCTTCCTTGACGATGTCGGCAACGGATTCGACGCGGTTCGGCGCGAGCTGCGAAATGTGCACGAGACCGTCGCGGGGGCCGAAGAAGTTCACGAAGGCGCCGAAATCGACGACCTTCACAACCGTACCCTCATAGATCTCGCCGACTTCCGGTTCGGCCACAATGCCCTTGATCCAGTCCAGCGCGGCCTTGATCGAGGCGGCGTCGGAGGACGCGACCTTGATGGTGCCGTCGTCGGAGATGTCGACCTTGGCGCCGGTCTTTTCCACGATCTCGCGGACGACCTTGCCGCCCGTGCCGATCACGTCGCGGATCTTGTCGGTCGGCACCGTGATCATCTCGATGCGCGGCGCATATTCGCCCATTTCGGGGCGCGCCGTGTCGAGAGCCTTGCCCATTTCATCGAGGATGTGCAGACGCCCGCCCTTGGCCTGG
Source organism: Parvibaculum sp. (assembly GCF_002684405.1). GTDB lineage: Bacteria > Pseudomonadota > Alphaproteobacteria > Parvibaculales > Parvibaculaceae > Parvibaculum. Next base: position 6,078 of record NZ_NYVD01000134.1, on the reverse strand, counting down.
CCAAGCGCGATCTGCATGATTTCCTCGGTGATGCCGGTGATCTTGATGTCCATCTGGAGCGAGGTCACACCCTGCTCCGTGCCGGCCACCTTGAAGTCCATATCGCCGAGGTGATCCTCATCGCCGAGAATGTCGGAGAGCACCGCGAAGCGGTCGCCTTCCTTGATGAGGCCCATGGCGATACCCGCAACGGCGCGCGTCAGCGGCACGCCCGCATCCATCATGGCCAGCGAGGACCCGCAAACGGTCGCCATGGAGGACGAGCCGTTCGACTCGGTGATTTCCGAGACAAGGCGCAGCGTGTAGGGGAACTGATCCTTGGGCGGCAGCACGGCGCGCAGCGCACGCCAGGCAAGCTTGCCGTGACCAACTTCACGACGGCCGGTGAAACCGACGCGGCCGGTCTCGCCCACGGAGAAGGGCGGGAAGTTGTAATGAAGCAGGAAGTTTTCCTTGTAGGTCCCTTCCAGCGCATCGACGAACTGCTCGTCTTCGCCGGTACCCAGCGTGGCCACCACAAGAGCCTGCGTCTCACCACGGGTGAAGAGCGCCGAGCCATGGGTGCGCGGCAGGATGCCCGCTTCCGACACGATGGGACGGACCGTTTCAAGGTCGCGGCCGTCGATGCGGTTCTTGGTGTCGAGGATCGAGTTGCGGACGATGTCCTTCTCGATGGTCTTGAAGACGCCGCTCAGCACAGTGTCCGCAATGGCGTCTTCTTTTTCAGGATTGCAGAACTCGGCCTTGGCCTTGTCCTTGGCCTGGGCGACGGCTTCCTGACGGGCGGCCTTTTCCTTGATCTGATAGGCGGCGCGCAGATCGGCTTCGACCAGGGCGCGAACCTTCGCTTCGATGTCGGAGGTATCGGCCTTCTCGACCGGGCGCGGCTCTTTCGCGCATTTCTCGGCCATGCGGATGATCCCATCGATCACCGGCTGGAACTCACGATGGCCGAACATGACGGCGCCGAGCATGACGTCTTCGGAAAGTTCCTTGGCTTCCGATTCCACCATCAGCACGGCATCGCCCGTGCCGGCCACGACGAGATCAAGCTGGCTTTCCGGCATTTCGTCGATCAGCGGGTTCAGCTTGTATTCGCCGTCGATGTAACCGACGCGCGCGCCACCGATCGGGCCGAGGAAGGGCAGACCGGAAATGGTCAGCGCCGCGGAGACGGCGATCATGGCCACGATATCGGGATCGTTTTCCATGTCATGGGAAAGAACGGTCGCGATAACCTGCGTCTCGTTCTTGAAGCCGGGGGCGAAGAGCGGACGGATCGGACGGTCGATCAGGCGGCAAACCAGCGTTTCCTTTTCGGAAGGGCGGCCTTCGCGCTTGAAGAAGCCACCGGGGATCTTGCCGGCGGCGTAGGTCTTTTCCTGGTAGTTCACGGTCAGCGGGAAGAAATCCAGTCCCGGCTTCGGAGAGCGTTCGCCGACAACGGTGGCCAGCACCGAGGTCTCGCCGTAAGTCGCAAGCACGGCGCCGTCGGCCTGACGGGCAATCTTGCCGGTTTCCAGGGTGAGCGTACGCCCGCCCCATTCGATTTCTTCGCGGGTAATATTAAACATTTCGGTTTCCTGTTCCGCGTCGCCGGTCCCGTCTTTCGTACCTACCACCAGACATCCCAATGACCGGGCGAACGCATATTTGCCGCTCTCAGGCGGCCGGACAAAATTGGATGGGTCCATCTGCGGAACGCGCGGCCTTTTCCGCGCCTTCACTTTTCGAGGAACCTCAGACCCAGAGACGGGGGTGAATGAGGTCCTTCCGCAAACATACCATCCGTAATCGGACGAATGTCTCTTCTGTCAATGGCCTTGCCGACACGCCACCGCCCGGCGCTTCGCGAGGAAGCGGCGGGCGGCAATGCATCTTCGCGGACCTTGCGGGACCGCCTTAACGGCGGATACCCAAACGGGCGATCAGATCTTCATAGCGCTTCTGGTCGTGCTTCTTGACGTAGTCGAGAAGCGAGCGGCGCTGGCTCACCATCTTCAGAAGACCGCGGCGCGAATGGTTGTCCTTCGCATGGGTCTTGAAGTGGTCGGTGAGATTGACGATCCGTTCGGTGAGAATGGCCACCTGGACTTCGGGCGAACCGGTGTCGCCGTCCTTGGAGCCAAATTCCTTGATCAGCTGAGCCTTGCGCTCTTGCGTAATCGACATCGGGGTACCTCATTCAAAATTGAAAACGCGCACGGGGCGAAGACTTCCCCTGTCAAATTCGGTCAGCGCCACCGGGTTGCCCCGATGGGTTGCCAGAACCGAACCCGATAGGATGGGTGCGTCGCGTCCGCGCAACAAAACTTCCTGCCCGTGTCTCAGGCGGCTTGCATCGTCGTCGCTCAGGGCCACCGCCGGGATGTCGTCCAGCGCGGTCTCAAGCGGGAGCAGATGCGTCCGCAAGGCTTCGGAAGCGGCGGGATAATGGCTCAAAGCCAGCAATTTATCCAGAGGAATTCCGTCTTCCTCCGAAAAGGGCCCGTGACGGGTCCGCCGGAGCGCCGCCACATGCCCCACCGTGCCCAGATGACGGGCCAGGTCGCGGGCCAGCGATCGGGCATAAGTGCCCTTGCTGCAAAGGATTTCGACCACCGCATGGTCGGGATCGGGGCGCGAGACAAGGCGGATTTCATGGATCGTCACCCGGCGCGATTTAAGCTCGACCTCCTCGCCCGCGCGGGCCAGGTCATAGGCGCGCTCGCCGTTCACCTTGATGGCCGAAAAAATCGGCGGCACCTGCTCGATTTCGCCCCGGAAGGCCTCGAGCGCGTCGCGAATTTCCTCGTCGGAGGGCCGCTCATCGCTTTGCGCCACCACATCGCCTTCCGCATCGGCGCTGTTCGTTTCGATACCGAAACGGATAGTGATGAGGTAGCCCTTGTCGGCATCCATGATGAAGGGGATGGTTTTGGTCGCCTCGCCCATCGCGACAGGCAGCAACCCGGTTGCCAAGGGGTCGAGCGTGCCGGCATGGCCTGCCTTGCGCGCATTGAAATGACGGCGGACCCGGTTCACCACATCGGTCGATGTGGGGCCTGACGGCTTGTCCACGATGACCCAGCCGGTGACGGGATCGCCCTTCTTGCGCCTGCCCATCGGGTTCTACTCCCCGCCGCCCTGCGCTTCATCGTCATGCGACAGGTCGCGCGCGACTTCCGGCGAATGAAGCAGCTTGTCGACGGCGTCGGCCTGATCGAAAGAGGTATCGGGCTGAAAGGTCAGATCGGGCGTGAACTTGAAGGTGACTTCCTTCGAAAGCTGGCCGCGCAGATAACCCCGCACACGGGTCAGCGCCTTTACCAGCGGTGCCGGATCCTGCGCGCCCAACGGCGCCACATAGCAGGTAGCCTGACGCAGGTCGGGGCTCACGCGCACCTCGGTGATGGTGAAGCTAACGCCGGCAAGGTCCGGATCCTGGATATTGCCGCGCAAGACAATATCGGCCAGCGCGCGGCGCACGAGTTCGCCCGCTCTCAACTGGCGCTGGCTGGGGCCTTTCGCCCCGCCTTTGTTGGTTTGGTGTCTGCGCATCGCTTTTCGAAGCCTGCCGGGAGCGTAAAGCTGAGCCCCCGCCGCTTCACGCGGCGAGGGCCAGGATGTTCTGGAAAAATGCGGAGGACGACCCCCGCTGTTCGAGCTCAATCAAGCGTGCGCTTGATCTCCTCGACATCGAAGCACTCGATGACATCGCCGGAGCGCATGTCCTGATAGTTCTCGAAGGCCATGCCGCATTCCTGACCGCTCTGCACTTCCTTCACTTCGTCCTTGAAGCGCTTGAGGGTGGACAGCTTGCCTTCGTGAACCACCACATCGTCGCGGATGAGGCGGACATGGGAGCCGCGGCGCACCACGCCTTCCGTGACACGGCAACCGGCGACCTTGCCAACCTTGGAGATGTGGAACACTTCCAGGATCTCGGCATTGCCGAGGAAGGTTTCGCGCAGTTCCGGCGTCAGCATGCCGGTCATGGCGGCCTTGATGTCGTCCACCAGGTCGTAGATCACCGAGTAGTAGCGGATTTCCACGTCTGCCTGACGGGCGGCTTCGCGGGCCTGCGCATTGGCGCGGACATTGAAGCCGATGATCGGCGCACGCGAGGCGGTCGCCAGCGTCACGTCGGATTCAGTCACGCCGCCGACGCCCACATGGATCACGCGGCAACGCACTTCGTCATTGCCGAGCTTCTCCACCGCCTGAACGATGGCTTCGGCAGAGCCCTGCACGTCGGCCTTCACAAGGATCGGAACCTCCTTGAGATCCTGCTCCTTGAGCTGGGAAAGCATCTGGTCGAGCGAGGTGCGCGCACCGGCGACCCGCTTGTCCTTCTCGACGCGCTGGCGGTAATCGGTGATCTCGCGTGCGCGGCCTTCGTTTTCGACGACGGAAAGCACGTCGCCCGCTTCCGGCGCGCCGCCAAGCCCCAGCACCTCGACGGGCTCTGAGGGACCGGCTTCATCGACATTCTCGCCACGGTCGTTGATGAGGGCGCGGACGCGGCCCCATTCACGGCCCGCCACGATCACATCGCCGACACGCAGCGTACCGCGCTGGATGAGCACGGTGCCCACGGGGCCGCGGCCCTTGTCGAGCTTGGCTTCCACGATCACGCCTTCCGCGACGCGGTCGGGATTGGCCTTGAGGTCGAGCAGTTCAGCCTGAAGAAGGATCGTCTCTTCCAGCGTGTCGAGGCCGAGGCCGCTCTTTGCGGAAATTTCGACCGCCAGCACATCACCGCCAAAATCCTCGGTGATGACTTCATGCTGCAGCAGCTCGTTCTTCACGCGGCTCGGATCGGCTTCCGGCTTGTCCATCTTGTTGATGGCGACGATCATCGGCACGTTGGCCGCCTTGGCATGGTCGATCGCTTCGATGGTCTGCGGCATGACACCGTCATCGGCCGCCACCACCAGCACGACGATATCCGTCGCCTTGGCGCCACGGGCGCGCATGGAGGTAAAGGCGGCATGGCCGGGCGTATCGAGGAAGGTGATCTTCTTGCCCGATTCCATCTCGACCTGATAGGCGCCGATATGCTGCGTGATGCCGCCGGCCTCGCCGGCCGCCACAGCTTCCTTGCGCAGCGCATCCAGAAGCGAGGTTTTGCCGTGGTCGACGTGACCCATGACGGTCACGACCGGCGCACGCGGCCTCTTCATCTCTTCGGGATCGTCGTCGGTGACAAGACCTTCCTCGACGTCGGATTCGGCCACGCGGCGAACGGTATGCCCCATTTCTTCCACGATGAGCTGGGCGGTATCGGCGTCCACCACATCGTTGATCTTCACCATCATGCCCTGCTTCATCAGGATCTTGATGACGTCCACGGCCCGTTCGGCCATGCGGTTCGCCAGTTCCTGAATGGTGATGGTTTCAGGCACGGTGACTTCGCGGAGAACCTTCTGCGGTGCCTCGCGCGGTCCGCCCTGGGCCTTCTTGCGCTCGCGCTCGGCGCGGCGGCGCATGGAGGCCATCGACCTCTGCCGCTCGCCGTCGTCGTTGAGCGCCTTGTTGATGGAGAGCTTGCCGGTACGCCGGCGCGGCTCGGTGCGCGTCGCGGCCGGCCGCTTGGTCGGCGCGGGCGCACCGGGACGCTTGGAGACGGTCTCCTCGTCCTGCTCGGGCTTTTCCTTCGCCTTGACTTTGGTCGCAGGCCGGGCCGCTTCGGCTTCGGCCTTGGCCACGTCGGGCTCGGCGGGCGCTGCCTCTTCGGCGGCGCGCTTGTTGCGCGTCGTCTGGTCCTTTTCAGCGCGCAGGGCTTCTTCCGCCGCGCGGGCCTCGGCTTCCTTGCGCTCGACTTCGCGCGCGGCTTCTTCCTCGGCACGCCGTTTGGCGTCGATCTCGGCCTGCTTGCGCTCTTCGACTTCGCGGATGCGCGCCTGGCCCAGCGCACGTTCGCGGGCCTGCTGTTCTTCGGCGGTGAGCGTGCGCAGGACGACGCCTGAGCGCGACTTGCCGCCGCCCTTCTGCGTATCGCGCGGTTCACGGGCTTCCCGGGGCGCTTCCTTCTTGGCGGGCGCCGCCGGCTTTTCAGCGGCGGGCGCGGGCGCGCTCTCGGCTGCCGGTTTCTCG
>NZ_NYVD01000133.1 GCF_002684405.1 Parvibaculum sp. | reverse complement strand
GGCGCGCCGGCCTGGTCGCCGTCGCCGCCCGCCACGACGAGCACGGGCCGCGCGATGTTCTTCAGCCCGTCCACCGGAAAGGGCTGCCGCACCGCGCGCCAGCAGGCCGCCAGCGCCTCGCGGTCCTGCCGGTTCTGGTCCGCAAAGGCGCGGAACATGCGCCCCATCCGCGTCGTCACGGATTTAAGACTGTCGGCGAGCAGCGCATCGGCCACACTGTCGGCCTCGCGGCTCGGTTCCAGAAGGTTTTCGCCGACGCCCGCCGCCGCCACGCGATCCACGCGCTCGGGATGGTTCATCGCCATGACGAGCGCCACCATCGCGCCCATGGAATAGCCGACGATATCGGCCCCCGGTTCCCCCAGATGATCGAGCAGCGCCACGGCGTCCTCTGCCATCAGGGAGAGCGAATAGGCATCCTCGTCATGCGGCTTGTCGCTCTGCCCATGGCCCCGCCCGTCATACATGATGACGCGGTATCCCGCCCGGACGAGCGCCTTCACCCAGCCCGTATCCACCCAGTTCACCGCATGGGTGGAGCCGAACCCGTGGATCATCAGCACCGGATGGCCCTGCCCCTCCACCCGATAGGCCAGTTTCAGCCCGTCCGAGACGAATTTCTCCATGACCGAATTCCCTTACGCGAAACGAGGCCGCAGTCTAGCCAGTCAGCGCTTTGATTGTCTCCCGGCTGGCGCTACCCTTTGATGAAATTTCGGAGGAAAAAATGACCGACGCCGCCAAGCTGAAAGCCAAACTCTGCGACATGATCGACGCCATGGCGCCCGAGCTGATCGAGGTGAGCCACGCGATCCACGCCAAGCCCGAGCTTGCCTTTCACGAGCATGAGGCGGCGCGCATCCTGACGGCAAAGCTTGAAGAAGCGGATATGCCGGTGGCGCGCTCGGCCTATGGGCTCGAAACCGCCTTTGCGAGCGAGTTCGGCCCCGAGGGCAAACCAGAAGTCGCGATCCTGTCGGAATATGACGCGCTCCCCGGCATCGGCCATGCCTGCGGCCACAACATCATCGCCACGACGGGCCTCGGCGCCTCCATGGCGCTTTCCAAACTCAATGGTGAACTGCCGGGCCGCGTACGCTATCTCGGCACCCCCGCCGAGGAAATGGGCGGCGGCAAGGAGCTGATGGCGCGCGAAGGCGCCTTCGAGGGCGTCGATGCCGCCATGATGGTGCATCCGGCAGGCGTCGACCTCATCACCATGCCCTGCATCTGCATCTCGGAGGTAGCCGTCACCTTTCACGGCCGCTCGGCCCATGCCTCGGCCATGCCGCATGCGGGCCTGAACGCGCTCGACGCGCTCATCACGTCTTACCAGACGATCGCGCAGCTTCGTCAGCACATCAAACCGACCGAGCGCATTCACGGCGTCATCAGAAAGGGCGGCGATGCGCCCAACATCGTGCCGGACCACACCGAAGCGCTCTTCTATGTCCGCGCCGCCAGTGCCGAAGACCTCGCCCCGCTGAAAAAGCGCGTGGAAGCCTGCTTCCAGGCCGGCGCCATGGCCTCGGGCTGCACCGCCGACATCAAATGGGCAAAGGCCGACTATCTCGACCTCAAGACCTCCATGCCGCTCGCGAAATCCTATGAAGAGAACATGACGTCGCTGGGCCGGGAGTTCTTCCCGCTCGAAAAGATGCCGTCGGGTTCCTCCGGCAGCACGGATATGGGCAATGTCAGCCACCGCGTGCCGTCGATCCATCCCATGATCTGCTCCGCGCCGATGCATGTGGTGATCCACAATCCGGAATTCGCGGTCTGGGCCGCGTCCGATCTCGGCGACAAGGCCTGTATCGACGGCGCCAAGGCGCTCGCCATGACGGCCATCGACTATCTGACGGATGAGAAGATGCGGACAAGCGCAGCCGAAGAGTTCGCCCGCTCCAGGGACAGCTCCGCCCGCTCCGTCGCCGCTGCCTACAATCCCGAGGGCGAAGCCAATCTCGGCGGGTGCGGCTGCTGCTGAACCGGCTCGCCCGCCCTTCTCACTCGAAGGGCGGGTGCTGTTCCGATTCCATTTCCTCAACCACGCGCTCGTCGAGCTTTGCGCGCAATTCCCGCTGCTCTTCGAGCCCGATGGGGAAACTCCACATCACCAGCACCACAAGCGCGTTGCAGATGACCGGGATCGCGACGAAGACATAGGACAGCGCCTCGACGCCCTCGCCCGAGGTTCCCGCCCCGTCGGGGTTGAAGCCCAGCGCGGCAAGCGTCCAGAAGACGACACCCACGGCAATCGCGCCGCCTACCTTCTGCGTCAACGTCAGCAGCGAATAGAACAGACCGGAGCGGCGATGCCCCGTTTCCAGTTCGTCGAGGTCGGAGACATCCGCCATGATCGATCGGTAAAGCGTCGCCGTCGTCCCCACATTGAGGCCGAGGAACAGGAGAACGATGGCGGCCACGACAACATTGCCGTGAGGAATGAGGAAGATCACCGCGGGGAAAAAGGTGTTGAAGAGCGCCGCCCCCACCACGGTGCGATGCTTGCCGATGCGATAGCTGAAGGCCAGCACCACGGGAATGAAGAGCAGGCCGCCGAAAAAATAGAGCAGCAGAAGCAGGCTCTGCGCGTCCTTCACACCCCAGACGAGATCGGACTCATAGAGATAGAGCGAACCGAGTCCCGCTCCGGCAAAACCGCTCAGCAGGTCAGCCGCGAGCAGGCGGCGCAAGGGCACATTCCGCGTCAGCGCGCGCAGCGCTTCGCGCACCGGAATCGACTTGACGCTCTTGCGCGCAGGCCGCTCATGCACCAGCCAGACATTGAGCAGCACCGCGAGCGGCAGCAGCAGGATGATGAACCAGCCCATCGAATTGACGCGGGCGGATTCCATATTCGCCGCGCTGAATCTTTCGATCACGACCGGGATCGCCAGCACCAGCGGCACGCCGACCAGCGCGAAGGCCTCGCGGTAGCCCTGAATGCGCGAGCGCTCATTGTAGTCGTCTGAAAGTTCCGCCGCCCATGCCAGATGCGAAATCGTCAGCATGGTGTAGCCGATATAGAGAAAGAACATCCAGAAGACGAGATAGAAGGACGAGACCGGCGCGGAGGGAATGAACACCATATAGGCCGACAGCATCATCAGCGGGACGCAGAGCACCAGCCAGTGACGGCGCCGGCCCCAGCGCGAGGGAAACCTGTCGGACAGCACGCCCATCAACGGGTCGGTGACGACATCCCACATCCGCGCAAAGAAGAACACCGTGCCGACCGCGGCAAGTCCCAACCCCATTTCCTCGGCATAGAAATGCGGAAGGTAGACGCTGATCGGCAGACCGACCGCCGCGATGGGAATGGCAGGTCCGGAAAATGCCAGCAGCCTTGCCCATGACAATCGGCCCGAAGGTGCACTCTTTTCAGACATAGGAACCGTCTTCCTCCCTGCTTGTTTTGCGGCAGAGTATGCCTAAGCATCCCTTCGCGGGGAAGCAGGATGTCCGCTGCGGCGGCGTCGAATGTTCGAACACTGTTCGAATACTTGCCGCTTGCAGGCACGCCCCGGAGCAGAACGGTTTCTGCTATTGGGAAAATCCGGCATCGATGCAATTTGCGCCTTTGTATCGCCCAGTCGGCAATACGCCCTGCCGGAAATCTAGACGCTCACTCCCAGCCGGTCAGGAAGTCGATCACCATGCCCTTGCACATCGGATTGGCGAGCAGGAACATGTGATCGGTCCCGGGTACGATCTCCGCCTTCGCGCGCGGCATGACGGCGGCAAGCTCCGCCGGGTCGCCCGCCAGATCGTCCCGCGCGCCGGCGATCACCAGCACGTCGTTCGCGATGGAGGAAAAATCGACCTCCTGCCCGCTTCCCGGCGCCTTCATGCAGGCGGCAAGCGCCAGCCTGTCCTGGTCCAGATGTTCGGCATAAAGACGAAATCCCTTCGCCGTCGGATCGTCGATGCTTTCCGGGTCGTCCGTCGTCAGCGCCTCGACCACTTTCTCGCTCCAGCCTGACCCGCGCGGCGCCAGCATCTTGCCGCCCACGCCCGCCAGCACCACCTTGTCGAAGCGGTCGCCATATTGCGACGCCAGCCGCATGGCAAGCCCCGCCCCCATGGAAAACCCCATGAGATCGGCCTTCTGAATGCCGAGTTCGTCCATCACGGCGACGACATCGTCGACAAGCTGTCCGCCCGCATAAGCGGCTTCCTCATGCGGATGCCCGCTCTTGCCGTGCCCGCGCAGATCGATCGCGACGACCTGCCGCCCGGTGCGCGTCAATGCCTGCACCCAGCCCGTGCGGCCCCAATTATCCGCCGCGGTGGAGGCAAAGCCGTGCAGGAGGATCATGGGGATCCCCTCGCCTTCGACCTCATAGGCAATGTCGACGCCCTCGACATTCACGACCGGCATGAGCTTCCTCCCGGATCAGTCTGCGGACACATTGCTCGACTGCGGATCGGACGGCTGCAATGTCCGCGAGGACAAGCCCGCCGCGGCGACATCGATAGCCCGGATTTCAATGATCCGCCGGTTTTCGCGCTGAACCTTTTCATCCAGCGGAAAGCGCCAGAGCAGCCAGGCCACGACCGCCGTGATGAAAACCACCGGCCAGACATAGATGGCCCGCAGCGCATCGAGCGTCCATTGGCTGTTGTCGCCCAGCGGCACGAAGCCGATCAGGTCGAGCGCCCAATAGGAAACGCCGATGGCGATGGCGGCGCCCACCTTGTTGGTGCTGGTCAGCAGCGAATAGAAAAGCCCGGTGCGCTGCTGATGGGTCTGCACTTCGTCATGATCGGCCACATCCGCCATGATCGCGCGGAAGAGGAACGCCCCCGCCGCCATATTGACGCCCAGCAGCACCCATGTCGCGAGCGCGATCAAAGGCTGCCCGGGCGGAATGAACAGAATGGCCGGCACCGTCACCGTGTTGAAGAGCGAGGAGATCGCCGCCGCGCGATGTTTGCCCACTTTCCGGCTGAGCCACAGCACGGCGGGCACGAAGCAGAGACCGGAAATGAAATAGCAAAGCAGCAGCGCGCTGGTGAAGGAGCCGAGTTGCAGCACGTCGCGCGCAAGAAAGATGAAAAGGCTCGCCACGATGCCGCCCGAGATACCGGAAATGAGATCGGCAAACAGCACCGTGCGCAGCGGCATGTTTCGAAGGACAACCTGAACCGCCTCGCGGAAGGGCACATGCTTGGGCGGCGGCGTCTTGCGTTCGGGCAGGGAAAGAACGGCAATCAGCACGGTGATGGGCAGCAGGATGAGCACGAACCAGCCCATCGCTTCCACCCGCATCGCATTGCGCACGCCCTCGTCGACATCGGCCATCTGCTCGATGAAGATCGGCATGGCGAGAACCAGCACCATACCGCCCACAAGAGCTACCTCTCGCGCGCCCTGCACGCGGGAACGCTCGTGATAGTCGCCATGCAGCTCAGCGCCCCAGGACATGTGCGAGATGGTGAGCAACGTCCAGCCCACATACATGATGAAGAGCCAGGTGATGAGATAGGTGGCCGACACGCCCGCGGGCGGCATGAAGATCATCACCACCGACACCATCATGATCGGCACCGACAGCACGATCCAGTGGCGCCGTCGGCCCCACCGTGTCTCGAAACGGTCGGAAAGAATGCCAAGCACCGGATCGGTGAAAACGTCCCAGAAGCGGGCGAACATGAAAAGCGAGCCCACGACCCCCGTGCCGAGGCCCAGTTCGGCATAAAAGGGCGGCAGATAGACCACCAGCGGCAGTCCCATCGCCGAAATCGGGATCGCCGGTATGGCAAAGGCCAGAAGCTGCCATTTGGAAAGTGACGTCTCGCCGGACGCTGTCCGCTTCGTTCCCGCTTCATGCGGCATTCGCAAATCTCCTCCCGCCTTGGCGGTGTCTCCATGCCCCGTCTTGAGCGCGGAGATTATGAGGGAGAGGCCGCCTCGCGCCAAGCAGAACAGGAACCAGCTTTGCGAAGTTTTTCGTTGCGGAACAAAGCCTTGGCGAGGGGCTATTATTTTGCGGCGGCAGCCATTAGTTTAGCCCCGCTGCCGGGCGGTCTCCGGCGGCAAGCACCCGGTAACGAGCAAAACGGAAGAGCGGCTCATGGCTTCCACAGGCGCCCCAAAATTCGCGAACGACGCAGGCTTGCGGGAAATCCGCATCGGCGTGAAGGAATTCGAATGCATGGGGGCTCGCCCGCCGCATGACCACCCCCATGTCTATCTGGATATGGGCCGCGAGACGGAAATCATCTGCCCCTATTGCTCGACCCTCTACAAATTCGACGAGACGCTGGGAGCCGACCGGTCCGAACCGGCCGATGCGATCGTGACGGCAAAAGAATTCGTCTGATCCGGCCCTGATGCGCGGTAACCGGGGGAGAAGACCGGCTAGTCGCGCGGCAGATAGGTCAGAAACCAGCGCAGCGCATGCTGCATCACCTGCTCCATCGCGCCCGGCTCCTCGAACAGGTGCCCTGCCCCCGGTACGATCACGATTTCTTTGGTCCCGCGCAGAGCCTTCAAGGCGCGCCGATTGAGCTCGACCACCTCCCCGTCGCGAGAGCCGGCCAAGAGAAGCACCGGCGAGCGCACATGCATGAGCATCGGCTCTGCGACATCGGGCCGTCCGCCGCGCGATACCACCGCGGCGACATGGTTTCCCGGTTTCGCCGCCGCGACCAGTGCCGCCGCCGCGCCCGTACTGGCGCCAAAATAGCCGATGGCAAGCCCCTGGAGCTCCGGCTGCGCTTCGGCCCAGCTCGTGGCCCCGACCAACCGTCCGGCCAGCAGCACCACATCGAACACGTTCCGCCGATCCGCCGCTTCGCGCGGCGTCAGAAGATCCAGCAGCAACGTCGCCAGCCCGCGGCTTTGCAATTCTTCGGCGACACGCATATTGCGCGGGCTCAGCCGGCTACTGCCGCTGCCATGCGCGAAGATGACGAGGCCCTTCGCGTCCACGGGCACATTGAGTATGCCCTTCAGCTTTTGCGGCCCGACGTCGACCTCTCTGGCAGGAACGATCTTGCCCATCGGCATCACGCCCCGACCGGACAGGTACCGGCCGTCCCATGCGGACGGTCGGCCCGCGGCATGGCTGTCTGTCTGGTCCAACAGGCTTGTCTGTGTTCTTGCGTCGTCCGGCAGGGCACGGGCCGTTTCCTCCTCCGGTAATAACCGTGAGAAAACTATCCCGCGCCGGATGGGCGAAAGCCTTGATGCCGCTCAAATTATGGGAGGGGGACGTGACGCAACCCCTGCGCAGATTGCCGCACGCGAGAGTTAGCCGGACCTAAAGTGCCCGTGTCTCCGCTTGCTCGCTTCGCAACAATGTCTGCGCCAGGGCCAGCGCCTGGTCCCTGGTGGCAACCATGAGCATGGGATAGCCCCAGAATTTCTCATACACCGAGGCGAACGCTTTGGTCGCCAACCGCTTGGCGGTACTCGGCTCGATATAGATCCCCGCTTTGATGAAGGCTCTCAATTCGCTCTTGTGGCGTTTCATCCAAAGCACCGTTTGCTTCTTTTCTTCCGGCGAATGTTCGTGATCGCCTTTATCAAGTCCCTCGTCATTGAGCAGAACAAAGACTTCCTTGCGGGCGAGCAATGCCTCGAACTCAGCAAAAGGCGAAGCTTCGGGATCGGCGCCCGGCGCGTTGAATCGTATCCACACGAGAGGGAACTGCGAGGCGTCAATCAACATGCCGACACTCCTTCGGACCATAAGGAAAAATCGCCGGCTGCCGTGCCCCGTCGGAAAAAGGGCCTATCCCGGTCGGGAGGAGCCATGCTCCGAGCGAGCAGAACGGCCAGCATTTAGCCTCAGAATACCGATGGAATGGCTGGACGACATTGCACAACTTGGACATAATATTTTGCAATTAGGCCAAAACGCCTCATCTTCGATCCGAGGTTCAGCACGTACCATGTCGAGCGTTGCCATTACCGATCTGACTGTCACCGGGGACGTCGATAACGTCCCCCGGCCCGTTGTTGCCCTGAGTGCCACATCGGTAACAAGTGACTGGGAACATGCGAGGCATCAGCACCACAAGGCGCAACTGCTTTACTCCGTCCGCGGCATCATCAATTGCGAAATCGAAGACGGCGTGTGGATCGTGCCGCCGCAATGCGCTGTATGGATACCGGGAGACCTGCCCCACTCGGCCCGGGGATCGGGTAACACGGAGTGTTATTGCCTGTTCGTGGAGCCTGATGCCGCACCGGATCTCCCGAAAACCTGCTGCACGATTTCGGTATCGCCACTGCTGCGCGAGTTGCTTCTGAAAGTGGCGGGGTTTCCCAAGCTATATGCGCCAGGAAGCCGGGAAGATCGGCTGATAGCCGCCTTGCTGGATGAGTTGGCGGCGGCTCCGGTGGAAGACCTGCATTTGCCGATGCCGCATGATCCACGATTGCGCCGCCTCGCGGAAATGCTGTTGGCCGACCCCGCAGACAAAACCTCAAAGGGCGATTGGGCGACCCGTATTGGTATGAGCGAGCGCAGCATGAGCCGGCTTTTACTGCAGGAAATCGGCATGAGCTTCGGACGCTGGCGCCGGCAATTGCATGTGATCCTGGCGCTTCAACGCCTGACGAGGGGCGAAAGCGTGCAGACCGTGGCGTTGGAATTGGGGTACGAAAATGCCAGCGGCTTCGTCACCATGTTCCGCAAGGCGGTGGGCAAGCCTCCGGCGCGATATCTCTCGGAACGAATGACCGACGGAGAGCCCACGACCGTGCCGGGCATCGTGCTTTCCGATCAGACGGTCCTGGCTTGAGACCGGCTACTGTTCTCCCTTGCGGGGTTGCCGACATTCCGTACACGTCATGGTGATGGTATAAGCCGACTCCTTGTCGGGAGCGAATCCTTCCTCACACGCCAACGACCGCAGGTGTTCACGCAACACCTCGTCTTCAATGAAAACCAGTCGCGCACCACAGTGACATCGCAGCGTGTCGTAGCGGGCGTCTGTCCCGTCCGGTTTGATGGTATAGAACCCGCGCCCATGTGCGCCTTCCGTGCGAACCAGCAACCCGGCAACCCATAAATCCTTCAACGCTCGATAGATCGAGGCAAGTGTGACGCTGTCGAGTTGCGTGCTGAGGACGCGATACATCTGGCGGGCATCGAGACAGCTCGGTGCCGCCGCCTCCAGCGCGTTCAAGACACTGGTCCGAGTGATCGTCGGTCGCAGTCGGCTCGCCGCCAATCGTCGTTCCTGAGAAGACATCGGCGATCCGGTTTCGCGACTGGCTGCTGTGCTGTGCTTGCTCATGTGTTTGCCTGACGGCAGGTTCTTGCTACCGAATGATGTAATCAGGTCAATGATCCGAGGTGGGTCATCGCGCGATTCCATATCCCTGCTCCTTGGCTATGCCGGATCTCCGATTGTTTGCGACAACGCGGAGCGGCGTGGCTAATGGATAGTCTTAGAGCCCAACCGAAAATTAAGTTGAGTGATTTCAGTGGCTTATGATTCTCTGTGGTTTGCGAAGACGACGGAGGATCAGATGGCCTGGACTGAAAT